>CAINLV010000059.1 GCA_903850565.1 uncultured Actinomycetes bacterium
AAATAACAGTTGCACCAGTAAGGATTGCAATGTCTTGCAACATTGCCTTACGACGGTCACCAAAGCCAGGGGCTTTAACTGCTGCAGAACGGAAAGTTCCACGAATCTTGTTGACTACCAAAGTTGCAAGGGCTTCACCCTCAACATCTTCAGCCAAGATAACAAGTGGCTTTCCAGATTGCATAACTTTTTCCAAAATTGGAAGTAGGTCTTTAATGTTTGTGATCTTAGAGTTAGCAATAAGAATGTATGGATCTTCTAGTACTGCTTCCATGCGATCGGTATCAGTAGTGAAGTAAGGCGAGATATAACCTTTATCAAAGCGCATTCCTTCGGTGAGCTCTAGCTCAAGTCCGAAAGTGTTGCTCTCTTCAACGGTGATAACACCTTCCTTGCCAACCTTGTCCATTGCTTCAGCGATCATTTCGCCGATGGTGGTATCTGCGGCAGAAATAGACGCGGTAGCAGAAATCTGCTCCTTTGTTTCTACTGGCTTGGCCATAGCTGAAAGTTCGGCAGAAATTGCTTCAACTGCCTTTTCAATTCCACGCTTCAGGGCCATTGGATTTGAGCCTGCAGCCACGTTGCGAAGACCTTCGCGAACTAGGGCTTGAGCCAAAACGGTAGCGGTAGTTGTTCCATCGCCGGCAACATCATCGGTTTTCTTCGCTACTTCTTTAACCAATTCCGCGCCAATTTTTTCCCAAGGATCGTCAAGTTCAATCTCTTTAGCAATTGAAACTCCGTCATTGGTGATTGTGGGGGCGCCCCACTTCTTTTCTAGAACGACGTTACGACCACGGGGTCCAAGGGTTACCTTGACCGCGTCAGCCAATACATTCATTCCACGCTCTAGGCCACGTCGGGCCTCTTCATTGAAGGCAATCATCTTTGCCATAACTTCAGTATCTCCCTCATATAAATGCGCAAGTTATCACTCGCACCCGTTGAGTGCTAATGCCAAATCTAGGGCAGAGCGGGAGTTAGGGCAAACCCAACTTAAATGCGAGCGCTTCGGGCCGTGGTTCGGGCTTCGCGAAGGCGACGAAGGCGCTTGACCAGCATGGGGTAAGCCTGGAGCGCATCGTCACGGTCGATGAGGTGGTTGAGAAGTTGGTAATAGGAAGGCGGATTCATGTCGAATAGCTCCTTGAGCGCGCTCTCCTTCGCCCCGGCATAACGCCACCATTGACGCTCAAACTCCAGGATACGCAACTCCAGGTCGGTCAGCGTAGTAGCCGTTGACTTGGCAGCCTCGAACTCCGGGGAATTGATGGCGGCAGAATTAAGGGCGAGATTGTCCATAGCCCAAATCATAGGAGAGTTCGGGACAAAATCTGTGCTTCTGGCGAATCCGTGCCGACTAGAGAGTTGCCAAGATTTCTGCTAAATCACTTTCCTTCGTCCAGGGGTTAACTATGGCAAAGCGAAGAATCGGGGCGCCGTGGTGGGCCGAAGGGGTCACGAACCCAATCTGATCTTCGAGCAATTTGTCAGACCAAGTTTGATACTGCGCCGTATTCCATCCGGTTCGAGTGAAGGCGACAACAGACAAGGTGGGTTCGGCGACCAATTCTAGATTTGGATGATTTCGAATCATGGTTGCTGCAGTCCGGGCCATCTCCATGGTGTCTTCAACTGCTTGTGCATATTCAGTTGTTCCATGAGCCGCTAATGAAAACCAGAAGGGCAATCCTCTGGCTCGCCTGGTTAAATGAATCGCATAGTCCGATGGATTCCATTCGCTCTCGTCTTCCAAAGTTTCTAGGTAGGCCGCGTGTTGTAGGTGGGCTTTCTTTCCTAGTTCTGGATTTCGATAAATAAGGGCGCAGGCGTCGAAGGGAGCAAAGAGCCACTTGTGCGGATCCACTATCAATGAGTCAGCTTTTTCTACTCCATCAAATAAGTACCGAGACTTTGGCGCACAGAGCGCTGCCAGACCGTAGGCGCCATCGATGTGAAACCAAATTCCACGTTCATGAGCGACATCGCCTAATGAAGCAAGTTGATCGATGATGCCCAAGTTGGTTGTGCCTGCTGTTGCAACTAGAGCAAAAACTTGATGCGAGGGATTTGCCTGATGATATTGATCAATTGCAAGCGCGGCCTCTGCTCCCCCAAGTGAACCATTCAATTGCGGTTCAATAAGTAATGTATCAATATCCATGACGTGCGCTGCTGCCTTAATCGAAGAATGTGCTTCGGCGCTAGCAGCCACCACCCATTGGGTCACATCGGTTCGCTTCGTTCTAAAATGCGCGCGGGCGGCAACTAAGGCAGAGAGGTTTCCCATCGTCCCACCTTGAACAAAAACACCTCCAGCTGATTGAGGCAATCCCGCTAAATCTGATATCCAGCGCAGCGCCTGATTTTCGGCGAAGACTGCACCGGCACCTTCCAACCAAGATCCGCCATAGAGGGCGCTCGCGCCCACGACTAAATCAAAAAGGTTTGCATATTCACTGGGAGCAGAAGGAATGAACGCCAAGTACCGCGGGTGGTCGGTAGAAATGCAGGCTTTGGCTAAAACATCTTTAAAAAGATCCATCGCTTTTTCGCCCCCTAACCCAGCGGGCGTGATCGTGTTACCAACAAGTGCGTATAACTCTTCTGCTGATTTTGGGCCATCCAGTGGCGGATCATTCTTTAATCGATCCAGACTGTATTCCAGAACCTGATGGGCTAAGGCTTCAACTTCGGGAGTAAATTCATGCACGGGCTGATTGTGCCAGTTAAGTTCGACTCTGGTTTAAGTCACCCGCGGCTTTGATGATCTTCTTAAGCATCGTTGGGAAAACGAAACTATGAAATGGCATTACGGCGAACCAGTACAGCTGGCCGCCTAAACCGCGCGGAGAAAAGGTGGCTTCTTGTTCGATCCGCCGATAACTAACGCCTTCGCGCACGGTTTCAATTATTCGAAACTCTAGCCACGCCTTCCCGGGCAAGATCATTTCGGCATAAAGTCGAAGTCGCACTCCAGGCTCAACAACTTCCACTCGCCAAAAGTCCAAACTATCCCCAGCTCGAAGATGCAACGGATCCCGGCGACCACGCCGAAGCCCCACTCCACCGACCATGCGGTCCAAAACTCCCCTGGCCCACCAGAGAAAATCAGCGCCGTACCAACCGGTTTTACCACCGATGGCTTCCACGGTCGCCCAAAGATCAGCCGCGGGAATTGATACTTCTGCTTCGCGAAAATCTCGATACAAAGTTTCCCCAGCCCAGGACGGGTCGCTCTGCGCTTTCTGCCAAGGAGCCGCGGGGTAAGTAGCATCGGACCAACGAGTCTCCACCTGATTTGAATTGGTACTAGATAGCGCTAATTCGATAGCAGTGGCCAAATGCAACAGACCCTCTTTGGGGTGTGGAATTAAATGTTCGATGCTCTTCTTTGGATCCGCGACTACTTCACTTATCAACGAACCAACCAATGGTCTTGCTAGCGCCGTTGGAACCGGCGTAACCAAACCAATCCACAAACTGGATAAACGAGGCGAAAGTATTGGCACCTTAATAATGATTCTGCGAGGTAAACCAGAGAGCTTGGCAAAGGTTTGCATCATGTCGGCATAGGAAAGAACTTCCGGACCGCCGATATCGAACTGACCACTAACTGGTTTTTCGAACATCGCAATTTTTGTTAGATACCAGAGTACGTCACGAATCGCGATAGGTTGCGTGAGATTAGAAACCCATTTTGGAGTCGTCATGATGGGCAGGCGATGTGTGAGGTGACGTAACATTTCAAAAGAAGCAGAACCAGAACCGATAATAATTCCGGCACGAAGTTCCAAGACTGGAACCATCCCTGTTGCTAATTCTTTTCCGGTGCGTTCTCGCGACTGGAGGTGCTTACTAATATTTTTGTCGTTGGCAATTCCACCCAAATAAACAATTTGCTTTACTTGTGCCTCACTTGCAGCCTGAGCAAACCCACGTGCCATCGCTGCTTCGATCTCATCGAAATGTGGTCCCATATTGATTGAATGCAACAAGTAATATGCAGTGTGAATATTTTGTAGAGCACTCTTTGTCTGTTCGAAGTTATCAGCATTGCCTTCGGCAACTTCCACAGAATCGAACCACGACTGACCTGATATTTTATTTTTGTCACGCACAAAAACTCGAACGGCGAAACCTTCCGTTAACAATTGGCGAACCAACCGTCCACCTACATATCCCGATGCACCAGTGACCAATACTTTTCGGCCGCGAAAATTTGTCATCGTCGGAGCCAATTTAATTCGGGAGCAAGCTTCATAGAAAGAACAGTAGACTTGTGTCCTCATCGGCGACACTTGAAATCGTGAGGATTACTTAATGGCAAAACCACGCGTACTGATCCTAGGTGGTGGTTTTGGTGGATTGGCTGCGGCTAAGAAACTAGGCAAAAACGCTATCGTCACGGTGGTGGATCGCCACAACTACCAAACCTTTCTTCCACTCTTGTACCAAGTCTCAACTGCCGGACTCGCTGCAGATCACGTGGCCTATCCCATTCGTGGAGCTTTAAGAAGTATTCATGGAAAATTTCGTATGGGTTCACCCATTTCTCTCGATTACAAAAATAAAACGGTGAAACTTGATAGCAGTGAGATTTTGGAGTTTGACCATCTCATCATCGCAATGGGTTCAGTTACTGCTGATTTTGGAATTCCAGGAGTCAACGAACATGCGCTTGGAATGAAAACCATTGAAGAGGCGCTGGAAATTCGGGCTCAAGTTATGCGCCGATTTGAAGATTTGTGTCGCTTCGAAGATGAAACCGTTCTCTCTGTCGCCATTGTTGGTGGCGGGCCTACCGGGGTTGAACTCGCCGGAGCCTTGGCCGAACTGGTCCGAGGCCCACTTAAAAATGACCAAGCCCATGCCGCCAATCACATAGACATATATTTAATTGAGGCAGGCCCGCGCTTGTTGCCCATGTTCTCCGAATCTCTTTCGGCTAAGACCCAAAAAGATTTAGAGAAATTAGGTGTCAAAGTAATGTGCAATACCGCAGTGAAATCTGTGGAGTCGCGCAATATTGTTTTGTCTGATGGCGGGCTGATTCCTTCAGAAGTAACCGTATGGGCCGCTGGAGTTAAGGGATCCCCCGATGCCCAGTTCCTTCATATTCCTATCGTCTCTGGGCGAATAGATTGCGATGATACGTTGCAGACCAAGCACTATCCCAACATTTGGGCGGTGGGCGATATTTCTGGAGCTAAGTCGGCCAATGGTCGCTTCCTTCCCATGATCGCGCCAGTTGCCATGCAACAAGGTCGCTTTGTTGCCAAGCAAATCTTGCGATCGCATTCGGGCCAAGCTTTAAAGAAGTTTTCATACAAAGATAAAGGCTCCATGGCAACAATTGGTCGGCATAAAGCCGTTGTCGAAGCGAAGAAGATAAAGATCTCTGGCCCACTGGCCTGGGTTATCTGGTTATTCCTCCACCTGTTTTATTTAATGGGTGGAAGAAATCGAATTGGAACTATTGCCGACTGGTCGTGGAATTATCTAACCTTCGATCGAGGCAACCGACACATCATAGATTCGACAAACTAATGACTAACTTTATAAAGCAGGGGTACCTAGATCTCAACGGTCATCCGACATGGAGTACCGAGTGGGCTAATAATGGTGAGCCTGCGCTGTTAATGCATGGCGGCCTGAGTGCAACCGAAGATTGGGATTTCGAAATATTGCCCGCGATCGCGGCAAACCATCATGTGTTTGCTTACGACCGAACTGCCCACGGCAGAACTGGCATTCAACCCGGGTTTTATCATTTTGATTTCCAAGCCGATGAAGCCATTGCTTATATCGAAACGGTTATTGGTCAACCCGCTCATCTTTTGGGCTGGAGCGATGGCGGAATCGTTTCCTTGTTAGTTGCCTTGAAGCGACCAGACTTAGTTAAATCGATAGTTGCAATCGGCACTAACTTTCATTGGAATTCTTTGTTAATCATGGGCGATCCAGATGAAGAGATCGTTATCGACGAAGATGGTCGCGCTGAATTTGCCGAGAGATCTCCAGATCCAGCACCAACTCAAGATGAGATAGTTAAGAAGGCTTTTGATGTTTGGCGCTCAGAACCAACGCTAACAAAATCAGAGCTAGCAAAGATTTCCTGTCCGGTACTAGTGCTATCTGGTGATGATGAACCATTCTCCATTCATCATTCAGTGGATCTTTATGAAGCACTTCCAGATGGCCGTTTAGCAGTGATTCCTGCAGCATCGCATTATGTAGTTCACGAACGAAACCAATTAATGGTTGCCACCATTAAGGATTTCTTTGACAACCCGGGCTATCCGGTTACTAAGTACCCGCGGATGCGTAAGAGGTAAATTATTTCGGCAACCGAAGTGCGCCGATGGCAGTTTCGGGAACTAGCGGTTTCTTGGGAGCAACGGCGGTGACCTTTTCATAAGGCGAATTCTGCGAAGGTCTCAAATCGGATTCACCCTTATTTGGCCACATTGAAAGTGCCCGTTCTGCTTGCGCTGTAATGGTGAGTGAAGGATTTACACCTAAGTTCGCGGTCAGGCTAGAGCCGTCCACAATATGCATGGTTGGGTAGTTCCAGACTCGGTGGTAGGGATCGATTACCCCGGTTTCGGCCGAATCCCCAATGACGCACCCGCCTACAAAGTGGGCTGTAAATGGCGCATTAATGAGGTCTCCGATATGCCCGCCAGCAATGCCATTGTTCTTCTTAGCTATTCGGCGGACCACATCATTTGCTTCAGGAATAAAGGTTGCGTTGGGATGTTCTGAATCGTTCGAAGAAGTTAAATGCCAGCCAAAGAAGCTTCGCTTACCAAAAACCGAAACAGAGGAATTAACATTTTGCATCACTAAAGCAATAACCGTCCGCTCACTCCACTTCCGGACGTTGAGAATTTTAGCTAACTGAGACGGATGAGCAATCACCGTTCGCAACCATTGGCGCCGACGTTCTTTCGCCGAATCTCCATCGGTCATCACCGTCTGGAGCATCCCCATCAGGTTACTTCCCTTTCCATATCGAACTGGTTCGACATGTGTATGTTCGTTGGGGAAAAATGATGAAGTGATAGCGGGACCTCTGCTGTAGTCGATCTCGGTGGTTGGCATCATTGCGCCTACTAACGCTTCGCTGTTCGTTCGCGAAAGTTTGCCCAACTGTTGTGACAATTTGGGTAGAACCGAGTCGGTTTTCATCCGATGAAGCAATTTCTGAGTATTGAAAGTCCCGGCAGCGATGATCACCTGTTGTGCCGTGAACACTTTCTTTCGGCCAAACCAAGCCGAACTTCCACGAGTATGAATTCGCCAGGTCCCATCCTTCGTCATTTCTACCTTGGTAACTGTGGTCTCTGGAAATACCTGTGCGCCGGCTTTTTCTGCTAAACCTAAATAATTCTTCGGCAAGGTGTTCTTTGCGTTGTAAAGACACCCAGTCATGCATCCACCGCATTGCTTGCAACCGTTGCGATCTGGTCCAACGCCACCAAAGAAGGGATCCTTTTCGGCCACGGTTGGTCCCTTTCCGAAATACACGCCAAGCGGTGTCATTTTGAAGGTGTGCCCCACGCCCATATCAATTGCGACATCCTTCATCGCTTGATCGGAAGCCGAGAAATAAGGATTTTCGGCCACCCCGAGCATTCGAGATGCCTGGTCGTACCAAGGCATCAGTTCGGCTTTCCAATCGGTGATGTGTCGCCACTGTTGATCATCAAAATAGGTATCAGGTGGAACATAAAGAGTGTTTGCATAAACCAAAGAACCGCCCCCCACCCCAGCTCCTGCTAAGACTAAGACATTCGGCAACGCGTGAATTCTTTGAATTCCACGAAGGCCAAGCCGAGGGAGAAAAAGGAAACGAGAAATTCGCCACGAAGTTTTAGGGAAGTCTTTATCGGAGAAGCGACGTCCTGCTTCGATCACCGCAACTTTGTATTCTTTCTCGCTTAGTCGCAGCGCGGAGACAGAACCGCCAAAACCAGATCCAACAATTACGACATCAAAATCCATGGTCTAGTCATATCACGGAGTATTAGTGACTGTCACTCATTCTGGAATTATTTGAGTGCTTTTAACGCGACTCTCCGCAGAAATCACCATGATGACTCCAGCGACAACAATTGCGCCACCTATAAATATTGAAGGACTCATTTTCTCGTGCAAAAAAAGCGATCCCAGAAATACTGCGATTACCGGATTTACATAAGCATAAGTAGAAGTCAGCGATACTGGGGCATTCCCCACCAGCCACAGGTAGGCGCTATAAGCAATAATCGAACCCACCAGAACTAGATAGAGCAGCGCCCACCACGAAGTTGGCGTGGCTGCACTTAAAGATGAGAATCGCTCCCCACTTATTAACGCGGCCACAAACAGTCCTAAACCTCCAGCAAACATTTCGTATGTTGTGAGCACTAAAGCATTCTTAGGTAAGGAAAGTTTTGGCGAGATGAAAGTTCCGTAAGCCCAACATATATTGCCGATCAAGACCATAATCATCCAAAAGAGAAGTTTAGAATTGGATGCATGGTTCATGGAATGAACTTGTCCGGGTTTAAGTAAAATTGCCACACCTACGAAGCCGAATATGACGCCAATCCAACTTAGTTTCGCTGGATGATCTCCGGTAAATGCCCGAAAGAGGGCGATCCAAAATGGCATAGCCGAAATAATTAGGGCAACGACTCCGCTAGGAACCGTGTGCTCCGCCAAGGAAACATTCCCGATGCCAAAGCCCAGCAAAACTGCGCCCATAGCCGAAGCGGAAAAGATCTCTTTTCTGGGTACCAATAAGGCTTTTGCCCCGCTTTTAACCAAGAGAACCAAAGCCAAAATAATGCCAGCCGCGGTGAATCTAATTCCCATGGCTAGCAGTGAGGGCATTGATTTCACCGCAACGGCAATGGCAAAGTAAGTGGAACCCCAAATTAAATAAACAGTCCAGAGATTAATCCACGTCAAAGACTTGTTACTTCGAGCCATAGCCACTTTCCCCAGTTATGTAATTTAACTAGGGCCGAGTCTAGCCATTTTGAATGAACAAGGCTCCATCCTGTACCACAACAGAAAACTTCTTCAACGATTTCTTCGCTGGGCCTTGGAGAACAGTTCCAGTCGAGCTATCGTAAACAGAACCATGGCACGGGCATTCAAAAGTCTTTTGAAGCGCTTCAACGATGCATCATTGGTGTGTGCAGATCGCAGTAAAGGCCACGATGTTATCTTCAGAAAGTCTATGGACCACTATTTCTTCCCGCGAATTTGTGCTGGGGTCGGTATAAAGCGCATTAACGCTATCCCCTATTTTCAGCGACGCTAAGAAAAGTTTCTTGCCATCTGTAGCGACATCAATTTCACTATTTTTCGCAGCCAATGGGGTTGGTGTTGGCGTCGGGGTTGGTGTTGGGGTTGGTGTTGGGGTTGCAGAAGGTGAGCTGGATGGAGTTTCGGAAATTGTTGGTGATGGTGTGGGTGTTGGTGTTGCAGTAGGGGTTGCACTGGATGAAGCGATTGGAGTCGGCGTTGCCGAAACTATTGGCGAAGAAGTTGGCGACGGTGTCGCGGAAGGCGTGATTGTAGAAGTAGGAGTTGGCTTAGGTGTGGAAGATTTCGTAGGAGTTGGTGACGGTGTCGGTTTCTTAGTTTGAATCGGCGCAAGTTTAGGTAAAGGTTTTGCAGTCACTTTTGGTTTGACAGTCACTTTTGGTGTTGGTGATTTCTTAATCACTTTTGGCTTGGCGGTTGCCTTGGTGGCGCCAAAAGCTCGGCTGCCAAATGTTGATACTAAGACTGCACTTACTGCTGAGATCAAACTTCTCCGTGAAAGATTTCGCATTAGGATATTTTGCTGATTAATTGTCATTTAGGCGAGTTGATTTCAAAGTAATTATCTGCAATCACTTTGCAGTTAGGTCCAATATGAGTAAATGAAATTGCAACTAACTCAACCTCATTTTTCCCTCACATTTGACGATACAACCGCTGGAGCAACTCTTGAAAAATTGAAATACGAGAGTGAAAAATTAGTCCAACCAAAGAAAGCGATTTCGATCCTCGGGATTGCCAGACATCAAATCGACAGCAAATTCGCCACTGCGGCGCTGCCAATCATTTCCAGCCAATAGTCGAGATAACCCAGCAAGGTTTTCCGTCTTTCCCAAATCAGAAGTTGTCTCCTTTAGGGTCAAAGGTCCTTGGTGATCGAAGACTGTTGTAGCGATAATTACTTTGCCAGCATCTTCTAGAATTTCTATCTTTCGTCCCTGCTGCGGCCAATCAATGTTAGATGAGGTTTGGATATGCCAAAAATTATCGCCATACTTATTAGAAATTCTTTGAATTTCATGTTGATGATTGTGCCCAGCGAGCCACAAGATCATTCGAGGTTCCCCCAGTAGAAGTTCTAAGAGCTCTGCTTCAAGCACTCGGCGTTCGTATCCCTCTGGTGAATAATCATTAAATAACGTTGGTGCTGGATGATGCGATAGCAATACAAAGTATTTGGGTTCCGGTTCTTCAAGAGTCTTTCTCAGCCAAGCAAATTGGGTTTCATCGAGGGAACCTTGCCAACCACCATGAGGGTTCACGGTATCTAGAGAAACCAAACGGACTTCGCCGATATCTCGATACCAGTATTTGGTTCCCTTAGTTATGTTTTCCTCAGTTAATCCGTGACCGTGACCGCACTCCAGGTGCAATTTAGCCCAATCGCCATTGTTATTTATTCTGCGGCGGTCGTCTGGAGTTATTTCTCGAAATTCCGCTCCATTTGATTCAGGGTAACTTGCAGGTCCAACCATTTGGAAATTTCCAAACATGGTTGCAAGATCAATGGCTGGGTCTAACGAAACAACGCGTTTACCACCAATTGCAAAATCCTGAACGTAAGAATCGGGCGACACGGTGCCCTGCAAAAGTGCATCGTGATTGCCATGTGTCGCCAGCCACAGGTGCCGAAGCCCTTGTGCATTAAATGGTTGTCGAACCGCATCTAGCAGACCCGGAACCAAAGGAAGTCCATAAAGGGATCGGGGATAATCATCAACGCATCCTGCTGGAGCACCTTCGGGGTTCCAATAGGAGGGGTCGTAATTTGCTGGGTTTTGACTTGCGACGCCTTCCCATTCGGAAGCACTTCCGCTATCTGGCGTTACTACACCACCATCTAATATCGCCCGATACCAATTTAATTCGTTTTGTTGGGCATTATCCGTGACATCACCCGTTATGACGACTACATCGATTGGCCGATCAGTAACTACGCCATTTTCAAGCGCATTAATGCTCGCCACCATTGTGTTGAGTGTTTGGGTCGTAAGAATTTCCTGTGCTCGATAAGTCCCAACATATTTAACAAACTCCGAAGTTGGATTGTGCGGATCGGCATACCGATCCATGTACTCAACACGGGCTGGAGATTGAGCGTCGCAAATATGGAGATCGGAAATATGTACCAGGTTTAGAACCGAAACTGCTTCACTGCTAGGAGCTTGACCAGAGATATCTTCTCCAGGGACTAAAACGAAGGAAGACCACCCTTGATCATTTGGTTCTACCTTGGTAATGCGAAAGTCACGTGTGTCTTTCTTAGCCATTGGCGACCATGAGCTCCTCAGATGTGATCTTCAGCGCTACACGATTTCCTACTTCAATTTTGCGCGCTTCTTGGCTGGTCATATTGATGTACACCAAGTTTTCCGTACCTAAATCCACCCCAAGTTTCGTAAGGGGGCCAAGGAATGATTTTGTTATTACAAGTCCTGGCTTGGATTCCGAATCAAACTCGTCGGCGAGGGTAAGGTTTTCAGGTCTGACCAAGGCCATCACTTTTTCGCCTTCTTGGGCGGATCTGGAATTCTTCGAAAGATCAATTTTTTGATTTAGGACGCGAACGCGACCTTTGCCATCAATCTCAGCTGGAATCCTGTTCGTGACACCCACAAATGAGGCTACGAATGCCGTTTTGGGCTTGTTGTAAAGCACAGCTGGAGAATCGATTTGTTCAAGTTGTCCGGCATTCATTACTCCAACGCGATCGGAAACTGACATAGCTTCTTCTTGGTCATGAGTTACAAATAAAGTTGTGGTTTCCGTTTCCAATTGAATTCGGCGGATTTCTTCACGAATTTGAACTCTCACTTGAGCATCAAGGGCAGAGAGCGGCTCGTCCAGTAGCAAAACCTTCGGTGAAATTGCAAGCGCACGAGCCAAAGCAACGCGCTGCTGCTGGCCACCACTAAGTTGATTTGGGTAAGCATTTCCTCGATGGCTTAAATGAACCATCTCTAAGAGTTCCATACTCTTCTTGCGACGAACTTCATGGTTGATCTTGCGAACTCGCAACCCGTATTCAACATTTTCAGCAACGGTCATGTTTGGAAATAAAGAATAAGCCTGAAAAACCATTCCCATATTTCGCTTGTCGGATGGAAGTCCAGTTATATCTTCGCCGTCGACAAATATTTTGCCCTGGTGATTTGGGTCTAAGCCCCCCAAGATTCGAAGAACTGTTGTTTTACCACAACCGGAAGGGCCTAATAGCGAGACCATCTCCCCTGTTGTCATTTCAAGAGAAAAATCTTGAAGCGCAGCGACCGATCCGTAATGGCGACTAAGGTTTTCCAAATTAACCTTAATGTCCGCTTTCTTTGAACTCATGTCAGCACCTCTTCTATCTCTTCAACTTGCGATTTCGCTCTACGTTGCTTTTGTACATTTTGAAGGCTCTGTACCAAGATCAAGAGTGACCAGGCACCAATTAGAGAGAACATCGATAGCGCAATCGAACCCAAGACGTTTCCTTGGGAAACGCGAGTAATCCATACGGGAAAAGTTTCCCAATGCAATAACGAAGTTAACGTGAATTCACCAAAGGAAAGTGTGACCGCTAGAAATATCGCCGCGTTGATGGCACTTCGAATCGCTGGCACAATTACTGCCGTCACTGTCTTTCCAAAACTGGCACCTAAACTCCTGGATGCCTCTACCAAAGTCTTAAGCGGTATCGAAGTCAATCCCACATTGAGCGATTGAAATGTGTATGGGATTGCAATAATTACATAGAAGAAAGCTAACTCGTATTGAGAATTCTGAATGAAAGTTGGCATGGCTTTTTGTGCGCCAATCGCCAAAGAAACCACTGGTACGACCAAAGGCAAAATGGCAAGGAATTCGAAAATTCGCTTGTACCGCTGCCCTTCAAGGTGCAAAAACGTGACCGCCGGAACAACGGTAATGAGGGTGATCACTGCAGATAGAACAGCAAGTTTCAGCGAAATCGTGATGTTTGTAAAGAAGTCCTCTTGCTGAAAAATCCACGAATAATTTGCAAAGGTATGGCCTTTATTTCCGTAAGATCTAAGACTGAATTCAATCGCGGCAGCAACCGGAAAAATAAAGAAAATTAAACCTAAACCCAGGATTAGGTACCTTGTCGCGGAAAATATCCGACTCTTCATCGGCCACGCGCCCATCGCAAGGAAAACCCGTAAAAGACCATCACTACCGCAGAAACGAAAATCATTCCGACCGCCAGTGCGTCGCCGAGGTTAGCTTGATCAGTAATCACGTTTCCATCAATTAGGGATCCGATCACAAGTGGAACCAAGCCCACACTTCCACCCGTTAATGCACGTGCGGTGGCAAAAGCGGAAAAAGCGCTAGCAAAGAGCAACAATATTGAGGCCAGAAATGCGGGGAAAAGAACGGGAATCAAAACCCATCGCGTAAATTGAAGATTGGATCCGCCTAAGGAATTGTTCGCTTCGCGCCACTCATTGCGCATTCCTTCTAGCGCTGGCGTAAATACGAGCACCATCAAAGGAATTTGAAAGAAGCTGTAGACAAGAATCAACCCAGTCAAGCTATAGAGCGTAAAGCCTGAGCTGTATATATCTATTCCGACTTTCTTAAGCAGCGTAACAATCCCACCCTGGGCGCCAAAGGCCGCAATAAACATAAATGCCAGCGGAACTCCACCTGAATTAGCCAATACTCCGGAAAGCATGGCCATGGTTGATTTCAATCCAGAACTGCTTCGATGCACGTAAAAAGCGATAACTGCGCCAATGACTCCGGCGGTCAGGGCAGAGAAGAAAGATAGTTGAAGTGAAGTGGCAAAAGCATGCATATACGGCTTTGTAAACATCAAGCGATATGCGCTGAGTCCGTAATGACCTTTGCCTTGGTCTAACGAGTTCTTGAGAATTTGAAAAATTGGCCAGCAGAAAAAGAATAGAAAGATCAGCGAAAACGGGACGAGCGGAATTACCTTGAAAATGGAAGAGAATCCACCACTCTTTCGAGTGGCGGATTCCTGCGTGTTAACCATATGTTTTATCTAAAGTAGTAGTAGAAGTAGAGGAATAAATTCCTGTTACTTTCTTACTTACTTACTTAGAGGTTTGGCCAAGCTGCAACGAGGATCTTCTTTGCAGCGGCTTGTGAATCCGCACTTGGAGTCACAGCAGCAAGCTTTCCAGCGTATGAAGTGATTGATGCTGGAGGAGCAATGTTCAACTTCTTTGCAGCCATTGCTGGGAACTCGATTGGAGTTGCACCACCGGAGATGAAGATGTTTTGTCCACCAAGAATGGCAGCAAACAACTTCTCGCCTGACAACTTGAGATCAGCAGCGGTTAGTTGAGAAGTGATCTTGCCTTTGTTCTGGGAGTACATGAATTCTTCCCACAAGCGTGCACATGCTGGATGTGGAGCGGTCTTGTTGATTGCCTGCATGTATGGGGTTCCCTGAAGAACTGCATCGGAAGGAATAACGAACTTAACATCCTTGCCTAATTGCTTTGCAGCAGCAACTGTTCCTGGACCATTGAAGTTCCAGTTAAGAACTACCTTGTAGGCACCAGCTGCGAAGTTAGTGGTATTACCGTTAACTGCAACGAAGTTTCCGTTTTCCTTTAATTTCTTAAAGAAATCGATACCAGGTTGGATATTGCTGGTTGATCCGCCATTGGCAACTGACGCAGCAAAAACGCTCATCAGTGCTTGTTGTGCTTGAGTTGGATCGCCAGAGATAGCAACAAGACCCTTGAATTCTGGACGCAAAAGATCCTTGATGGATTTTGGTGCGTATGGGATTGAAGTGTCGTACATGATTGCAATCTGACCGGCATAGTCACCGTAGTACTTAGCGTTCAAAGTATCTTTCCACGCGTTTGGAATTGCATTCCATGTTGCGACGCGGTATTCAGCAAAAATATCGTTTCCGACTGCATCGTCAAGTACTGAAACTCCGACGTCAACTACGTCAGGTTGCTTTGATGCTGGGGCGGTTTTGATGGTTTGAACTTCGTAAGCAGAAGATCCGTCAGGATTGTCATCGTAAATCTTCACGCCGAAGGCCTTTGAGAAGAGATCCATGGCTTCGCCATAGTTTGCCCAGTCACGAGGAAGGGTGATGACGTTGAGGTTTCCTTCTTTCTTACATGCTGCTACGAGGCCATTCATGCCTCCGAAATCTTTAAGACTGGTGGCGCTAGATGCCTTAACTGCACCGAATGAGCCAGATGATGTTGCTACTGGAAGGATTGCAACAGCCATTGCTGCAATGATTCCGACTGCAAATTTCTTACGCATAAATCCTCCTTGAAGAGTTGTGACGCTAGCGAACTTCATCGAGTTATCCAGTTGGGGTATTTCTAGTGATTTTTTGGTGAGCATAAAGTTAACTTTTGGTTTTAGTCGATTAGTTCGATTATTTTGGTAGAAAAAGCAAACACATGAGTTGCGCCAGCCTCTTCCAACCCCTCGCGCGTGCGGGAACCAGACGTTACTCCTACCACAATCGATGCGCCAGAGCGAACTCCGCTCTCCATATCGGTCTCGGTATCACCCACGACGATCACGTCGTCCATGCCGATTGAGGCTCCTTTTATCACGTTGAATAGTTCGACGCTACGGAAAATCATGTCGGGGGCAGGCCGGCCCTCTGCGACCTCGCTGGCTGCGACTGAGAGGTCGATGAACTCGCTCCAAGCCAATTTTTCAAGAATCAAGTCCAAAATTTCGCGGGGGAATCCGGTGGTAATTGCTACGCCAACGCCTTTTGAACGCAGAGTTTTGAAGAAATCGGTAATACCTTCAAATTCTTCGAGCTCGCCATTGGCAACCAATTCAAGATAACCCGCCACAAAACGGTCATGCGCCTGGTTGGCCTTTTCTAGATCTCCCTCAAATAGGTGGGTTAAAACATCGAGCTTCCGCTGACCCATGGTGTCAATGACGTATTGGGTCATGGCATTAAATTCAGGGGAAGACTTCACGACGCCCATGCTCACAATCGCATCTTGGAAGGCTTTGATAACCAGCCCATCATCCTTTGCAGTTGTACCCGCGACATCGAATACAACCAGTTTAGTTAGCGCCATTGAATCATCGTCTCCTCTGCGATAGCTGGTGAAATTGTGTTGCCTCGCCCACCTCCGCCGGTAACAACCACCGCTCCGGGAGAGATGGTCTTACGGAAGTAAATATCCGAACTTGTTGATTGACTATAAATTCCATCCCAACGCCGAGCGATGGCAGGTGCGCTCGATCCAAAGATCGCCGAGATGACACCGCGAAGATGGTCGTACGGATCTTCAAATAATTCGTGACCGAAAGGCTCAACATATTCGTGGGTGTCGCCGATGGTCAATGAACCATCCAGCCGTTGCACCAAAAGAAGTTGCATGAAATTTTCAGCCGCGATCGAACTTTGAGGAGGAAGGGCGCTTAAAGACAAATCTTTAAATGCCGGGTAGTAGCGAAGCGAATCGCCATCCGCGACCGAATGTCCAAGCTTCTTCGGAAGTGAAACCGTAGCCGCCATTTGAAGTCGCACTCTTCGAAGAGGTGCATCAACAAAATATGTTGCTAGAAAACCTTTGTGAAATGCACCTGGACAGAAGACAACTAGATCTCCAGAAAGTGTCATTCCCTTAACGTCGGTCACATGATTTCCGGATTCATTATGAGTGAAATCTGCTACTTCAAAATTAGGAACCCATTGATAATTATCGTTTGTTTTTAAATACTCGCGCATTGCACTCAATAAGTACTTTGGTTCGGCAGCCGCATCTTTCGTGCAACGCAACGCGCCAATATAGTCACCAGCTAAAACTGGCTCTAGCGCAACCGTTTCTTCTTTAGTGAGGAGAGTGAAACCTCGCTCTACTGCATCTGGCATGGAGTTGGCTTCTTCGAGTACCTGCATCTCAGCTTGGTTACGAGCGATTGTGAGTGATCCATTAGCCCGAAACCCGGTAGCTGGAACTTTGGCTCCAATTTCGCCCCAAATTTCGCGAGCTCGAAGTGCCACTTCTAATTCTTTGCCTGACTGTCTGCCACTAACCCAAATTAAACCGAAGTTTCGCATTGAAGCCGATTGCGGAGTCGCATCGCGTTCGCAGTGCACTACGGAAAATCCTGCTTCAAGTGCCAAATATGCATGCATGGTTCCGATAATGCCGCCACCCACGACTAATACTTTGCTGGTCAAAGTCACTCTCCTTTTCAATGGCTTTATCAGAGCATGGCTGACTAAAGCAGATGTTAAGGCTAGGTGATGTTTAAGTGAATTCTTATTGACCTTGAATCAGGAATTCAGATCAGCGCTCGGTTGCAACAACCATTGGGTTGCCTCTTGTGCCGTGAAGCCTTCGGGATAAATTCTTAAGAGGGCGCGAACACTCTCCATGTCCGAACCCAAGGTAACAATCGGGGGCTCGTCATAGCCATTCCTGCGATGCTGTCCTAGTCCAACATTCGCCGTTAGACCGTTGCATAAACATTCGCGGCCGCGAAGCTCTTCGACATCCCCACCTTTTTTAATGAACATATCCGTAGGTTCGGCCGCGCAGCGGTAATCAATTCGGCCATTTGGGTTCAAAAAGGGCACTCGCAAATATCCCATGTCGCATAACGGGTTTCGATTTTCGCTAACTTCGCCATCAGAAATGGTTCCTTCTAACTGAGCAACTTTGATGGGGAAACTGGTCGGCGATGCAGCTGGGTCGGTATAAATCTTTAACGTGTCGGAACGAATTTCGGAAAGTAACTGTTCGCGAAGGTCGGCTCTCAACCCAGAGTCCTTGCTCAGAGCAAAAAGCGTTCCAACCTGGACCCCTTGAGCGCCTAGTTCCGTCGCGGCTACAACCATTTCGGGATTTCCGTAAGCTCCTGCCAGCCAAAATGGGAGCCCCAGGGTGACCATTTTGCTCAGATTTGGCTCATCTCGATCGCCATAAATTGGCTCGTTTAACTCATTCAAATTAATTTTGCCACGAGGCGGAGCGTTATGTCCGCCCGCGCGATGGCCCTCAACAACAAAGCCATCAGGCTTGGTTGCTTCATCTTTTGCTAAATAAGAAGCCAAAATGTCGGTTGAAATGATCGCGATAAATTTCGGCGCCGTTAACTTGGGAAGGTACTCACCCAGGATTTCTTTGGGATCGACTGAAAGCAAATACGGTTCCGATGCGCCAACCACATCCACGTGGATCGATCCCACGCCGCCAGTAGCAAAATCTTTTATCAAACGGGGCAACTCTCGAGGTATCCCAGCGCCCATGAGTACGTAATCGACTTTCGCCAGCATGGCACCCAATACCGCCGGAGCGGTGGCCATTTGTATTTTCTCTAAATAATTAATCCCGATAACGCCTTCGTGACCTTCTTTTGCCAACCAGACTTCAACAAAATTGCTCAGGATTACGATCTCAAGGGCTTCGCGACTCGGAGTCACGGATGGCTTGGGAACCAACATATAGGTTTCATCGTGCTTGCGACCTTCGGCTCGAAAATACCGAGCGAGCATTCTGCCGGCAATCTCCTGAGATGGAAAGTGTTCCAACGCCCGACGAACGTGACCGCCTTCATCACCATTCTGCAACCGCCTGACGATAACGGAGTCGACGGCGGTGCCAGAGACAACGCCCAATTGCCCAACAAGCGAAACTTCTTTCGCTAGATGCCAGTTGGAAAGTCCAACACCCATTCCACCCTGAATTATGGTTGGCCACGTCTTAGCCGCGATTGCCATTCACACCCCGCTTTCAATATCTTGAGGGTAGAGAGTCAAAGAAAAGTTAAGAAATCGGAAGCACGAGCCATCACTCATTAGTTAGGCGCTAAGTTTACCAAGGCTTAGCCCGAACAGAGCAGGTACAAGCGGTTCAACTTATTCTTGGTAATAGCGCCCAACTATGGCCAACGCCTGGTCCAGAGCTGCGATTCCTTCCAATGCTTCCGTTTCAGAAATATTGCAAGGAGGGCACATGTGTAGCCGATTGAAATTCATGTATGGCACGAAACCCAATCTGAGGCACTCAGCGAATAATTCCTTCATTTCCGGGCTTATTTTCCCGTACGGAGAGAGTGGTTCCTTGCTTATCCGATTCTTAACTAATTCGATAGCCCAGAAAACTCCGATTCCATGAACATCCCCAATGATTTTATGTTTCGCCATCAATCGTTCGAGCTCTGGACGAAAAATCTTCTCTCCAATTTCCCGAGCGTTTTCTAGTATTTTCTCTTCAACCATGGCTTCGATATTTGCCACCGCCGATGCACAAGCCAACGGGTGTCCAGAATATGTAAGTCCCCCCGGGAAAAACTGTCCATCAAGGGTTGACGCCATTTCTTCGGAGACCACAACTCCACCAAGTGGCACATAGCCAGAATTAACCCCTTTGGCGAAAACGATCAGGTCTGGTTTTACTTCCCACTTTTGGAAAGCAAACCACTCTCCGATTCGACCAAAACCACACATCACTTCATCGGCGATCCATTTGATTCCATATTTGTTACAAAGATCTCGAACTCCCTGAAGATATCCAGCGGGAGGAATAAGTATCCCGGCACCGCCGACGACCGTCTCCATCAAAATAGCGGCAATGTGATTTGGTCCTTCGAAGAGTATTACTTCTTCCAGATGGGCCAACGCGCGGTCTCGCTCTTCCTCTTCTGTTTGTGAAAAAAAGGAACTTCGATATGAATGCGGCCCGAAGAAATGAACATGACCTGAAGCAAACTCATTTGGCCAGCGTCGTGGATCACCGCTCGCCGTAATCGAAGAGGTTGTATTGCCATGATAAGAGCGATAGCAACTTAGAATTTTATGTTTGCCCGTTGCCACGCGAGCCATTCGTATGGCATTTTCATTCCCGTCGGCACCTCCATTGGTAAAGAAAACTTTGCTAAATCCAGGACCAGCTTTTTCAACTATAAGTTCGGCTGCCCGATTACGCGCTTCATTGGCATACTGCGGGGCGACCGTCGTTAACAGTGCCACCTGTTCCTGAATCGCCTTTATCACTTTCGGATGTTGGAAACCCAAATTCGTAAATATTAATTGGCTCGAAAAATCCAAATATTTTTTCCCATCGAAATCCCAAAAATAGGAACCTAAACCCCGCTCGATTGGCAGCGGATGAATCTCATTTTGAATTGACCACGAATGCATGACATATTTGTGATCAATCTCTTCTATTCTCCGAAAAGCATCAGAGTGGACTACTTCTTTAGAATTTTTCTCCGTCACAGAATCTCCCAAGTCTTCACATTAGATTTCAAAAGATTATCTTGGAAATATATTCAAATGTAGACGAAAGTTGAATCTGAAGATGAATTTCAGAAAATGAGGACTAGCACCTACTTCTCAATGGAGTCCCCATGAGTATTTAGTTAACGGCATTTGGCTTACAAATTTGGTCCACTAGAAATTACGATGTGTACGGCTAACTAATTAAGCTTTTTAGCCAAAGAAAATAGTTGGGGATATCCCATCCCATCCTTAACAAGAATCAATCGATGCTGGAATGGATTCATAAACTTTTCCAATTGCTCAGGAATTAATAAATTGCGTTGGTTGCCCATAGCTCATTCGATAGAGCAGCTTTCTAACGAAGAGTGATGGTTGAAAGATGTTGAGGGCACCAAGGTAAATGGAGCCCCCCGTCAGGATTGAACTGACGACCTTCCGCTTACAAGGCGGATGCTCTACCACTGAGCTAGGGAGGCGAGGCACAATAACTTCTTTAGCTGCGCGGCCAGTGGGCAATTATGACACGCTTAAATAGCACGAAAGACCTGTTCTGCGAAGAACTCACAGAATCTAGTAAGTTCAGGGAATGCGTTTAGGAGTTTTAGATGTCGGCTCGAACACAGTTCACCTCCAAGTAGTCGATACCCACCCCGGAGCGCGCCCCAACCCAACCTTCAACTATAAGGAAGAGTTGCGGTTGACCGAGTATTTAGACCCCCAAAACAACATTTCAGATGAAGGCATAATTCAACTTCGGCTATGTATTCAGCGCGCCATTTCTCAAGCAAAGTCCGTTCAAACCACCGAACTTCTTCCATTTGCAACCTCGGCGCTGCGAGAAGCCGATAATGGGGAATCGATAATCAAGGCTTTAAACGGCGAGTTCGAAATTGATCTGCAAGTCCTAACCGGGGAAGAAGAAGCGAAGTTAACCTTTTTGGCAGCGCGTCGATGGTTTGGTTGGTCCAGCGGGCGTCTTCTAGTCATCGATATCGGTGGCGGCTCACTTGAAATTGCAGTAGGCGTCGATGAATCACCAGAGGTCGCCGTTTCGCTTCCGCTTGGTGCGGGTCGCTTAACTAAGAATCATCTGGTGGGCGATCCACACACTGAAAAAAGTATCAGAAATTTGCGCGAACACATTGAATCCCAGCTGGATGAAGTTCTACCGACCTTAGTTCATCATCAAGACAATGATCGAGCCATTGCAACTAGTAAAACTCTGCGAACTTTGGCAAGGCTGTGCGGAGATTGGTACGGCGGAAACGGAAAGATCATTAAAGTCGAAGCAATGAGAAAAATGTCAATAAGACTTGGTGAAATGTCATTGGAAGAGCGGACCAGAATCCCGGGAGTCTCGGCAAACCGAGCAAGACAAATTGTCGCGGGCGCTTTTGTTACTGAGAGCGTGATGCGTAATTTGGATTTACCTGAACTTGAAATTTGCCCTTGGGCGTTGCGCGAAGGTGTTGTCCTTAAATGGATGGACTGGATGGAATCTTAAGAAAGTTTTTAAATGGTTGGTGCGCCTAAGCGATCCACTTGGAAAACTTCCTTCTTCCTATGATGAATAATCCAAGCCTCACCCGGCATCAATTTCGAATCAGGCAGTTCAACATCGACTTTCTTAGTCAATTTCTCCAACATTCGTGGCAACACTGGATTGTGACTACACAATAAAAGAGTCTCGCGCTTCTTGATTAATTCTTTTGCGAAATCAATGGCTTTATCTTTATTCTTCCTAAAAGTGTATTCACTCAATTGTTGCGTGACGATTGGGTCTATGTTGAGCGCCTTAGCCATGAGCGCAACAGTGTCCATGCACCGAACTGCATCCGAGGTATAGATCTCTTCCAAGCCAAAAACCTGATACAACGAAAGCATTCGCTTTGCCTGAAGTTGTCCCGTTAATTCCAATGGTCGATCATCGTCATCACCTTGCCACTCTTGACGAGCCAAGGCTTTTGCATGACGCAACATGATGAGAGTTTCGGAATCGAACGGGGAACTCAAGAATTTTTGTAAAATCTCTTTGTCACTCTCTCGGGTCAGTTTTTCCATGCCGTCACCGAGAGATAACCAGACCATTTCGTCTACTTCACTATTGGCTCGGAAGGCGTGGTCTTCTCCGATAACTTTGGCACACCAGTAACTAACTTCCTTTAGACCGTCGGGAACATAGTAATCAACTGTTCCGATAAATGGTCCCAACTTAATCTTAAGATTGGTTTCTTCCATAACTTCGCGATATGCGCAGGATATAAGGGTCTCACCAAATTCCATCCTGCCCTTCGGCAATGACCAATCGTCGTAGCGCGGCCGATGAATAATGGCGACTGAAACGCTATCGTCGGAATTCTTTCGCCAAACCACAGCTCCAGCTGCATAGATTGGCGCGTTCATCCGCGAACTCGATACCACTCAATTGAGGCTTCGTGTAAATCTTCTAGTGGCGCCCCGGCAGAATCTCTCTGGGTTCGAAGCCACCCGCCTTCATTTGTCATACTCCAGTGCGACATTGATGGTGATAGATACGTATCAATGGCACGAACTAAAAGACGTTTGTGATCGGTTTGAATGATTTTCACCATGCTCTCAACTCGGCGATCCAAATTACGGTGCATGAGATCGGCACTGCCTATCCAAAGTTCTTCTTCCCCACCATTTGCAAAGTGGAAGATTCGAGAGTGCTCCAGAAATCGGCCTAGGATTGAAACTGCTCTGATATTTTCCGAAAGACCAGGAACTCCGGTCCGGATCGCACATATTCCGCGCACGACCAAATCTATTTTTACACCAGCATTCGACGCCTTATATAAGTGCTCAATAAATTCTTCATCCAAAATAGAGTTGAGCTTCATCCGAATAAAGGCCGGTTTTCCTAACCTTTGATTTTCGATTTCGCGGTCGATTCTCTCCAGCAGCCCACTTCGTAAAGTTCGTGGGGCAACCAATAATCGAGCAAAGGAAGTTTGTGGGGCAAAACCGGAAAGTTGATTAAATAGCTTGTTAACGTCATCACCAAGAACTGGATCCGCGCTCAGAATTCCAAAATCTTCATATAACCGCGCAGTCTTGGGATTGTAATTTCCAGTTCCCATGTGAACGTAACGACGGATTCCAAGGCTCTCTTCGCGAACAACTAGAGATAATTTCGCGTGCGTTTTATATCCGACCAGACCGTAAACAACATGGACTCCAGCATCTTCAAGGGCTCTGGCCCATCGCACATTCGCGAGTTCATCAAAACGTGCTCGAATTTCGACAACTGCAAGTACTTGTTTTCCGGCTTCGGCTGCTTCGATAAGCGCTTGCACAATCGGAGAATCACCTGAAGTTCTATACAGCGTCTGTTTTATAGCCAAAACGCTTGGGTCGCTGGCGGCAGCCTGCAAAAAGCGAACAACCGATGAAGTGAACGATTCGTAAGGGTGATGCAAAATGATTTCATGGCGGCGAATCGCATCAAAGAAGGCATCGCTGGAATCAGGGTCAACATCACGTAAGTCCCATGCAACTTGATTTCTAAATGCCGGAAACTTTAATTCCGGACGATCAACATCTGCAATTCGAAATAGCCCAGTTAAGTCCAACGGTTCTGGATAACGACTGATTTCTTGTTCGCGGATTCCTAGCTCATCCATAAGCGTTCGAAGCAAATCCGGGTTGATAGTTGGATCCACCTCAAGTCGAACTGGAGGACCAAATTTTCTACGAAGTAATTCTTGCTCCATTGAAGCGAGAAGATTTTCAGATTCCTCTTCTTCTAGCTCGAGATCGGCATTTCGAGTAAGTCTAAAAGTGTAATAATCCTTAACTTCCATGCCTGGAAAGAGTTCGGCTAAGTTTGCAATGATCACTTGCTCAAGCGGGATAAAACGTTTGGCCTCATATTGAGCTGCCTCAACAAAGCGTGGCAAATTCGAGGGAACTTTCACACGAGCAAATAACTCTTGATCGGTATCGGGCTTACCAACCACAACGGCCAAATTCAATGAGAGTCCGGATATGTAAGGAAATGGATGCGACGGATCAACTGCTAAAGGTGTCAAAACCGGAAAAATTCGTTCATGAAAAATTTTGTTTACATATGCTTTTTCTTCCGGATTCAGCTCTTCCCATTTCGAAATTTCAATTCCTTGAGCAGCTAGCGCTGGAAGAATCTCACCATGAAATACTCTTGATTGCCGATCAGTGAGTTCTTGCGTTTTTTGTGAAATGGCAGTCATTAGTTGTGACGGCGTATAACCAGCAGTATTTTGTTTTGTAATACCCGCTTCAAGCTTCCGCTTCAATGTTGCAACACGAATCATAAAAAAGTCGTCAAGATTCGCAGAAAAAATTGCCAAGAAGCGACAACGCTCCAGTAACGGTGAAGTTGGATCCTCGGCAAGTTGCAAGACCCGTTCATTGAAGGCAAGCCAACTTAATTCCCGATCTATGAGCCGCTCACGCGGGCTATCGGAAATCGAGTGGGAAGACATGGTCCTATTTTGCTCCAAAACGATGAACATCGGGTAACCAGTAGACGACCAAAGCGTGAAAACCAGAATTTAGGAGAGTTTTTTCAACCCTAAATGCTTGGCCGAGCGACCATCCCCGGACGATTTGCCTCGTAGTCGCCTTAAAATCCAAGGCAGAGCGAAGGAGAAAAACCAACGAAGATCGGCGCTCTGGTCGCTGACCCAGGAGACTTTTGGTGGAGGTGGAAGCGGGGTGCGCCACGAAGAATCGAAGGGTTGCTCCAATTTTTCCAAAACACCTTGGGCTACTCGCCAATGGCCATCGGCATTGAGATGGAGCCGGTCTGTCGCCAGGAATCGTCGATCCGAAAGAAAAAGCGCCTCGTTCCACTCAATCAAAATGGCCCCTAATTCGGCCGCAACTTTTCTAACATTCTTATTAAATTCGCTAAATCGGCTTTCCCATAGTTCGGCAGTCTTGCCTTTTCCGGTTGCCTTTTCGATGACGGTGAAAAGCATCAAGGTCGCCCCCGTTGCTGCTAATTCTCTTGCAGCGGTTTCATACCTTTCGAAGGCAACTTCAGATTTGTAATTTGGTCGGAGCACATCGTTGGCACCAGCATGAAATGAAATAAGAGTGCTTTTATCTTCAACAAATTTCGTTGCGGTGGGAATTTGCTCATCGATAACTTGCGCTAAAAGTTTTCCGCGTATCGCTAAGTTCAGATAAGTGAACCCGGGTTGCTGTTCTGCCAGAACTTCGGCAATCCGGTCTGCCCAACCGCGGTAATTGCCGTCAACGATTTCATCACACATGCCCTCAGTCATGGAATCACCAAGGGCTATGTAGCGATGAAAGATGGTCATTCTTTCTTTGCTCGCTCCTGTGCAATCGAGTACATAACAACTGCAGTGGCGATACTTGCGTTTAGGGATTCAACACTTGATTCCATCGGAATCGAAAGCACTAAGTCGCACTTCTCTCTGGCCAATCTGGATATTCCTTTACCTTCAGAGCCAACGATTAGGTAAAGAGATTCATGAGCCAATGAGAATTGCGGAAGTGATTCATCTCCTTCAGCATCCAGGCCGACGACAAAGTATCCAGCTTTTTTCGCATCTTCAATTGAGCGAACCAAATTAGTTACTTGTGAAATTGGCAGACGAGCAGCCGCACCGGCAGAAGATTTCCATGCTGAGCCAGTCATCGCTGCAGTTCTGCGCTCTGGAATTACAACTCCAGTTGCACCGAAGGCGGCAGCACTTCGCACAATGGCACCTAAGTTGTGTGGGTCGGTGACGCCATCTAAACCAATAAGCAGTGCAGGCTTTTTTGCCTTTGCAATGAGTTCAGCAAAATTGGCATATTGAAATGGCTTAATGACCAAGGCGATACCTTGATGTGTAGTTGTACCGGTTAATCCGTCCAAGACTCCCCGAGCAACTTCCTTAATAACTAGATCTTGGCGCTTGGCCAGGCGTAGTGCTTCAGACATGCGCTCATCAATTTCAACGCGTTCGGCAATTACCAATTCCTTTGCAGGAATCTTGGCTCGCAGCGCTTCAACAACTGCATTTCTTCCGGCAACTGCATCTGAATTAGGACGCGTTTCAGTACGACTTGCCGGCCTGCGGGTTGCAGGTCGCTTTGGTGCAGCTTCAGCTTCTCGACGTTTTCTACCTGGGCGCATCAACGTGCCAATGTCCAGCGGGAGCCTGCAGGAGTGTCTTCAATGAGTATTCCTAACTCTAAAATCTGATCGCGAATTGCGTCAGCCGTTGCAAAATCTTTTCGGGCACGTGCTGACTCTCGCTGGGCGAGTGCCAATTTTACTAAGCCATCCATGGCATCGGTTGCAGCTGGTTTGTCCATTGCAAAAGTTGGGTCGAATGGATCGCAACCCAAAATAGCCAGCGCACCACGAACTTCAGCAGCGATTCTGGCAATTTCTTTTTGCCCTGCTTCATCACCAAAGGTCAGCGATGAGAGCGCAGTATTTCCATCACGAACTAATTCAGAGATACCCGCGAGTGCCGTAGGGACGGCGAGGTCATCATTCATGGCGGCTGTGAAATCTAAAGAAACCAAAAGACCCGGTTCTTCATTGAGAATCTCCGTGGCACGCGCCAGGAATCCTTCGATCCGCCGAAAATTCACGGCGGTTTCTTCTAATGCTTCAAAAGAAAATTCCACCATGGATCGATAATGCGCACTTCCCAAATACCAACGAAGTTCAATCCCCCGAACTCGCTGAACAATTTCGGAAACCAAAAGTGAATTTCCCAGCGACTTACTCATCTTTTCGCCAGAAGCGGTCACCCAAGCATTGTGCATCCAGATTTTTGAAAATCCCCAACCGGCTGATTCGGATTGGGCAATTTCGTTTTCATGATGCGGGAAAATTAAATCTAACCCACCACCATGAATGTCGAATTCGGCACCTAAATAGGTATGCGCCATTGCCGAACATTCCAAGTGCCAACCTGGACGTCCATCTCCCCAAGGAGTTGGCCACGAAGGCTCGCCTGGCTTCGCCGATTTCCAAAGTGCGAAATCTCGAGGATCTTTCTTAAAACTGTCTTCTGCATCTCCGGCTGAAAGAAGGTCATCAATTTTTTGATTGGAGAGCGTTAAATAAGACTTTAATGAGCGCACATTTAGATAAACATCGCCATTACCAGGAGCATAAGCGGTGCCATTGTCGATCAAAGTTTGCATTAATTCAATCATCTGCGTGATGTGCCCAGTGGCCCGTGGCTCATAGGTTGGAGAGAGAACATTTACCCGTGAATACGCCCAAGAAAATGCCTGCTCATACTTCATAGCAACAGCCCACCAAGGAATACCTTCGACCTCGGCCTTCTGCAAAATCTTGTCATCGATATCAGTGACGTTGCGAATAAACGTTACTTCGTAACCCAGATGAGTCAACCACCTGCGCAAGATATCGAAATTTACGCCACTTCTAATGTGGCCAATATGGGGAGCGCCTTGTACGGTAGCGCCGCATAAATAAATTCCAGCTTTGCCTGGAGTGAGTGAAACAAATTCTTCGCTACTTCTAGAGAGTGTGTTGTAGAGATGAAGGCTCATAATGAAACCACTAACGCACTTGCCATAACAAAAACGCCTTCACCCCGACCGGTAAATCCCATGCCATCGGTTGTGGTCGCCGAAATAGAAACTGGCGCACCCAAGGCTTCGCTGAGCACTGCTTGCGCTTCTGCTCGACGTGGCCCGATCTTAGGCTCGTTGCCCACGATTTGAAGAGATACATTTCCAATCCTGAAATTATTTTCTTCAACAAATTTTTTCAAGAAATGCACCATCGAAATTCCCGATGCGCCTTTCCATTCCGGACGGTCTGTTCCAAAAAGTTCCCCGATATCGCCCAACTGGCATGCGGAAAGCACTGCATCGCACAACGCATGCACCGCCGCATCACCATCGGAATGACCGACCAATCTGCGCGATTGTGGCCACTCCAATCCCGCTAGCGCACATGGACCTTCATCACCGAATTGGTGTGCATCCACTCCTACGCCAGTGCGATAGGAAATATCAGGTAAGGAAGTCAATGATCGGCGCTCTCAACAATGACTTTGAGTGCGGCTGCGACTGAATCCTCTTCTGGACCTTCGACGCGAACAACAATTTCATCTCCGAATTTGACCCCAAGGGTCATGACGCGAAGGACACTGGCGCCATCGATATCCGGGGAGAGCTCCCCCGTCGGGAGAACCTTGGCCAACCGAACCGAGCAACCGGAAGATTTAGCGCTGGAAGCGAATAGTGCGGCGGGTCTGGCATGCAGGCCAACGGCGGAAGCAACGGTGGTTCGAAATTCTTTCATAAAGTAATCGTATCTCCCTCAAAAGTAGTGTTTAATATACACATCTATCCAGACACTTGCACAAATGTGAAGGTTGAGAATATGACCGTAGAACGCTTGCTGATGGGCCACCCGCTCTCCTCCCCCGATCATGCACGTCATGCCCTTCTCTATATGTATCGGATTCGAAAATTTGAAGAAGCGGTCGAAGATCTTTTCGGTCGCGGAATGATGCATGGAACTATGCACTTATCTATTGGCCAAGAAGCTGGGCCAACTGGAATGTGCTTGGCACTGAAATTGGAAGACCAAATTACTTCCACTCACCGCGGACATGGTCATTGCATTGCAAAAGGCGCAGATCTAACTCGGATGATGGCTGAGTTGCTTGGTAAAGAGATCGGTTATTGCGGCGGGCGCGGCGGCAGCATGCATATCGCCGATGCAGAAACCGGAAACCTAGGTGCCAATGGTGTTGTCGGTGGTGGAATTCCGATTGCAGTTGGAGCCGCTCTGGCCTCAAAACTGCAGAAGAAAGGCACAGTTGCAGTCTCCTTCTTCGGCGATGGCGCAATGAATGAGGGCGCATTCCACGAAGCAGCCAACTTGGCAGCAATTTGGAAACTTCCAGTAATACTTTTCTGCGAAAACAATAAATATGGCATGAGCTCTTCCACCGAAACTGCATTTGCCATCGATCGACTTGCCGACAGAGGCCTGGGCTATGGAATTCCAGGGGTAACGGTCGATGGAAATGATGTAGTTGCAGTCTATGAAGCGTGCGAAGCTGCAGTTGCTCGCGCGCGTAACGGCGAAGGTCCGACATTGATTGAAACCGTTACCTACCGCTGGAAGGGCCACTCTCGATCAGATAAGAATCTGTATCGAACCAAAGAGGAAATCGAAGAGTGGAAACATCTAGATCCAATTCCCAATTTCATTTCTAAAGTCCTTGCCGCCGGAATCTTGAACCAAGAAGAGATTGATGCCATTGCAAAAATGGCACAGGATCAAATTATCGAAGCCGTAAACAATGCGGCCCAAGCAAAATCAGCAGTGCCAGATGGTCTACTAGAGGCAGTATTTAAGGCGGTCAGCGCATGAGCACCGATAATCGCATGTTGACAATGGCCGAGGCACTTCGTGAGGCCATGGGAATTGCAATGGATGAACGTCCTGAGGTTTTTATTTTGGGCGAGGATATTGGCATTTATGGTGGCGCTTTTGGAGTGACTGGTGATCTCTATCATCGCTTTTCCCCAGAACGAGTAATCGATACTCCAATATCTGAACTTGGAATCGTCGGAGCAGCAGTTGGCGCCGCGTTATCTGGAATGCGTCCGATTGTTGAAATCCAATTTTCAGATTTCACCGCTCAGGCAATGGACCAGATCGCCAATCAGGCGGCAAAGATTCACTTCATGTTGGGTGGCGCACTCCACGTTCCACTGGTTCTGCGCACCCCGCAAGGTTCCGGCACCGGAGCTGCGGCGCAACACTCACAGAACTTGGAAACTTGGTTTGCCAACGTTCCTGGGCTAAAAGTTGTTGTTCCATCCAATCCAGCAGATGCAAAGGGCTTACTGCTTTCCGCAATTGACGATCCCAATCCAGTAATTTTCCTAGAGCACAAACTCCTCTACAAGATTCCTGGTCGCGATCCGGTTCCAGAAGGAGCAATCCGAATTCCGCTGGGCGTATCCAAAGTTGTTCGTGAAGGAAAAGATTTGACCTTGGTAGCTACTGGCATCATGGTGAATAAATCATTTGAAGTTGCCGAAAAATTGGCCGCTGAAGGGATTTCAATAACGCTTATCGATCCTCGAACTATTTCACCGCTGGATATGAATCCAATCTTTGAATCGGTGGAAAAAACTGGGCGCCTACTGGTGGTCCAAGAAGGTCCATCTCACGGTGGATTCATCAATGAAGTTATTGCCCGAGTAAGTGAAAGCTCCTCATTTGGTTCACTGATTGCTCCAATAAAGCGTTTGGCTGGAATGAATATTCCAATTCCATATGCACCTCAACTAGAAAAAGCAGCGGTTCCGCAAATTGAAGACATTGAAGTCGCTGCCCGCGAATTAGTTAAGAGCTGGCGATGAGTTTTCGATATCCGGTAGTCATGCCGAAAATGAGCATGACTATGGAAACCGGCGAATTGATTGACTATCACGTCAAAGTTGGCGATCGAGTTAGTTCTGGCGATGTGCTCTTTGAGGTCATGACCGACAAGATCGACATGGAAGTGGAATCCCCCGCTGATGGCGTTGTGGAACAACTCATCGGTGAGGTCGGCGCCACCGTTGATATTGGAAAACCAGTCCTGATCTTGCTGACTGACACCGAAGTAATGGCATTTGATTTTGGTGGAGAACCAGCGCAATTGCCGCCAGCACCTGCAATAGTTGAAGCCCTGCCCGTTATCGAAGCGGTTGTCGCAGTTCCTCAAATTAGCGTTCCTGAAGTCACAGCCCCGGTTGCGGTTGCGCCAGTGATTGTTTCGCACACATATAAGGCCGTTCCCAAAGCTCGTGTAGCTGCCGCTGAAACCGGAATTGATCTTCGGACGATTGTTCCCACAGGTCCAGATCGGACCATCATGTATTCAGATGTCATTAACCGGCACCCAACCGAAGAACAGTTAAAGCGTCAGGCCGCAAACCGCGCCCTGATTGCACGCGGTATTGAGATGACTCAAAATATCCCGCAAGCATCCTTTACTAGAAGCGTGACCGTTTCTGATTCAGGTTTGCCACATCTGATGAGTGCGTGGGCACGGGTCCTTCGTTCTCGCCCAGAGTTAAATGTCTCCGGTAAAGATGGATCATTGAATCCACAGGTAGGAGTGGCCACCATTATTGAATCCAAATATGGAAGCGCCCTACCGGTTTACAAAGACCCTGACCTTTTGGATATGAAGACCCTCTCTGAACTTGTTTCTACAACAAGTACGGCTGCTCGACATGGAAAAGTTCCGTTAGCAATGCTCAGCGGAGCCACGACGACGGTATTCGATCTGCGCTCTTACCAAATGACTTCCACGACCCCTCGGCTCTTTCCTCATCAAGTAACTGCGTTAACCATCGGTGAATCTTCTGGCGGCGCTATCGCAGTATCCCTGACCATCGACCTTCGATATTGCGATTTTTATGATGGCGCTGGAGCGCTCGATTTGCTCGTAAAAACCCTCTAAATCGACTAACTTTTCTATCGTCCTAGCGAAAAGAGAACCATGTGATTGCTTTGAACGGAATTGCCGCAAGTTCGGGGGCAGCGCTTGGTCAATTCTTTTTGTTGACGACCGAAATCCCAGTGCCGTCACCTTCACCTTCGACACTTCCGCTCTTAGAAGAGCGCCAAGTTCTCACTGATGCCATTAACTTTGTTGGAGCCGATTTAGAAGCAAGAGCCACTCGATCCACTGGTGAACTTGCCGAGATCCTGACCGCGATCGGAGAAATCGCAACCGATCCAGCGCTCCTGGAGGAAGCCTTTAACGTCATTGCTCAAGGACACAATGCCAGTTACGCAATTTCGCTAGCCACTGAAATTTTCAAGGAACTCTTGGAATCCTCGGGTGGTTACCTTGCCGAGCGCGTTTCTGATGTAGCCAATATTTGCGATCGAATCCTTTGCCGAATTGCCGGTGTGGAGTACCCAGAAATTCCACAATTCATCGTTCCCACGATTCTTATCGCTCGAGATTTATCTCCAGCAGATACCACTGACTTAGAATCAGATCAGATTTTGGCGATTGTCACCGAAGGTGGCGGACCAACCAGTCATACCGCCATTATCGCTCGTTCCCGAGGAATTCCGGCGGTAGTCGCTTGCCCGGGAGTCGTTGAATATGCCCGTACTCAACACGGCTCACTCCTTGGAGTGGATGCAACCACTGGCGAAATTACCTTCAACCCGCCGGCTGAAATTCAAAGTCGGTTAGTCGAAAAAGTCGAGCGTATCCTCAAGCGAAAAGCGCAGTTGGTAAATCGAACTCCCCTGGGATATCAAACCCGCGATGGTCAAACCGTTCCCATTTACGCCAACATCGGCGGATTGAAAGATGTGGATGTTGCCCTCAAGGCCGGCGCCGATGGCGTTGGGTTATTGCGAACCGAGCTGCTCTACCTGGATCGAAAACTTCCACCAACTTTGGAAGAACAAATTCAGATTTATACCGACCTCTTCACGCCATTCGCCGGTCAGAAAGTTGTTATCCGTACTTTGGACGCGGGTGCTGATAAACCAATGGCTTTTATTAATTTTGATCATGAACCTAACCCGGCTCTTGGAGTTCGCGGATACCGAACCGTCTACAAGCATGAAGATTTGCTGCGGATTCAACTAGAAGCTATCGCTGCTGCAACCATTGCATCGGGAACAAATGTTTGGGTTATGGCGCCCATGATTACTTTGCCACAAGAAGCTGCAAATTTTGTGGAGATGGCAAAAAGCTACGGCATCAAAACAGTAGGCGTCATGATCGAAGTTCCGGCCGCGGTATTTCATGCAGATGAACTAACCACCATTTGCGACTTCGTCTCTATCGGCACCAATGATCTGGGTCAATACCTCCATGCCGCAGACCGTGAATCAGCGCCATTGGCTGCTTTCAACGATCCTTGGCAACCAGCATTACTTCGAGCCATTTATCAAGTAGCGCAGGCAGGACTTCGAAATAACTGCCCAGTAGGAGTCTGTGGTGAAGCCGCCAGCGATGCAGCATTGGCTTCGGTGCTCTTGGGTCTAGGGGTCACTTCCCTCTCGTGCAGCGTCTCCACACTGCGGGATGTGGCTGCTGCCGTTTCCGCCTTGAGCTATCCAGAGTTGCAGTTAGCCGGCATCGCCGCGCTAGCGGCAGGCACTTCGCAGAAAACAAAGGAGAGCGCACGCGCGCAATTGTCAGCGTTAGAAGATTTAGGACTTTAATCCGAGTGGCAAAACAATTCTCAAAATACTTTGAGAATATGCTTGAAAGAGTACCCACTCGTACACCACACTTAGCGAAATGTTCAATGACTGAACGGATGTGACGATAGTGAAACAACGAGAGACGGAGTTAATTCTTCGGGCTGCTCGGCTTTACTATGAGGACCACCATTCGCAAGATCAAGTTGCAGCGATGATGGGAACCTCGCGCTCCAACATCTCCAGAATGCTCTCCGATGCAAAGCGATTGGGTTTTGTTGAAATTCGCGTAGTCGCTCCAGTTACTCGACATGAAAATCTTTCCTCACAATTGCAAAATCTCTTGGGGATCAAAGAAGTGCAAGTAATCACGACAGATAAGAATGAACTAGCTCTCAATGCTGTCGGACGCGCCGCCGCTAAGTCGCTAATCAATAGTTTGAGCAATAACCAAACCATTGCAATCTCTTGGGGTCGGGGCTTGGAAGCGACAATCGTCAACGTCCGAAGTGAGGCATTTACCGGATTGAAAGTTACCCAATTAATGGGTTCTCTCTCCTCGGTGACCACTTCTGCTAGCGCCGAAGAAGTTGGCCGCCAATTAGCAAAGAACCTCAATGCCCAATTTATCCCGTTTTTAGCACCAGTGGTCGTGAGCAATTCCAGAACCCGAGACACCTTGCTGGAAGAAGAGATCATCACCAAGCCCATCAACCTGGCCCGTGCTGCCGATGTCGCAATCATTGGAATCGGCTCCAAAGGTTCCTCTTCAAGTGAAATGGTCATTAACGAATTTAAATTCTCTAAAGCCGAGCGAGATCTGCTTTATGAAAACTATGCCGGCGATGTTGCGGCCCGTTTCTACGATCTTTCCGGACAGAGTTTGAGTAGCAAGATGGATAAGCGAGTCCTAGGTCTGACCCTTGCCGAGATTCGAACAATTCCTCGGGTTATTGGTGTCGCCTCCGGCACTGAGAAAGCTTTCGGAGTTATCGGAGCAGCGCGTTCGCAAATGTTGGATGTCTTAATAGTTGATCTGGTTTGTGCCAATTCCATCATGAAAACCCTAGCCCCAACGGCGGTGAAGAGCGCATGACCTACTTAACCAAACTCTTATTAGTTATTGCCGCAATGTGGGCTTCGCAATTAGCCCTTGCTTATTTGCAAGCAAAGAAATTTCAAGCAGATCTAAAGTCTTTACGTAAATCAGGAACCGTTGCCGTAGGTATGGGCGGCAAAAGGTACAGGGGTGGTCGAGCATTTGTTGCTCTCGCCGCTGATGAATCTGGCGTAATCGTCGACGGGCTGGTCCTTCGCGGACTTACCGTCTTCGCTAAGTCGCGCCCACTTCATGCATACAAAGGATTCTCACTCGACGAGATGATCTCGGGTACCCGGGACGTAGAAAATGAACCAAAGAAAGTGAAGGAAGCGGCGAAGATGTCGGCCCAACACATTCAGGATCATTTAACACGAATCGCGTCAGGAGAATAATGATCGGTTACATACAGATGGGTCGATCATTGAAGTACTTCAATCATGTTCTAACTTACTTAGGAGGTGTCTAGTGTTCCTGTCCGGTCTGATTACGTTATCAGCTATTACGGTGGACAAACCAACCGGCTTTCTTGGCGCGTTGGCAACTGGCGCTGAAGATTTCATCAAAGTCTTCAACAAAGGTGGATCAGTTCTTCTCAGTCTTATGGGCGGAATTCTTCCAACACTGATTGTTCTTCTGACTGCAGTTAATGCACTCGTAAGAATTATCGGTGCAGAACGAATCGAAAATCTTGGTAAGGCTGCTGCTCGTCCTGGAATCCAGTGGTATCCAGTTCGTTACATCCTCCTTCCATTCGTTGCCGTATTTGTTCTCACAAACCCTATGGCATACACAATGGGTCGCTTCCTCCCAGAGCGCTTTAAGCCAGCGTTCTATGACTCAGCAGTTTCATTCGTACACCCAATCCTGGGAATCTTCCCTCACGCTAACCCAGGTGAGCTTTTCGTATACCTCGGTATCGCAACCGGTATCAAGGAACTTGGCTTCGGCTTAGGTGACTTGGCTATCCGTTACCTACTCGTAGGCCTTGTTGTCATCTTCATCCGCGGAATCGTTACCGAACGAATCACTGCGCGAATGATGGCTAAAGCCGAAAGGAGTGCATGACCATGGAGGGATTCACAAATCTCATTGTAAAAATCGGCCGTGGCGTCGGTGGAGTAGTTGGAACTCTCTACCAGGCAGGTCGTGATTCGGTAGATACCGTAATCCGTAACGTCATTCCATTTATGGCGTTTATCTCCTTCATCATCGGTTTAATTCTGACAACTGGTGTTGGTGACTGGATCGCTAAAGGTCTGAAGGGCTCTGCTTCTTCACTCCCAGGTCTGTTGCTAATTTCCATCGTCTGCGCAATTCCAATCCTGTCTCCATTGCTTGGACCAGGAGCTGTTATCGCTCAGATCGTCGGAACTTTGCTCGGTGTTGAAATTGGTAAGGGAAACATCCCTGCGCAATACTCACTACCAGCACTATTCGCTATCAACCCACAGGTTGGTTGCGACTTCATTCCGGTGGGTCTTGCACTTGGCGAAGCCGAGCCTGAGACTGTCGAGATCGGTGTTCCTGCGGTTCTATTCTCCCGCGTGATCACTGGCCCTCTTTCAGTCGTCATTGCTTACTTTGCAAGCTTTGGCCTGTATCACACCAGTAAGTAAGAATAAGCACGATGGATATCAAGGTGCGGGGCAACTCGCACCTTGATTGCTTAACTTAAAAATCTCAGCAAAATCAGAATAACTTTTACTACCATTAGAAATAATTAGTTTTCTTAAGCTACCGAGGAGCAAATCATGGGTGAATATAAGAGCGTAACAATTTCAGCCGGCCGTGGCGGTTGGGGCGGTCCATTGACCATCACACCAACAGATGAGAAGCCATACATATATTCGGTCACCGGTGGTGGAATTCATCCAGTTGCACAACGGATCGCCGACATAACTGGCGGAACTCCATTTGATGGCTTTAAGAGCAGCGTGCCTTTCGACAAAATTGCTGTTGCAGTTATTGATTGCGGTGGAACTGCCCGAGTAGGCGTCTATCCAATGAAGAAGGTCTTGACCGTAGATATCCATGCAACTAGTCCTGCAGGACCACTGGCAATGTTCATCACAAAAGAGCTATTCGTCTCTGGCGTAAAAGCCGACGATATTAAGGAAGGCTAAAGCGGTTGAATGAAATAGTTTATTCAACCACCGTTACATCAGTAGGAGAACTTGTGGCCGATTTTCGGGAACAAGGTGTTTTAGTCTTTTTCGGAGAGAACGCTCCTATTGAGCTACACGAATTTTCTATCCTTCATAAACCCGATATTGAAACTCGTGCCCCGCGAACCGGAGACACGATTCGATTAAGTGATGAAAAATTTACCGTTCTAGCAGTGGGATCAGTGGCCGGCGACAACTTAATGAGTCTTGGCCACTTAGATCTAAAAGCAAATGGATTTTCCGAAGCAGAGTTGCCCGGAGATGTTAACGTCGAAGTTCGAGAACTTCCATCCGTAAAAGTTGGAGATCGCTTAGAAGTTATCTCGGCTTAGTCGAAACTCAAGCACCACAACAGAAAAGAGAAAATGAAGTGTCTTACTCATCCAGACTTGAAGCACATGCAAAGTCGATCGGAAGAGATACAAAAATTGCAATCGTAGGTGCGGGCCAAATGGGCCATGGATTTGGTTGCCAAGTTGATCGGATGCCTGGTTTAACAGTCTCCCTGGTTATCGATATCGACCCAGCCCGAATCACAGCGCTCTACCTAGATCTTGGTGAAGCCAACCCGGTTATCAGCGATGATAAGAATGAAATCACTCAGGCGCTTGTGGCTGGCAAGCGAGTGGGTACCACTGTTTCCTCCTTCTTATCAGAGTTGCCCATTGACTTTGTTGTGGAAGCGACTGGAGTACCTGAAATTGGTGCTCAAATTACTTACTCGTGCTTAAAGGCAAAGATGGATGTCGCTGTTTTGAATGTGGAGATGGATGTAACCATCGGACCACTACTTCATAAAACAGCGGTCGATAATGGTGTGATCTACACCGTCTGTCACGGTGATGAACCTATTGAAGCAAAGGTTTTGGTGGATTATGCCCGCGACCTTAATTTCGAAGTGGTCGCTGCTGGAAAAGGAAAGAACAATCCATTCGAGCCATTGAGCAATCCAGATTCAGTGCGCGAACGTGCGACCGCAAAAAATATGAATCCAAAAATGTTGTGCTCCTTCACTGATGGTTCTAAGACCATGACTGAAATGGTTGCCTTGGCAAATACCACGGGGATTCCATTATCAAAGCGCGGTATGTACGGACCAGCTGCCACAGTTAAGACTTTGAACAACGTCTTTGCTCTCAAAGAAGATGGCGGCGTTCTTGATAAGGCTGGAGTAATTGATTATTGCACCGGTGATGTTGCCCCTGGAGTCTTCGTTATCGTTCGGAGCGATTCGAAATATATCAATCACGAGATGACTTACTTGGGCATGGGCCCTGGCCCTTACTTCACTTTGTACCGCCCTTATCACTTGGCTTCAGTTGAGGCACCAATGTCGGTTGCTCGTGCCGTTGTTGATCGTGAGTCTTCATTGTTTGCAACCAGCTTGATCGCTGAAGTTGTGACCATGAGTAAAAAGGACTTAGTAGCGGGCGAAAAAATCGACGGTATCGGTGGCTTCACGGTTCGTGGATATGCAGATATCGCCGCTGATGCTCGTGCCGAGAACTTAGTTCCAATTGGCCTAATTCAAAATGCCATCATGAAGCGAGATGTGCCAGTTGGAACATTGCTTACTTATGATGATGTAGAACTAGATAAGAACAGTCTGATTGTTGCGCTTCGCAAGGAGCAAGATGAAATGGGCCTTACCTACGCCTCATAATCAGGATCTAGCTCTGGTTCAGATGTAGCGCTTGTCAGTCCAAGTTCTCTCATGAGTTTGCGTTGGCGAGGAGTTAACGGGTCGCGCTTTTTGGGTTTTTTTCCAGAGGTAGCGACCCGTTGCGCTTCTTCCCTGTTTTCTTTCTCTCGGGCTTGACCATCCTCAATGGCCATTTCGCCAGTTGCCATCAATCCCAACTCCGCCATCAACTCTTCTTGGGCTTGAGTAAATAGACCTTGATTCTGATGTTTCTTCAGATACTGAGCTTTTATTTTGGCCGCCTTTGCTTCGGGTGTGAGTTTTTCCCCACCTCGAAATCGTCTTAGCGCCATGAAATTAGTCTGACACAATTAACCTATGAAGTCTCAAATGCGTGCCGCAGTCGTCGTTTTGGCGGCTGGCTCTGGATCGCGCTTTGGACACGTCACCAACAAGGTCTGGTTGCCTTTGAGCGGGCGCCGAATCATCTCCCGATCATTAGTGAATGCGACAAAAAGTTTCCGAGGTTGCCGAACAATTTTGATCATAAACCCCGATGACGCGCAACTGGCAAAGACGACCCTGGCACGCGAAGTTCCCCAGTTAAAAGTCGAAATTGTTCCTGGTGGCGCGACTCGGCACGAATCCGAATATCACGCGTTGACTTATCTAGCCCCAGAAATTGAATCGGGTGAAATAAACGTTGTTCTCATCCACGACGGGGCCAGGCCGTTGGCCACGAGTTCGCTCTTTCGGAATATTGCCGAAGCTGCGCATCGTCACGGAGGTGCGCTTCCGGCCATCAAAGTTTCCCTGCGCGAGATGGATCTTCAGAGCAGCGAAACAGTAGTGAGAGTTCAAACTCCTCAAGCCTTTCAAGCAGAACCACTTTTAAGAGCGTATCGTCAGGCCTATCAGGATGAATTTCACGGAACCGATACGGCCGCCTGCATGGAGAAGTATTTTCCAGATATTCAGACAAAAGCCGTCGAAGGTGAAGTTTCGAATGTCAAAATTACATACCCGCAAGATCTGGCAATTGCAGAACATGTACTGGAAGTAAGGAGGTATAAAGATTGAGTAATGAAATTTTAGAAGCGGAATTAAATTGTGCCCAATGTCAGCAAGAAACCCTTCATCAATTGCGTTATGCCGGGCGACTTCTTGTTTCTACAACCTGCTCAGTCTGCAAGGCACAGGTTAAGCACGAATCAAATGAACTTCGCATTCACTATGCCAAGGATCTACAGCATCGGATCGCGACGAAACCTTGGCGATTATGGAAGCGATTTTGGCGAGCACCCAAGGCGGTCTTTTGGAGTTTTCCTCGTAAAGCGTTAGGTCAACCTTTTAAAATATGGCGCGAATACCGAAATATTGGGAAATAGAAGTCAGGTAGTTAAAGTCTTAGCGGGCAACTGTTTTTTGCCAATGTAAGAACGATGCCAAGAGCGAGAGTTCATCGTTGGAATTCACTCGAATTGATTCTGGATCTGAGTCCACATAACTGATCGCAATTTTTTCTCGAAGTGGAAAGAACCAGCCAGAATTTTCGCCGTTACCCTTTTGCTCGAAATCAATTGCGGTGGTTCGAACAATTTCTGGCGAGGAAATTCTTCGTACCGTTGTGCGGTCGATGGTGTGCTTAATAAAGGCATCGTCTGAAATCGCTTTAAGCGTCTCTGTAAATGGGGTGGATGCCCTTGCGGCATCGGCATTGGAGAGGAGCGCTTCCAGTGTGGTGTGAAACTGTCCAATTTGAGTAAGCGGTCGGTTGGAATCATGAACTGCAACAAACTCGTAGTTTGTAAGTTCGGCCTTGATTTCTTTCGCTAGCGAAACCGGATCATTGGGGTCACAGATAATTGGCTGATATTCGATGCCAGCTTCCATCAACATTTCACCAACCTGCACTGAGAGCTCGTGAGGCATGGCCACCAAAATCGGGTGCTTCTCCCCTACCGCCCGAGCAAATGCTTGAGCCACCAGCGCCGAGGAGACCAACACAAAAGAATCCCCCAAGGGTGCCAGTGCAGTTTTAGAAGTAACTACAACGACGACCTTGAGGGATGGAATTGTCACAAGAATCTGTTTTTTATAGGTTAGGCAGGGTTATGAAGCCAAGACCTCGTCAAGGATGACTCCGGCTTTTTCTTCATCGGTGCGTTCGGCGAGCGCTAATTCTGAGATCAGAATCTGCTTGGCCTTGGCCAACATTCGCTTCTCTCCGGCAGATAGACCACGATCTAAGTCGCGGCGATAGAGATCTCGAACAACCTCAGCCACTTTGATAACGTCTCCAGAAGCCAGTTTTTCAACATTGGCTTTGTAGCGACGGGACCAGTTGGTGGGTTCTTCGGTATATGGCTGGCGTAGAACGTTAAATACCCGATCCAAACCGGCGCTATCTACAACATCTCGAACTCCGACTAGGTCCACATTTTCTGCTGGAACCCGAACCGTGAGGTCGCCTTGGGCAATCTTGAGAACTAAATAAATCTTGTCTTCGCCTTTAATGGTCCGAGTCTCAATCGCTTCGATGAGAGCCGCTCCGTGATGGGGATAAACAACGGTTTCGCCGACCTTAAATGACATTCACTGGCCTTTCGGTAGAGGCCAAGGATACCAGCAGATTGTGACCTGGCTCTAGCCGTGATTTTTCGGCTATCAGCGGCCGAAGCGAAGGCCCGTTTAGGCGCCAATTGCGGGAAATTCGCGCTTAATCGGTAGCATCTGCTCATGTCCTTGACCTCGAAATTCGCGCCCAAGTCGGTAATGGCAGTTCTCCTAGTTGCCGGACTGGGATTGACCCTCACTGGGTGTTCCACCGGCTCAGATGCCCCCACCCGAATGATTAAAAAGGTCACCGACGGAGCTGAAGCAGATTCGGGCGCCATAAAGGCCCGCGATGTTCTCTTGGTTGCTCAACCCGATGGTTCCGCAGTTTTGGTAGGGACGATCGTCAATACCGGCGATAGTACGGATCAACTTTTGGCAATTAGCGTTGATGGAATTCCAGCCACGCTCTCAGCCAGCCCAATCGACTTAGTATTGGATAAACCAGCCATCTTTGCTGGCGATTCAGCAAATCAAAGCGCAGTTATTCCAGGATTAAATAAGTCGCCAAGTTCTCGGGCAACCATTGAATTCACTTTTCAAAATGCGGGTGCAATAACTCTCGATGCAATCGTCCGCGAGAAGAGCGACATCTACGCCAACGTGGGAAATTAAGCCTCGAATTTATAGCCTAAGCCTCGAACGGTCTGAATACAGTTCGGATTGGCCGGATCAACTTCGATGCGTGCGCGCAATCGTTTGACATGAACATCTAAGGTTTTTGTGTCGCCAAAATAATCGCTACCCCACACGCGGTCAATCAGTTGTGACCTGGTTAGTACTCGACCGGAATTACGAATGAGAAATTCCAATAATTCGAATTCTTTTAGCGGAAGATTTTGGTTGGTTCCGTTTATAGAAACCGTATGACGATCCACATCCATTCGAACTGGACCTGCCGCCAAAATTCCATCTGCAACAGATACTTCTTCACCTTGTCGGCGAAGTACGGCGCGAATTCGGGCAATCAATTCCCTCGAAGAGTATGGCTTGGTTACATAATCATCAGCGCCCAATTCCAGACCAACGACTTTATCTACTTCGGTATCTTTTGCCGTGAGCATGATTACTGGCACGTTGGAACGAGTTCGAAGTTGGCGACAAACTTCAGTTCCTGGCAAGCCAGGAAGCATGAGATCTAAAAGAACTAAATCGGCACCATGGCGGTCGAATTCTTCAATTGCCGCTGGGCCACTGTCAGCCACAGATACATCGAAGCCCTCTTTACCTAAGAGATAGGCCAAAGCATCGGAAAATGATGCCTCATCTTCAACTACCAAAATCTTTGTCATTGCTCTGCCTCCACGGCTGTTGTTGAAGAATTCATTCCATTTTCTTGCATGTGCGGCAGTCGAATTGTGAAGGTACTGCCCGAACCTTCCATACTCCAAACGGATACATCGCCACCGTGATTGGAAACTACATGTTTAACGATGGAAAGACCTAAGCCGGTGCCTCCAGTAAGCCGCGACCTAGCTGGATCGACTCGATAAAAACGTTCAAAAATTCTCTGTAAATCACTTTCTGGAATTCCAATACCTTGATCCGAAATAGATATTTCACATAGGTCTCCACTATTTCTGACAGCCACAGCAACGCGAGTTCCATTGGGGCTGTAATTAATAGCATTCTCAATCAGATTATGAACGGCCATCAGAATCTGACCTCGATCACCTTGAATTTTGGCTTCAACCTGGGATGAATAAACAATTGCTATATCGCGAGCGCCTGACGTAAGCCGAGATTGATCGATTGCTTCCTGGACCACATCTGAAATCTCAAAAGTTTTTGCATCTTTCAATGGGTCATCATCTTGCAATCTGGAAAGGTCAATAATTTCTTGGACCAAATCGGTCAATCGCTTTGCTTCCGTCTGCATCCGAGTTGCAAAACGAGTAATAGCAACCGGATCATCGCTAGCTCCCAAAACCGCTTCACTCAATATGGATAAAGCACCGATTGGGGTTTTGAGTTCGTGAGAAATATTGGCGACAAAGTCCCTGCGAATGGAATCGAGTCTTCGCATTTCGCTATCATCAAAAATAAGGATGACGACCAAACCTTCGTTCCCCATGGGGGCGACTCGCACCAGCAAATCGTGAGTTCCAGCGCCAATAGGGCCTCGCGGTAATTCCATAGTATTTTCTTGCTTTAAACCAGAACGGCGCACCGCTCTGACCAGCATCAATAGTGGCTCGTTGAGCAACCGCGAATCTCGGATGATATTAAATGTATTTATTCCCCCAGAGGCATAAACCACAGTCTCGCCAGGCGCCAACACGATGGTTTCGGCATCGACATTTTGAAGCAAATCTTTGAGGTCTCGGGGCAGGCTTACGGGAGTCGGCACACCAATGGCCTCTACCTCTGATGAAATCTTCTTTCGGACCCACGCCACCCCCTTATCGTAGGAGTACCCATACCTAAGGTCCTGCGAAAGCAGGTTTTATGCGGGAAATTACCCCAAACTTTGCTTTCTGTTTGAGACCCGTTAACCCTGGAACCCGAATTAGCCGTGGCGAACCATTATCGTACGCTTATGCGCGATCAATATAATGAAGAGCTAGATTCAATGCGGACCAGCCTCTTGCTCATGGCCGGGTTGGTAAAGGACTCTATTTCCAAGGGGACTTTGGCCCTTCTGACCTGCGATTTGAGCCTGGCCGAGCAAGTGATCGCCGAGGACAATGTCATCGACACAATCCAGCACGACCTCGATGCCCGCGGCCTGAACCTGATGGCTCGTCAGCAACCAGTTGCTTCAGATCTTCGAACCCTGGTTACCGGATTTCGAATGAGCGCCGATCTTGAGCGCATGGGAGCCCTTGCCAATCACATCGCAAAATTAGCCAGAATGCGTTTTCCTGGATGTGCTGTGCCTGCAGAACTGATTCCCACCATTGAAGAGATGGGCCGAACTGCTGTCCTGATTATCGACAAGATGGCATCAGTCATTGAACACCGCGACATCGTTCGCGCACTGGAAATTGAAACTGATGATGACCAGATGGATATTTTGCATCGCAAAATTATTTCAACTTTGTTGGCCGACGATTGGGCACATGGAATTGAAACCGCGATCGACATGACGCTACTTGCTCGCTACTACGAACGATGTGCCGACCATGCGGTATCTATCGCCCGCAGGGTCTACTTCTTAGTTACTGGCGAATACGCCTCGCCAAAAGCTTAAACTTTATTTCTTCCCCTGGTTCGCTACCGCTTCAATTGCAGCTTTCGCAGCCTCAGGATCTAAATAAAGCCCGCCTTTTTTCATAGGTTGGAAATTGTCGTCGAGTTCGTAGAGCAACGGGATTCCTGTAGGAATATTTAGTCCGGCAATATCCTCATCCGAAATTCCATCAAGGTGTTTAACCAAAGCGCGCAATGAATTTCCGTGAGCTGTGACTAAAACGGTCTTACCCGTATTCAAATCAGGAACGATCGCACTGTCCCAATAGGGGAGCATTCTGACGATGACATCTTTGAGGCACTCAGTTCGTGGCAATTGTGATCCCAACTCCACATAGCGGGGATCGCCATATTGGCTGAACTCGTTGGCATCATCTATGGCAGGAGGTGGCACGTCAAAGGAGCGGCGCCACAACATAAATTGTTCTTCGCCATACGCTTCTAAGGTTGCCTTTTTATCCTTACCTTGGAGCGCGCCATAATGGCGTTCGTTCAAGCGCCAATCGCGGCGAACTGGAATCCAGTGACGATCGGCAACATCCAATGCAATTTGGGCAGTATGAATTGCCCGGCGCAATAGCGAGGTATGTAATACATCTGGCAAAAGGCCATTTTCCTTCAATAACTGGCCGCCGCGTTTGGCCTCGGATTCACCCTTGTCCGAGAGGCGTACATCTACCCAGCCGGTAAAGAGATTCTTTGCGTTCCATTCACTCTCACCGTGGCGGAGCAAGATCAATGTTTTTGTCATGCCCGAAGTTTACTTAATCAAATGCTCGAACGCTGCCAGGTTGGCCAGGGATTCCCCTCGTGAGACTCGCCATGCCCATTCCCGCCTTATTGCCGATGAAAAACCAAGTTCCAATAATGGGTTAAATGAACTATCTGAATACTGCAACACAGAGCCCAGAATTCGATCCAACTCTTGTTCAGAAAGTGCAGTTAGCGGCAGCCTTCCCACCAGGAAAATGTCGCCAAGTTCATTGAGAGCGAAGGCCACGGCATACATGGATGCATTCTTTTTCAATAACCATTCATGAACGGCTCCGGCATTTTCATCCGGCTTTCGAATCACAAAAGCATTGATGCTCAAGGAGTGATTACCGATAACAAGCGCGCAATGGGTTTGAAGTTTTTTCTCACCCGGCAAAGTGAGCAAGTAGGTATTCTTGGCAGTCTTTTCAAAATCTAGATCGTGCGAATCAAGGAACTCTTCAATGACTGCAAGTGGAGAAATCACGAAACTATTGTGCCAACCATAAAGACTGGGTTTTTGGTTGCGAAATCACATGATCGTAGACTTCAAGAGTTCGGCGAGCAGTTGCTTCCCAGCCAAAGTGCGAAGCGTGATCCACAGCTCCGATTGACAATAAAATTCGACGCTGAGGCTCGGCAATCAACCTAGAGATAACCGCAGACCATGCTTTGGGGTCGTGACCATCTACCAAGGAACCAGATATTCCATCAGCAACCGCGGTGCGAAGACCACCAACTGCTGTGGCTACAACTGGAGTGCCGCAAGCCTGAGCCTCTAAAGCTACCAAACCAAAGGATTCGCTATAGCTTGGAACGCAAACTAGATCCGAAGCACGATACCAATCAGGAAGTTCAGTTCGTAAAACTGGTGGCTTAAAATGGACAATATCCTCAACGCCTAAGAACTTGGCCATCATACGAAGCCGTTCTGGTTCATTGGATTTGTTGCCTGAAGCCCCGCCAATAATTACCAAAGCTAATTTGGCGCGAAGGTGCGGAGTGTGGGAAACCATTTCGGCGATTGCACGAACTAAAACTTCAGGTCCCTTATGAGGTTGAATACGACCAACAAATGTCAGAAGAATTGCATCAGGGGCAATGTTGAGAGCTTCTCTCGCTGCGGCTCGACCTTTGCCAGGAGTGAAGCGTTCCAAATCAACACCAGGGGTTACCACATATACATTGTCAGGGCAGGCATCGTAAAGAGAAACCAAACTTGCTGCTTCGGCATCGGTATTGGCAATCAAGGCGCTTGCGGCTTTCACTACTTGCTCTTCGCCGATTGCTCGGGTGGTTGGCTCTGGTGCTTCGCCCTCAGCCAACGCCAAATTTTTCACCTTTGCCATGGTGTGCATTGTGTGGACCAACGGAATTCCAGTTCGTTCGCTGATCATCCAACCCAACTGACCGCTTAGCCAATAATGGGAATGAATGACATCGTAATAATCGGCGGCAAAACGAGATTGCACGTGCATGAAACTGGATGTGAGTGCACACAACTGCGAAGGAAGTTCCTCTTTGGAAAGTCCTTCGTAGGGTCCGGCTTCTAGGTGGCGAACCGTCACACCATCGGCAATCTGCACGGACTCCGCAAGGTCGCTCTTAGTGGCGCGGGTAAAAATATCTACTTCAATGCCGGCCGCTGCCATTTTCATGGCGCTCTCCACAACATAAATATTCATACCACCAGCATCGCCAATTCCAGCCTGCTCTAGTGGAGAGGTATGAACCATCAAAGTGGCTACGCGGGCGGTCATGTACGAAAGTCTAGACCGCCTTGGGAAGTACCGCGAAAGAAGTTAGAGATGGCCTTATTTATGCAATCAGCGCCCTAATCGACCCGACTGGTTCGCCACCACCGAGGACTGTGACTCCTTCATCCAAGGAATCAATTCCCCACTCTTTAAAAGCGGCTTGAACTATGGGACCGAAGGCTCGATTTCCGCCATCAACGATTTTGAAGACCAAGGTTCGACCATCGGGCAAAGTCGCCACTTCTACCGCCTCTGCGCCTTCCTTCATGAAGAGCCCTGGGATCGCCCGCATTAGCCGGGTAGTCAATCGACCCTCGCCGGCGACTAACAACGGGTTGGCGCGACAAGCGCTCATAATCTCTTGATAAATAGCATCTTGCGAAATCGTCATGGTACGAAATGCACGTGCTAAGCCCAGCGTGGATGTTGCGAAGAGTGGTGCACCGCAACCATCTACCGTTGTAGCAAAAACACTTTCTTCCGTTAGCGCTTCAAATTCGGCTTTAATAGCGATCTGCAATGGGTGATCAGGTGAGCGATAACTCTCCAGATCCCAACCATTCATGACGCAAGTTCGAAGCATTCCCGCATGCTTTCCGCTGCAGTTTTGCGCGAGTCGGGTTGGCTCGCCCCAATTCTTCCGTTCCTCTTCAGCCAAAGGCTTATCTGGAGTATTTCGAAGCGCACTTTCATCCAAACCTGAATCAGTCAACATGGATTTTGCAACGCTTTGGTGCAATGCAGTTCCAGAATGACTGGCACAAATAAGAGCTAATTGTTCTGGGGTTACTTTTAATCCAGAGCGAAGCATTCCTGCTGCTTGCATCGCTTTCAAAGAAGAACGACCATACATCGGAAGTTCAATGGCACCTTTTTGCAAATGGATAGAACCATCTGCATTGAGCATCACTAAGTGACCTGAATGCAATGACTCCACCATTCCATGCCGAACAACTTCCGCCAAAATTTCACCTTGTGCACGCGATTGAAAAAAGTTGAAACTCATTAAATATTCACTTGCCGTTCCAGCGATGACCACGTGTGAGATTGAAGTTCGTGACCATTTGTCGCCATGTCGTAGGAGGTAAAGAGTTGACCATCAACCAAACCATACAGGCGCGCGCCTTCGTCCACATTTTTTGCAGTAGGGGCGGTATAACCTTTATCGAAAGCTAATTGAATTTTGGCAGGTTGAAATACCCCAACCCAACCTTCTGCAAGTCCGGTGTTGTGAGCAATAACAACTTCCAGGACATTATTTGGCTTGACTCTCCAAAAACCAACTTCCAGAGCGGAGAGGCGAATTACGTTGTTATTCTCATCGATCAATTTTGTTTTCGATGAATATTGCAAGAATGGCCGACCGTCATGACTAAAGGTGATTTCTTGTTCGAAGGAGAATGGCTCAATCCCGGGATAATCGCCATATCCGGTTCCGCCCCATGTTCCAACCAACCAAGCTAGTGGATTGAGATCTGGGTGCAGACCTTCTGGAATAGTAAATGCCATCGATTAACTCCCTTTGTTTCGCTTAATTTCTGCATCTTCGCGCCAGGTTTTGATAGCGCCATAACTGCCCCATCCGATCAATCCCAGACCAATCAGTAGGGCGGAGACAACAAGCGCAACCGAGGTTAAAGATTCCATAGTTGGCGCTCCATAATGGCTAGCGTATCGGACTAAACTTCTGAGGTGGCATCGAAACTTGTAGTGAAGGTAATGGTTGGCGCCGATGACCCAGAGCGCTGTGCCCAAGCTTTTACTGTGGCGGCCATGGCGCTGACCTCAGGCGTTGCGGTTTCGTTGTGGCTCACTGGTGATGCTGCGTGGTTTGCGCTACCCGGAAAATGTGAAGAATTTGAGCTTCCACAGTCAGCACCTCTGGCTCAACTACGAGATGCAATTTTGGCCGGCGGAACCATCACTTTATGCACCCAATGTGCAGTGCGCCGTGGGATCGAAAGCTCAGCCGTTATTAGTGGAATAACCATTGCCGGCGCTGCTTCGTTCGTAGAGGAAATTATGGCCGATGGGGTACAAGCGCTGGTTTATTAAACGAGCGCCTCTTGAGATGCTGCAATGCCATCTACAACCAACAGGGCATCGATCGGAACGCTTCGCTTAATAACTGCTAACGCAATGGGACCTAGTTCATAATGACGTTCTGAACTTCCCACATAACCTACTTCTTTTCCTTCGTAACCAATCTTGCTCCCATGTCCAGGCAAGCTGACCATGCTTCCATCCAAATGAAGGCGAACTAACCGCCTGGGCGGTTGACCTAAATTAAATACTTTCGCAACTGTCTCTTGACCCCGGTAGCACCCTTTATTCATATGAACTGCATTGTGCAGGAAACCTAGTTCGTTAGGGATAGATTTAAAATCTGTTTCGAAGAGCAATCTAGCCCGGCCATTTGCTATGCGTTCTGCTTCAAGCGCCCACATTCCCACCTGAGAAAAATCATGGTTATAAGTTTCTGTGGTTTCTGCCAATTTATCTCGATTGATAAAAGCATATGGACCACCAATATCGTCAGTCAGACCCGGAACTTTTAGTACTGCGATTTGCTCCGATTGATCACTCACTTCTACTTGAAGCATAAATTTCATTTTCTCTAAATACGACACCAATTCCGAAACTCGCACTTTCTCAGTATGAAATGTGGTCGTAGTGCCATCATCAACTAAGAAGAACTGGTGCTCGATATGGCCTTGGGCATCCAAGATCAGCGCACTTAGCCATTGCCCAACCTGAAGCTTCTCCAAATGTTGTGTGGTCAGCGCGTGTAGCCAAGTCAGACGATCTGGACCAGAAACCGCAATAACGCCTCGGTGGGAAAGATCGGCCCAAGCCGTACCAGCAACAAGTGCTCGTTGTTCATGGTGAGGTTCACCGAAATGCCAAACCGCTCCAGCATCCGGTCCAGCCTCCACCAGAACCGCGGTCATGGGAGCTGTGAACAAGTCGCACAGGTGCCGTATATGGCAAAGTGCGTGACATCTGTTTTGAATCCAAAGTCGTCGGCAAGAGATTGCACGAAATTTGCCGCAGCCGCTATCGGCGCATCACCAACAGACCCACACTTGCTACAAACAAGGTGAAGATGCGTGAGCTCTTCGGCTGCATGATAGGTAGCCCCACCATGGCCTAAGTGAGTGTGCTGAACGAAGCCCACATTCTCCAATGTCTCTAAATTCCGATAGACCGTGGAGAGATTGATTCCTGGGTGGGTTTGACGAACTCTTTCGGCAACTTCTTCTGGGGTCGCATGCCCTAGTTCTCGTACCGCTTGTAAAACCAATTCCCGTTGTGGGGTCAGGCGAAGCCCTTTATCGCGTAATTCGTGCTGCTCGGCCATGTAGTTATCCTACCGAAGTTACTTGCGAAAACGATGGGTCGCTCGGGCTATCAGAAGGTACATCTCGCATCCCAAGCAGAAATTAAAAGCGGAATTGAGAAATGCCGCCGCCAGCGCGAATCCGGTGGCAACGACGAAGAAGATGGGATGGCCAAGCAGGGTACCAACCAAAGCCACTGCTGCGAAAAGGAGCCCGACCTTTTGGGCAAACTGAGGCGGTCGGACATCTTCGGTAGGGACATCTCCCGATAGTCGAGGCTTCACAAACTTTTTAAACAAAAATGCATATGGGGTCTTCTGGGGTCCAGCAAATGCTCCAATCGCAAAGACAACCAATTGGATCCCTATGAGAACTTTGGAATGTGTCACCAATGTTGTTGCCAAAATTATTGTGGTGATGGTTGCTGAAAAACGAGGACCACGTGCATCGATAAGACGCACATTTTTCTGATCAATAGAACTGGGGTTGCGATTAATTGTTGCCATGTGATTATCCTTTGGTCGAATGGAAAAACTAAAAAGTATTACTTTGCTTTTTTAGTAATTACATTCGACATAACGAACCAGCCAGGCGCGCAAAATCAATGATGCGTCGCTTGGTGAAAAACTTTGGTTCGTGGTTAAGCACTCGCTAATCGTAAATACGAGGAGAAGAAAAGACTAATTGCGATGAATTCGCACTTACTTAACGTTTGCTAGCGTCGCTATGACCTGGTCTCGCCTTGGAGCTCCAACCGCTCTTCCTACTTCCAGACCACGAGCATCCAAAATAATCGTGGTTGGGGTTGATCTGATATCCAATTTTCGGACCAGCTCTAGATGGCTTTCGGCATCGATATCTACGTGAACAACATCGGGCAGGTCCGCCACGATATCGGTAAGCAGTGCCCTGGTCGCCCTACAAGGGGAACAGAAGGCCGAAGAGAATTGAACCAGGGTGACTCGAGAGCCCAACTCGGAGCCGATTTCAAGGCTTGAAATCAGCCTTAATGGCTCACTCTGGGCCTTCGGCGAGGCAGTCACGACACGACCTCGAGACCGCTGATACCAAAACCCGTAACCGGAGGTCGCGATCAAGATGAGCAGAAGTGGAGTCCATGTTCCCACGCGAGTATCCTTGCACGCCTAATGCCAAGAATTCTTCTTTTAACCAGCAGCCAAGGGGCCAGTGCTGAAGTGCTGCCTAGCCTGGCGTTGCTGCAGCATCAAGTCCGAGTCCTGCCACTGGAAGCATCAATCTTGGTCGATGTCCCAGAAGTTGATGTTCTCTTTATCGATGCGCGAAAAGATCTGCCCGCTGCTAAATCTCTAACTCGGCTCTTGCAAACTACTGGCGTTGATTGTCCGATCATTTCCATCACCACTGAAGGTGGCCTCTCTGCAATGAATGCGGATTGGGGCATTCATGATGTCATTTTAGATACTGCTGGTCCTGCAGAAGTAGAAGCAAGAATTCGATTGGCAGTCGGACGCATGGAGTTGGATCGAGCACTCATGGATCCATCGCTGCGAGAAATTCGAACCGGCGATATCGTTATTGATGAAAATTCATACACCGCCAAAGTCCGCGGTCGAACTTTGGATCTGACTTTTAAAGAATTTGAATTATTAAAATTTTTAGCCCAGCACCCTGGAAGAGTGTTCACTCGCGCGCAATTGCTTCAAGAAATCTGGGGTTACGACTATTTCGGTGGCACTCGCACTGTAGATGTTCATATCCGTCGCCTTCGATCCAAACTAGGCCCGGAATTTGAAGCGCTCATTGGAACTGTCCGTAACGTCGGTTATCGCTTTACCCTGCCAAACTCGGGCAAAGAAAATAGCCTTTCCGAATTGGTCTAGTGCAATATTTAGAACACCTAGATGACTCTCATCGAAGCGGTGTACTTGAATTAATTAGCGCCGCAACAAATCATGATGGTGTTCCACCTATTGCCGAGCATGTTGTGCTCCACTTGCGTCACGGTGGCGACATATCTGATTCGCACATAATCGTCTGCGAAGGTCCAACGGTGGTTGGTTATGCGCATCTGGATTTAACAGATGAGGTTGAAGGTCCAAGCGTGGAAATTGTCATCCACCCAAAGTATCGTGGCAAGGGATTTGCTCAAGAGATACTAACTAAGGCAAAAGAAGTTGCTGGCATTCGAATGCGATTATGGGCGCATGGGGATGTCGCTGCTGCGAAAGAGTTAGCTTTGCACAATGGATTTAAACGAATCCGAACCGTTATCCAGATGCGAAGATCCTTAATTGATGCACTTCCGGAAGTAGACCCATCAGTCCAAACCAGAACATTTCTGCCTGGATTAGACGATGAAGAATGGCTAGCACTTAACAATCGCGCATTTATTGACCACCCAGATCAAAGCAAATGGGACCTCAACGACCTAACAATTCGCCTTCATGAAAATTGGTTTGACCCAACGGGATTCTTTATTGCAACCGACAAGGGAATTGCCACGGCTTTCTGCTGGACCAAGATTCATGGCGGTCATTCGCATTCCCATGAAGGTGAAAACGAACATCACGACCATGACCCCATTGGTGAGATTTATATTATGGGAGTCGATCCCGCTTATGCTGGCAGGGGCTTAGGCAAAGCGCTAACCCTGGCCGGACTTCGATACCTAAGACAGAACGGTATTTTCTCCGCAATGTTATATGTCGATTCAGATAACGAAGCGGCGCTAAGGCTTTATAAATCTTTAGGTTTTACTGAATTTGGAAGAGATGTCCTCTACCGATTAGACACTCACCAACTCCGCGCATAACTTTCGAAATGCCGAAGTATGGGCATCAACATCTGCTTCGGTACTGTCCGGAGACATCAGGGCCATATTGTGAAACGGAGTTAGCAAGAAGCCGTCGTTGAGCAGACGAAGGTGAATATATTGTTCTAGTTCGAAGTCGCCAGCATCTGCCGCTTCTTTTCCAGTTTTTGGGGCGCCGCTCTTAAAGAGATACTCGCCTCTGGCGCCGAGCCGGCTGCAATGCCAAGGAAGATCGAACTCAGCTATAACTGAATCCACACCATCGCACCACCGCTGACCCAATGAAATCATTTTCACGAAATTAGTTTCGGTAAGAACTTCGGTTAAGGTCGCTCTCATCGCAGCTAAACTCAGGGCATTTCCAGCCAGGGTCCCCCCGATTCCGCCAGTATCAATAATTTCGCGCTCAACCATTGCCTTAATTCGATTAGCGATCGCTTGGGTCATACCGAAAGTTCCAGTTGGAATTCCGCCACCAATTGCTTTACCAATTGTAAGGAAGTCGGGCTTGAGCCCAAGTTGCGCGGTCATTCCTCCTGGACCTACTGAGATTGTGTGAGTCTCATCGATGATCCATACTGCGCCATATTTCTCTGCCAACTTTCCAACGGCCTCAAGATAGCCATCGGCCGGTAACACGATTCCAACGTTGGTCATAGCTGGTTCCATCAGGATTGCTGCAACGTCACCCAGGGCTAGGGCAGCCTCCATAGCGGAAAGATCGTTGAATTCCACAACTCGTGTAGTGGCTTGCAAATCAACGGGCGCACCTAAGTTGCCTTCGCGCTTAACGGTATTTCCACCGGCATCTAATGTGGCGAATGTTTCATCCACGCTACCGTGATAGCAACGATCAATAACAATGATTTTTTGTTTTCCGGTTATTAATCGGGAGTAGCGGAGCACATGGCGATTGGCATCCGTCGCCGACACCGTGAATTGCCACAGTGGCAATCCAAAACGTCGTGCTAACTCTTTCGAAACGGTTACCGCATCTTTGGTTGGAAGCATGGCAGTTATTCCCCGTTGCATCTGTTCAGTTATCGCTTGAACGGTGGCGGCTGGTGAGTGTCCCGTCATCGATCCAGTATCACCCAGGCACAGATCCACATATTCAATTCCATCGACATCGGTAAAACGCGATCCCGAAGCAGATGCGACAAAGAGAGGGTATTTTCCGGGCCACTTTGCCATCCACGACATGGGAACTCCACCTGGCATGACATCTAGAGCTTGTCGAAAGAGTTCGCCAGATTCGGGATGAAGTTGAAGAAAGCGTGCTTCTTCATGGGCAATTAATTTCTTCAGATGCTCTCGATCAATAATTTTCACAACGCCACTCTTTCTCTCTCTTTAATCTTCGGAGAATGTAAATAAAGCTTCTATGTAGTGATCTCCCACGATCCCCAAGTTTGCCGCGTCAGGTGGCGCAGTTTGAGGTTCAACTGCAATGCCTTCGGTATCTTCGGTGTATACGGTCCACCAAGGCGCATCACTTTCAATCGTGACTCGAGCAGCGCCTTCCCAAAGAATGGAAGGAACGCCACGAATACCAGTAAAGGCATCATCCCAGGGTTCTTTTGAAATAGGTACGAGCTCACCGGTTGGCAGACCATCGTCACCACGGAGCAACATGGAGGTCGCATCGAACTCCAATTCCGCGGCATCCCCGCGGGCCAGTTCCCGTGGAAACCAGGGATGAAGTCCGACCCAAGCCGGGATGGTGCACCCATTAGCCTCGTACTCAATAATCCATCGAACCGCATCATCCAAAATTTCTATGGTCTGTTCTATGACCGCTCCGTTATAAGGAGCAGGAAGCTCTAACCGAGCCCGACCTTGACCAGTTTCCTCCCACGAGGAAACGAAGCCATATCCATGAATAGCATTTGGTGGATCCCAATTTATTGGCAAGGTTTGTACTTGATCTTTTTCATCAACGATCAGGCCATCTCTGATTCGCCCGGCCCAGGGTGCCATTGCGTACCAACCCCAGGTAAGTGGTGTTCCGCGAAATGGAACTGCGAATTGCAGATCTCGCCACTGCAGCGAAGCGATCCGCGCGCCTTGATCTAGATCTATAGATACTGAAATCTCTGCACCATCGATATGTTGCATTTATTCCTCAATCTCACTCTTAGATGGCGGTTGCGCCCCAGCTCGAGAACAGGTTATTGCTGCTGCCTTTGCGGCTCGCGATAAGACTGAGCTGAGAAGTTCACCATGTAGCGCTGCTAATCCTTTTTCAACAACTGCCTCAACGATAATCGCACCAACTGTATCTCCTGCGCCGACAGTATCAACTACATTGACCTTTACTCCGGGTACAGAAATGACTCCTTGAGATGTAACGCCAATTAATCCAGAACTTCCTTTAGTAATGACCACCAATGCCAATCCTTCAGATATCCAGCGCTGGGCAATTGCGATCTCATTTTCATTTGGGTACAGCCAAGCCAAGTCATCATCGCTAACTTTGATCACCGATGAAATCGCCGCCCACTTCGCAACACTTGCTTCATAGAGATCACGATCTGGCTGAACTGATGGCCGAATATTGGGGTCATAAACAATGGGTGCGTAATCAGAGACCGAACTGGCCCATTGGTGAAGCGCAGTTGCGCCGGGTTCGATGAGCGTTCCCAGTGTGCCCACATGGAGAACTGCTGGGTGATTGGTCTGAGGTTTTGGGAGCCAATCTAACGAAAAATCAAAGGTGGCAGTTCCGGCAATCGTGAAAATATAACTGGCACTTCCAGAACTATCTAGAGTCACATCAGCGGTGCAGATTGGTAGCTTGGAAGATTTCGAATACTTTAGATCGACGCCCGCTGCCAATAATTCTGACTTAGCTCGTTCTCCGTATTCGCCCGTTGACATGCCATCAATAAAGCAAGAATTGAATCCAAGTTTGGCCAATGCTTTCGCGGTATTGGCCGGGCCCCCGCCTACTATCGCAATTTTTTGCCCATCTTTGGGGATTAAATCGATGAGAACTTCTCCGCTGACCCAAATCTCGGGCGCGAATCTATCATTGCTCATCACGGATTTAGTCTATCGGTTTCAATTTTCTCATTTGATTGCCTTGTAGCAGACTGAGCGTATGACCTCATTAACTCCCATCCCAAATACCGACCTAAAAGTTCATCCCCTTTGCCTAGGCGGAAATGTCTTCGGATGGAGCGCTGACGAAACCCAATCTTTTGAATTACTGGACGCCTATTTTGAGGCCGGTGGAAACTTCGTCGATACCGCCGATGTGTATTCAGAATGGAAACCAGGCAATACCGGCGGCGATTCCGAGATCATTATTGGAAAATGGATGAAAGCAAGGGGAAATCGAAGCAAAGTCATTATTGCTACGAAGGTCGCAAAATTTTCCCAGCGCCCAGGGTTGGCACCTGCAAATATCCGAAGTGCCGCCAGTGACTCACTTCGCAGGTTGCAAACCGATTACATAGATTTGTACTACGCCCACGAAGATGATGAAAAAGTTCCACAACTAGATACCCTGCAATCTTTTAATGAATTAATTACGGATGGCAAGGTTAGATATATCGGGGCATCAAATTTTACAGGTGCTCGATTAAAATCCGCGAACGAAGTCGCTGTCGCAAATAACTTTTCGCCATATGCTGTAATTCAAAATAATTACAACCTCCTGGCCCGTTCTGAATATGAAGAAGATATGGCTCCAACTCTTACCGAGTTAGGGATCTCCTGTTTACCTTTCTTTGGATTAGCCCGTGGCTTTCTCAGTGGCAAGTATCGGGAAGGCGTAGTTGTGGAGTCAGTTCGTGCGGCAGGAGTTGCCGGATTCCAAAACGAAAGAGGTTGGAAGACTGTGGCTGCCCTGGAACAAATCGCCAATGCTCATCACACCTCGATTGCATCGGTTTCTTTGGCGTGGCTTCGAAGTCAACCAACGGTATGCGCTCCAATAGCCAGTGCAAGGACCGTGGAACAACTGCGCGAAATCATGCAGGTCATAGAACTTTCTCCCGATGAAATCGCGCAACTGACTGCAATTACTGCCTAACTTGCTGCAGGCGAGGCAGATGGATTTGCGCCGGCCCCTCGCCCAGCAAACCCATTACCTCCGCCCGTATTTGGCAATAAAGCTCGACACTTGGCAAGAGCATCTGCCACCTTTGGATCAGTTACATCTGGTCGTGTCCCAGCCGCAAAGGTGACACCCGCCTTAGTTAAACAAGCGGTAAATTCTGGATTGCTGAATGGTCCACCAGCTCTAGCACCCCCACTTATGGATGGCCGTGCGCTTGCTCCTGCGTTGGGAGTTGTCGATGTGGTCTTCTTCGAAGTTGAGGCTTGTGCCGTTGCGGCAGGTTTAGCAGTGGTTGGATTTGATGAAGAAGTTGGAGCGGATGCCCCTGCAGATTGACCGACAACTGTCGGGGTCTGCGTTATCACAATCGGCGTGACTGATCCATCAGCCTCAACCGGGCCAGTGACTGAAATTGAGTCCCCCACTTTTAGGGAAGTTAGATCACTTGGAACTGATTTTTCGACGGGCGTGTCCGCCGCAGCATTGACTGTCACTGAACTGCCATCCGTTTTCAAAATAACAATTGTATTTCCATCTATCTTGGTAATTGTCCCGGCATTGCCCCGACCGAAACCACCACCGGGAAATCCTGAACCTGGAGCCCCAATGGTTGCACCTGAAGCAGCACCAGTCGCTCCCGCACCACCTCCAAAAGAGGCGCGCAGGCTAGCAAAATCGGATGCCGCCGAACTCGCTGGTGTTCTGTGACCGTACCAAGCACCTGCAGAAGCAGCTGCAACTATAAGGAGCAACCCCGCCAGAATCGATGTGTATTTATTGGTCCATCGATACGTTCCCTTCGCCAACTCCTCCTTGAGATTATCTACCTCAGGAGTAGCGAAGAGATCGAAATCTTCGGAATCATTATTCATACCGTCCTCATTATTCATACCGTCCTCATTATTCCTACTCATAACGAAGTGCCTCTATCGGTCGAAGGGATGCCGCACGGCTTGCTGGATATCCTCCAAAGAAGAGTCCGATCAGGACACTAACTCCGAAGGCCAAAAATACTGAGGACGGAACGATTACTGGTTTCACCCCAATGATCTGGAAGTGGGAACCGATATAGCCAGCCAGAACCCCTAAAGCACCACCCACTAACGACAATATCGTGGCCTCTATGAGGAACTGCGAAAGGATTGCGCTCTTAGGTGCACCAATAGCTTTTCTAATACCGATTTCTCGGGTTCGTTCAATGACCGTAACCAACATAATGTTGGTGATGCCAATACCGCCGACCAACAGTGAAATTCCTGCAACGACGCCTAGAAGCACCGTAAATACTTTGCTATTTGAAGAGGAAGTGGCCAGAAGCGTTGCTTGGTTGAAGAGGCGATAGTCACGGGTTGCCGTTGACTTCACATGATGCCTGGCATCCAAGATAGTTTGAATTTCGGTTTGAGCGGCATCAGTAGTCTTCGAAGATGTTGCTTCGACAATGATGGAGGACAAAGGTTTGTATCCAGTCAAGCTATTTTGAACTGCAGTAATCGGCGCTAAGAAAAGACTGTCGCCATCTTGGAAACCAGAAGAACCTTTGATTTCGGTGGTCCCGATAATGGTGAATGGAATTCCACCACATCTCACTGTTTGACCGATGGGGCTATCAGTTCCAAATAAATCTGTCGCCGTAGTATTTCCAATTACTGCCACTCTTCGTCCTTCAGTGACATCGTCGTTAGTGAAGTAAGAACCCTTCGCAATGGCTACATTGCTGGCCTCGAAATATGCCGGCCAGGTTCCAGAAAAAGTTGATGGTGTGGAAGTGTTAGTCCCGTTCGTACACGTAGCATTTGCATTGGCAATAGGAGCTACCTGCTTAATATCTGGAGCCAACGTCTTATCTACTAACGCAACTGCATCCAAAACTGTTAGCGCTTTGGTGCTGTTGGATGCAGATTGCGCTCTGGGTCCAAATCCAAAATTGCCGGAACGAACTTGAATCGAATTAGTACCCAATCTATCCAAACTTTGTTGAACGGCAAGTGAAGAACCGTTTCCCACGGCGATAAGGACGATTACTGACCCAACTCCGATTGCAATTCCCATGGTTGTAAGCGCGGTTCGGAGTTTATTTATGGTTAGGCCTCGAAGCGCAAATCTGATGATTTCCATTAAATTCATATAGACACCTTCCTATTCAAGGTGTCCTCAACAATCAAACCATCCCGCATTCGAATGACGCGCTTCGCCCGATTGGCAACATCCATTTCGTGTGTGATCACTACAACGGTTCGGCCAGCAGCATTAATTTGATCGAAGAGATCTAAAAGATCTTCGGTTGATTTGGAATCCAAAGCTCCAGTTGGTTCATCCGCAAGTAACAGCGCTGGTCTAGTGGCCAAGGCTCGAGCAACTGCCACTCGTTGTTGTTGCCCACCCGAAAGTTCGGTGGGTTCGTGGTTCACGCGATCTGACAGACCAACAACCTCTAGCGCCTTCAGTGCACGTTTGCGCCGCTCTGCAGATTTGATGCCCTGATATGCCATTGGAAGTTCGACATTGGCCAAAGCGGTAGTACGTGGAATGAGATTAAACGACTGAAAAATAAAACCAATCTTTCGACCTCGGACAATAGAAAGGGCATTCTCATCCATAGAAGAGACTTCAATTCCCTCTAAGAAGTAGGTTCCCGAAGTCATGGCATCCAGAGCCCCCATAATGTTCATCAGCGTTGATTTACCTGACCCCGATGGACCCATGATGGCAACATATTCGCCGGGGAAGATTTCCAGATCTACTCCTGCTAGAGCAAAGATTGCAGAATCGCCTTGACCATATTGTTTAACCGCGCCTTTGACATCAATGACCGGTTGCATCAACCGCCACCGCCACGACCGCCACCGCCACCAAAGCCACCGCCAGTACCGCCAGTCAACGTCCCCGCACCAGTTACTGATGGAACCGTTCCGGTTGGGAAGCCATTTGAACCCACCGATGATGTCGAAGTTCGTAGGGCAATGACATCTCCAGCTTTGATCCCCGAAAGAATTTCATCAGATGAATCGCCTTGGAGACCTACAACAACGCGAGTCGAACTAATTAAATCTTTTCCAGCCACTTTGGTGACCACATTTACTGTGGAGCGAGTTCCCCTTGTGGTTACGGCTTGAGCAGAAACCTGAAGAACACCAACTACAGATCCCGTGGTGACGGTTGCGGTAGCGGACATTCCTGGTTTGAGGCCCGCGACCGGAGAATCTAAATCGAAGGTAACTGTGTAAGAAGTGGCCCCACTTGAAGTTGTAGGCAAGAGATCAATAGCAGAGACCGTTCCTGTAGGTGTCACATTTGGAAGTGCTTCGAAATTGAACGAAGTCGTTAACCCAACCTGTAATTTCGCGGTATCAGATTCTGAGAAACCGGCTTGTACCCGCAATGAACTGACATTCGTTAGAACTATAAACCCGGAAACCGTGCCAGCTGTTGCTGAAGCATTGGAGCCTGTAGATACCGATTGACCCACGGTAGAAGAAATTGAAGCAATATCACCGGCAACCGGAGCCTTGATGGTGGTTGCCGCAAAATTCTTCTGCGCTAAGTTATATGAGGCCTGCGCAATCTCAATACTTGCTTGCGCTGCATCTACATCTGATTGCTTTGGCTGTTGCAGCGCAATCGCCTGTTGGGCTTGGAAGAGACTGAAGGACAACTTGGCATTATTTAGTGAATTGCGAAGGCTAGTTAGAGTTTGCGAATTCGTTTGCGCATCCTTCGCCAAATTGTTGGTTTGGTTGGTGACAGCAGTGTCAACGGCCGATTGAAGATTGGCAAGATTCTGCGCATCTTTCTTTAAGCTCGTAGTTTGATTCTGCTGAGCGCTGGCATAAGCGGCTTGCGCTGAAACCACACTCTGAGCATCCTTCTTAATGTTGCTGGCTTGATTTGCAACGGCAGTATCAATGGCGGTCTGCAAATTTTCCAGATTTTGGGCGTCTTTATTGAGGTTAAGCGTTTGGCTCAATTGCGCATTTGTGTAAGCAGTTTGAGCAGCCACAATTGCTTGAGCATCCTTCTTAATATTATTGGTCTGGCTCGCCAGAGCTGAAGCATAATTCGCTTTCGCTGAAAATAAAGAATTGTTGTTACTCAATATATTCGAGCACTTGCTGAAGATGTCATTGATATTTGCCGCCGGGTACCCATACAAACTTAAGCTTTGACAATAGGCAACCGAATACCCATATGGTCCCCAGGTGTTGAGATAATTGCTAGCCGTGACCTGGGCTGATTGAAAAGTTAGATTGGCCGCATCCACACTTGCCTGATAGGTAATTTTGTTGGCATCGGCATTGGATATTGCAATGTCCACATTATTTTTCGCCGTATCTACCGAACTTTGGTAACTGGTTTTATTTAATTCAGCAGTGGCAGTTGCTTCAACCAGCGAGCGCTTTGCTGCATCAATTGAATTTTGATAGGTGACTTTATTCGGGTCGATTGCTGCGGTTGCCACATCAAGATTTGTTTTCGAAGTATCGACCGAGTTTTGATAAGTAACTTTATTTAGATCTGCCAAGGCTTGAGCATCGGCCAAGGATTTCTTTGCCGAATCCACGGAAGCTTGATAGGTAGCCGCATTTGAAGTTTGGGAGTTCAGGGCCGTATCTAGATTAGCTTGTGCCACGTCTACAGAATTTTGAGATTGTTGTAATTGCAGAGCTGCCTGAGCTTGCTCGGCCACAGTTCGGGATGGCTTTAATTTGGCTAGCGCCGCTTTGGCATTCATCAACGAGGTGCTGGCTTGAATGAGTGCAGTATTTTGTGCGGTGGGATCTAGTTTTGCCAAGGTTTGCCCAGCTTTTACATGATCTCCCGCCGCCACGAATAACTTAGTCAATGTGCCCGCGACTGTCGGGTTTACACCAACATCGCCAGGGCTAATCACCTTTCCACTGGCCGAAACTGTCGCCGATACATCACCGATTCTGGCAATAGTGGTCACTGGTGCAGCCGCGGCAGCTTTTGGATGGAGCGCGCTCCAACCCCAAAATCCAACGCCAGCGACTGCCACTACGAGAATGAGATTTATTGCAAGGATTCTGATTTTCGCCCGATTCATGCCGTGAACGCTAAATGCTTGGGGTGAGATTGTTACCCTCAAATTGCTTATAGGTTCCTGTGACTATTCTAAAACGGGGGTATACCAAGCCGAATTTTCGTGGCGGTCAATTACCCATCCCGAATATTCAATCAATTCCGGCTTCAAAAACAAGTAGGCACCTTCGCGGCCAGAAACGACTAACGCGGTAGCTAAAGCATCCGCTAGCCCGCCATCGGGACCAATAACAGTGGCGCTACGGGCGCCAATGGCGATAAGACCTGTGTGAGGGTCTTTGATATGAGCGCCCCGTTCATAAGTACCAGAGGTTGCTACAGCCCCGCTAAAGATTTCGTAGACTTTTACGATCTGGTCAGCATGCTCTGGGTGGCGAATTCCGATAGACCAGGGTTTGTCCGGTTCCAATCCCCCGAAAAGGGATAAATCTCCAGCAGCATTTATCTGAATATTTTCGGCCCCGCGCTTGCGTAAGATTTCAATACATCTATCTGCCGCCCAGCCTTTTACGTAGCCAGAGGGATCAAAACCGCCTTCCACGCACCACGGGTCAAAATATCCATCGGTGATTTCAACGGCATCTACACACAAGTCCCACACCAGTTTTACATTGTTAGGCGCGTCATTAACGTCTACTTCGCCACGACGGATTTTGGAGACTGCCGAATCAGCTTTGTAGGTGGAAAAATCTTGATCCACTTCGATCACAAATTTGCGGACTTCATCAATTGCCAGATTTAGAGCGGTCTCGGAGCATTTTTCTGATGCAACATCGAGAAAAAGCACCGTGCCCCAGACTTCGATTTCACTTCGGACTCTGGCCCGTTGCGACATTACATTCCGGCCTTTGCCAATGCTGAAGCCAACGACTGTTGCCAGCCATAAGAGGTATATGAAGCCCCACCAACACCTTGGATATTGGCAGATTGTGCCTGCAAAGTTTCTTGAACCAAATAAGGCACTGCTTGAGAATTAATATTTTGAGATCTGAAATCCCGATTGGGAACTTGTAGCGCCGTCGCTGCAGTTATCTTTCGGTTAACAACAGTGATCTGTACCTGAACTGGCCCGTAGTTGGTTTGAATGGTACTTCCGGTAAAAGTTCCCGATATGGATTTCACTGCTGGCGCCGTGGTTTTTGTGGCCGGCTTCTTCGTTGCCTTTGGTGTTGCTTTTCGCGTCGCCTTGCTCGTGGCCTTGGTTGTCTTTTTCACTGTCGCTTTTTTTGTCGGCGTCGTAGAGGCAGCTGTAGTTTTTGTAGAAGTTGTCGGAGCAGCAGAATTTAAAAGCCCACCAGAACCACTTCCAAACTGCGGCGGTGTAATTGCCAACACCCCGCCTAGGCCTGCGACAGACCCAGTTACGATCAACATCGTTCTTTTAAGCATTTACTCCCCCAAGATTTTGATGATTACAAACCAGCTTTTGCCAATGCTGACGCTAAGGATTGCTGCCAACCATATGATGTATAGGAAGCGCCACCTACTCCTTGGATATCAGCAGATTGTGCTTGCAAAGTTTCTTGTACCAACCACGGTCCGGCTTGTTGTGAAATTTGATTGGTTCGGAATTGACCTTGTGGCATTTGCAAAGGCGCTGCTTCCGTAATTTTATTATCGACGATTGTTATTTGAACTTGGACTATGCCATATCTTGTTTGAAAGGCGCTGCCATTAAACGTTCCAGAGACCCCTGACTTTTTAGTCGGAGTCGGCGCCGCCGTGGTTTTGACCGGGGTGGGCGTGGGAGTTGGAGTCGGTGTTGGAGTTGGAGCCTTGGTGCTATGGGTAGGAATCGGGACGGGGGTACGGGTGCTATGTGTAGGAATAGGGACTGGTGTACGGGTGGAAGTGGCCCTAGGGGTTGCGCTAGTTGTGGCCGCAGAAGGCGTAGGAGTAGGCGTATCTGAGGCAACTGGCACTGAAGTGGTCGGGGTGGAATCAGGTGTCTGACTCTTTGTGGCGACTGGAGTTCCAGCAGCCTTCGTTGTTTTTTGCGGTTTTGGTTTGGAAGTTGCTGGCGTTGATCGCGGGGTCGCCTGGGAAGGCCTATCACTTGGCGTTGGTGTCGAAACATCGCTTGGAATAGGGGTGGAAGTTGTAGTTGCAGGATCGACACTTGAAGGTGTTGTGCTCTGTGCCGGTGTTGGAGCACCGCCATTCATGCTTGGACCAGAATTGGAATTCAAAGTTCCCATTGATGATCCTGATAGTCCGCCAGAGCCAAAGTTAGGTGGAGTTATGGAGAAAACCACTCCTAAACCACCAACTGTGCCAGTCGCAATTAAAATCGCGCGTTTCATCATTTACACCGAATGAAATTCAAAAGCTTCGTCGTGGAACCTATTCTTCGGAATTCCACAATCACTTGCAGCCTGTCGCACGGCATCGACCAACGGCGTTGGACCACAAACATATACGTCAGAATCCCTAAACGCTGGAACAAACTTCATAATGTATTTGGCGTTCATTGGATGCGTCTTACGGTTTCCAACCAAGTAATGAACGCGAGCACCACGTGCGTCAGCGATCTCATCCAGCTCTTTTCGGAGTACTAGATCCTCTTCCTTTGAAGCACGGAAAATTACATCAATGCTCTTTGATGAATCGAACTCTTCCATCAAGGCCCGAAGTGGAGTAATGCCTACACCACCACCAATTAGTACGACATGTCCGCGTGAAGCTCGCTCAGCAACAAAGGTGCCATAAGGCCCTTCGAAGAAAACTCGAGTTCCTGGTTCAATCTTTCGAACTGAACGCGAAGCATCACCCAACTCTTTTACCGTTACTCGCATGTACTGCTTAGTTGGCGCTGCCGATAGTGAATAAGGGTGAGAGATCCACCATTGACCTGGAGTCATAAATCGCCAGCCGAAGAATTGTCCACCTTGTGCACTCAGTCGATCCAAATTGCGCCCGCGCATCACTACTGAAACTACGCCGGGTCCCTCAACCACGACTTGTTCCACTCGTAATCCGTGACGAAGCGAGCGCACGGTTGGTATGACTAATCGCCACAGAACGATAATTGTTCCCGAAGCGATGTAGAGAAATTCCCAAAAATATTTATTTAGCGGATGTCCAATAAACATTGGCCCTGTAAGGATTTGGTGCATGAACGACAACGCAACCGCAAGGTAGGTATAGAGGTGGATGGTCCACCAAGTTTCATAAGACATCTTTGCGCGGGCTTTTTTGTAGGAACTGATCCCCGCTGCTGCGAAAAATATAAAGGCAACCAAGGCTGGCAACATCCATGGGTAATGAACGACTAAGCGCCATAGTTCAACTGCCATTGGTGCATGATCGTTTCCGGCATAACCCAGAGTTACAAAGAGGACGTGAAAGGTGATCAGATAAAGAGAGTACGGTCCCAATTTTCGGTGCCAAATAACTAAGCGATCATGGCCAACAGACTTTTCGATCCAGGAAACTCGAGAAACTAGGACTAAGCCGACTAGGGCCAGATAAGCACCCAGAAGGGCACACATCCGCGAAACCGAGGTCACGATGGCATAGAAAGAGGCCCAATCAGATTTAGTGGTGGTCTCCAGAAAGATGGCACTAGTTAAGCCGACGCCAAGCCCCAGAACCGTGGCGGCCAGATCTGCGTTGTACCGTTTCCCAATTGCCATGTCTGTATCAAACCTTCCAATCCTGAGAGGTTTATGAAACCCGCCCGAGAGAGAACGCTGAATTCCCCCTTTTTAAGCCTAGCCTCTTCTTAGCTAAATGCCCCTACTTAACCTGAATCTCCACCCGCCGATTGAGTGCCTGCCCGACTGGGTCGTTATTTGGGGCCACCGGCGAAGTTGCTGCCTTAGCCGCAGTTTTGATTGAAATATTTTGCTTGGCAAGTGCATTCCCCAGATATTGGGCAACTGCGGCAGCTCTTTGAGCTGACAATTTCTGATTGTCAAAGGTTCCAGAACCAGAGCTATCGGTATAACCCAATAGGTAAATGCTGGTGAATCCATATTTGGAAACACTGGCAACAACTGCGTCCAAAATCTTTATCGCCGCTGGGGTCAACTTCGACAATCCCAAATCAAAGTTCACATTAGCTATGGAAGCGAAGCGATTAGGAATGGATAAATTGACGATGAAGATCTGTCCAGTGTCGGCAGTTCCCCTAACCTCCACGACATCACCTGGCCCAAGAATCACTGGGAGTTTGATCTCGTTACCGCTTGATACGGTGACTTTGATCTGTACACCATTGACTAGCACTTCGACCTTCACGATGTTCTTTGACATATTTAGTTGGATGATTTGAGCCAACGAAATGATCTGATTGACCTGAACTTTCTTTTGACCAAGGTTAGATTTGAATTCGGCTTTGAAGAAAGTTTCCGAACTCTTAAGCCACTGGGCATAGAGATTGGTATTTGCGGTCGGGACTAAGTCAGTACCAACCAGCGCTTCAGTTCCAGAACCATCAGCGACGGTATTCCAACCAATGAAGATGAACCCTATTTTGGAAAGCGAACCTGGAAGAACCACAAGTGATGCAGTCCCGACTTTGTAATTCTGCGTTGCAGGGGCTGATCCCGAAGTTGCTTTATTTGCGTAGTAGTAGACCTTGTAAACTTTAGGGATCCAGTCGGCAAACAAGTTCAATTTGAGATCTTGGGTGAGAACCAATTTCTGTCCTACGGCGTAGGAAATGCCAGAGCCGTTGGCTTCCGTGTTCCAGCCACCAAAGTTGTACCCCTCTAGGGTGAACCCGGTTTTAGGAAGAGTAACTTTCAGTGTGGAGTTATGAATTGGATCCATGGAACCAGTACCACCATTGCCATCAAAAATGATGTCACAGAGGAAAAGGTTGGACTTCCATACCGCGGTCAGCACCAAATCATGACCTGGCATTTCAAAATTGGCGCTCGGAACATACGACTTGGTTCCATCACTCCATCCAATGAAGGTGTTATCTGGATATCGCAGTCCACTGCCATTCGGCAGATTAAAGTGCGCTGCCACTTCGAGAGTTTGATTTCGTGGCACCGTACCGATGATCCCCGAACCATCACCTAAGGAGTAAGAAACCGTAAAGGTGTCCGCAGCAAATGTGACCACCACGGTGTGATCGCCACTGATGGCTGCGAAGTTATAACCAGCTGGAGCACCTGCCTGAACTTGGCCATCCACACTCAGGCTTGCGATGTGGTGGAAGGCGCTTGGGGTGAAGACGTAAATCTGATGGGCGCCGAAAGTAAATGAAGTAGCTCCGCTTGGGGTGATCGTTCCAGAGCCGGTTGCTGAGGCGGTGATGGTGTAGTGATTGATCGTCCAGAGCGCATAGACCGTCCCACTGCCACTAGGGATATAGGGCGAGGTCAACGCGGTCCCACTGGGCGATAGCGACCAGCCTGCGAAGGAGTACCCGGTCTTGGCCAAAGAACCAGCGGCGGGCAAGGTTATTGCCGAACCACCGACCACAAAGATGGCTGGGCTAGGTAGGGTCCCACTCGTTTCGCCACTTCCAGAATAGGTAATGGTGTACTGGACGAGATCCACTTCAAATATTGCCATCACGGATCGAGCCGAAACGATATTGCCATCGTTTCTAGTCGCCGAGCGGGCATCATCAGACCAACGCAGGAAGTGATAGCCAGTATGTGCCAGTGCCACCACGGGTGAAGCTGACATGGCGTAGGCAACAGATTGTGCTGGTATCCCCGAGATATAACCCCCGGTGCTAGCGGTGTAGTTAACCGGGTAGAAATTAATATTCCATACCGCATAGAGGGTGATATCGGCGGCGAAGTCATAGGTAGAACCATCTGAATAGACCACCACGCCGCCGGCAGAGGTTGCCCAACCAGTGAAGGTGTAACCGGAGCGAGTGAAGGTGCTGGTCGCTAGAGCAGTAGGAACTCCAAATTCCTGATCGACCATACTTCCAGTGCCACCATAAACGTTAAATGAAACTAGGTGAGTACCCGACAAAACTGGAGTCCAGACCGCATACAAAATTACATCTAAATCTTCAACGCTTAGCAATTCATCAGGGCTGTAAGAAGTCCCCAGCCCATCGGCTTGGGTATTCCATCCGGCAAATGTGTATCCGGTGCGAACCAGTGTTCCAGTATTTCCTAGAACTGTTGCTGAAGTGTTGTAATCGTGGCTGGCTTCATCAACGGGAACAGAACCAGCAGTATTTTCATTTCCGTGGTAGGTCACGGTGTGATTATTGAGAGACCAGTGACCATACAAAGTTAAATCGTCCGTGAAATCCCATAGCCATGATTGACCAGTGGGGCCACGAGGTTCACCGCCCCCCGTAGGTGCCAAGTACCAACCTAAGAAGGTGTGCCCTCTGTACTCAGGCGCAGATGCTGAACTTGCATATCCGTCAACCGTGAAAGATCCTGGATCAACTGGACTGCCACCTTGGCTGTCATAAGTAACGGTGTATGTATTAGGCCTCCACTGTGCGATGAAGGTGGCATCTATTCCAAATGCATACACTTCATTGTCATCATAATTTTCCGTGCCACTAATTAGATTATGCGTAATCCACCCGTCGAAGGTGTAACCGGCGAGAATAAAGGTGTTACTTCGAAGGGCTGTTGGTGTAGAGGCAGATTGATCGGCCATTGTTCCAGTTCCACCATTGGCATCAAAGGTGACGGTATGAGGACTCACCGTCCACTTTGCATAGAGATCAACGTCAAAGGAGAAGTTATAAATAGCTCCGTCATCAAGGATAATTGCGCCGTCAGAATAAGTTGCCCAGCCGGCAAAGAACCAACCATCCCGAGTAAAAGTATTTCTGTTTAACGCAGTCGTGTCATTTGATACCTGCGGATCCATCGACCCAGATCCACCATTGGCGTGGAAAGTCAAGGTGTGATTCGACAGTGCTGTCCACTGGGCATACAGAGTAACGTTGTGAGTAAAGTCAAAAGTTCCTAGTTCTTCATAATTAATACTTCCGCTAGACATGGTTGACCACCCCATGAAGTAATACCCGCTTCGAGTAAAACTGTTTGGAGCCAAAGATGCACTCGCTCCCGTTGTGTTTTCTTGAGGAGACATGGTTCCAGTTCCACCGTTAGCGTCAAAGGTGACCGTGTGAGATGGATCCGCACATCCATCGCCTGGGGAATTTACAACGATCTCAACGGATGGGGTAACTCCATCTCCAAAAATATAGCCGTCTGGAAGACTGGTGATAGCTGTAAAGGTGTAGCTTCCAATAACGCAGGGATTGAAATTATCCGTATCTCTCCAACCGGTGATTGTGTATGAAAGTGTTTGAGCTCCTCCATCTCCAAAGTAACCCGTTTGAAAGTAATCCACCGAGTCAGGAAGCATGCACGCTGGAGTATTGCAAATATAGGTGTAGCTATTGAAATTTATGTCGGAAATCGGGTCAACGCTTGTCACCCAATCCCAGGCCCAAACTGCATACAAAGGCAAGTCGGCAGAAAAGCCATAAGAGTTTTCGTCAAAAAATCTAACGTAACCAACTACGTCGACATAGAACCCTGGAGCAACGACTGTCGTGGACCAACCTGTGAAAAAGTAACCGCTCTTAGTAAAAGTATTTTTTGTCAATGCGATGGTATCGTACTCAGTTTGATCGCTCATGGTTCCCGTGCCGCCATTATTATCAAACGTAACGGTGTGTGGAAGAATGAGCGTCCAGAGTGCATACAGAGTTGTATCCGCAGCAAAGTCATAACTTTCGCCATCGGTGTAAACCACTGGGCCACTTGCCGAAGTTGCCCACCCGTCGAAGGTGTAACCAGTGCGAGTAAATGTATTCGCCGTGAGCGCTGTGGCCACATTGGTGACTTGATCGCTCATGGTTCCGGAGCCACCATTATTGTCGAAGATCAATGTGTGATTAGGCAGAGCCGTCCATTGGGCATATAAAGTGGCGCCACCTGCACTGAAATCAAAACCGCCAGCATCTTCCTATACGATTCCTTGATCTCCAGCTAAGGGATCAGTATTCCATCCAGTAAATGTGTAACCAGTGAGTGAAAAAGTATTGGGAGTCAAGGTAGTAAAAATGCTATTAACCTGATCGCTCATCGTTCCACTGCCACCATTTGCATCGAACACAACTGTGCTGGTACTTCCACTACCCGGGTCTACCCAGCCTGGACAACCGAATGCGGTGTTATCTATAAGACAAGGATTACTACCACCAGTGTCTTCAGACCAAATCGCATACAGGGTTATGTCCACCGTGAAGTCATATGTGGCTTGGTCTGTATATTCAACAACACCTGTTGGTGAAGAGCTCCAACCATCGAATAGATATCCAGCGAGAATATATTGATTTACATTTAGTGATGCAGGAGCTGCACTAGTTTGAGGCAAAGTTGAACCGCTATCGGCACCGTTACCATCGAAAGTCACCGTGTAAGTAGTCGGGGCGGCGTGCACCGCCGGTACACCACCAAGAGCAAACATTGTCGCGGAAAGGGAGAAGGAAACTAGCGCTCTTAGGAATTTACTGCGGGGCATCTTCATGCCTTTCCGAGTTATCTGAATCTTGCGTTTCAGATATAGGAAAAGTATTTCCTTTGTAAAAATTAATAACAGAGTTGTGTTACGAGGTAGCCCTAATGTAAGTGTGAGAAAGCACAACTAATGATGAAATAACACCTAAAATCATTAGACATCTACCCTAATGAAATAAAAATGCGATCTCTATTTAATATTTAGACTTTTTGTCAACACAGGCAATCCATTAACAAATACGCGGACAATCTTTGCGCCAGCGGTTACAACATTCTTTCCAACTTTTGCAACTTTGTCATTAATTAATACTTTTCCAATTCCACCGGAAACTGAAACTGTAATTGTTCGACCTGATGCAGTGATAGAAACTGACGGAACAACAGTTAGCGTTGTTGTAACACGAAGTGCGCCGTAACTACCAGATGCAACTTGGGTTGCAGTGATGGTTGTCTTTCCAGCTTTTAATCCTTGTATTTTTCCGCCAGCAATTACTGCAATAGATAGATCGGAAATCGTGTAACCCCAAACTCCCTTAGATGGCGATGCTGGTGGCACGATTACAAATCCAGATCCAGTCATCTTTACCACGATTGGATTCCACGAAATCGTTACTGCTGCCGGAGATACAGTTACCGTGAATGTCGTAGAAGCAGATGAGAAAGTGGCGGTCGCTGATTGTGTCGCAGTAATCGTTACAACTCCGATAGCTTTAGGGGCGAGCACATTTGCCGAAACGGAAACTATTTTTGGATTGGAAGATACAAAACTCCAAAGGCCTGGTGAATTTGATGTTGGGTTTGAGAGCGTGATCGACTTTTCAGTTAAGTTAGAAGTTCGATTCGCAATGGTTCCGATTGTCGGCTTCCCCAGTACCGTCACAGTAAAAGTAATTGGAGCTGACGCAGAGAATTCACCTTTGGCAGTTTGGACTCCCGTGATGATGGCGGTGCCAGATGCAGATGCAATCAAGGAACCATTGGAGACTGAGACAACAGATTCATTCCCTGACGTGAAGACCCACTCCCCCAAAGAATCTGAAGTTGGAGTCGCAATCTTTCGTGGAGCTTCGCCAACCACCAAAGTGATCGAGGGCAGAGATCCAACAACAGGAGACTTGGAGCCAATTTTTATTGTGAAAGTTTTTGACACAGGTGCATAATCTTTTGTGCCTGCCTGTGTTGCCGTGATAGTTACGGTTCCGACAGAAAGTAAGTGCAAAGTTTTTCCGTCAAGGGTTGCAATTGATTTGTCTGATGATGAGTAACTCCATGCACCAGTAGAAGTTGAAGTTGGGTCAACCAAGACAATGGTCTTCTCTCCCAGTGAAACAACTTTCTCGGTCAAACCTGACACTTCAGGTACTGGCAAAACTGTGACCGAAAATGTCACGGGTGCCGATGCGGAGTAATTCCCTTGCGCTGATTGAATTGCGCTGATTGTTGTTACGCCCAACCCAATGGCCGTGACATGCGTTCCAGAAACTGTGGCGATGGCCGGATTACTGGAAGTGAATACCCATTCGCCGGTAGAAGTTGACGTTGGGAATGAAATATTAAATGGGGCATCTCCCAAACCAATGGACATTGGGGCGAAAGTACCGACAACTGGAATGATTCCATTCAAACTCAAACTCAATTGCGCAGTGGCAGGTGCCCAGAAGATGTCGGAAGCTTGTGTTGCCGTGATAATCGCTTTACCCACGCCAACGGGAGTCACTTCATTTCCGGAGACGGTGGCGATATTTGGATTTTCGGATGCGTAGGTCCATGTCCCAGCCGAAGTAGATGTTGGTGGGGTTAGCGTAAATTTGCCATCACTTAAATTCCTGGTGATATCTGCCCACTTACCAATGGTTGGAGCGGCGCCAGTGACGATGAGGGTCATGGTCACCGGAGAGGAAGCTCCGTATTTACCCGATGCGGCCTGAGTTGCCGAAATAACTGATGTGCCCGCCCCAACAACGGTCACTACATTTCCGGAGACTGTTGCAACTTGCAGATTTGCCGATGTGTAGGTCCAAGCGCCAGCCGAGTTAGAGGTTGGCGGTGGGAGGGTGAAAGTATTGGAAGCCAATGGCTTCAACGCAACCGTGACGTCTGGGAATGGTCCAACTGTCGGTGGGCCGCCCACAACGGTTACAGTCATGGTCTTCGTGATCGAGGCGTAATTGGCACTGGCGGCTTGTGTCGCGCTAATGGTGGAAGTTCCGACCGAAAGCGGCGTCAGTACATTGCCAACAACCGTTGCTACCGTGGGGTTAGATGAAGTGAAGGTCCACGCACCAGAGGAAGTCGAGGTCGGTGGATTGAGCGCCATGCTCAGCACCGATCCCAAAACCACCTGCATATCTGGGAATGGCGATACGACTGGTGCGCCACCGGTAATAGTGACAACCGCTGCCTTAATTACAGCAGCCCAGTTGTAGTTGGCTGCCTGAGTTGCAGTGACACTTACAGTTCCAATGGAATTTAATGTCAAGGTAGATCCTGAAATCGAAGCCACAGCTGCATTAGAAGATGTGTATGTCCAAGCCCCGGACGATTGCGAAGTAGGTTCGGTCAAGGAAACTGTCTTTTGATCCAGAGCAGTGTTGATCGCAGGGAAGGTGCCAGTGACTGGCGTGGCCGGGTTGACGGTCAAGATCGTGGTGATGTTCTTCGGGCCGAAATCTCCAAAAGCTGCTTGGCTTGCCGTAATTGTGGACGTTCCAATATTAAGAATTGCCAAAGTGTTGGTACCTGCCACGACGGAGGCGACCGTCGGATTGGATGATGCCAGAGACCAAGTACCTGCGGAGTTGGAGTTTGGCAGGGTTACGGCCACGGCACCTACGCCCCAGGTTGCGTTAATAGCGGGGAATGCCCCAAAGGTGGGGACGGTGATTGCTCGGGCCGGGGCTTGAATGCCGCTGGCGGCCAAAAGCGCTAAAAGGGTTCCCAGAATTATTCGTTTCGCGCTGGAATTTAAAGTCTTCGAATTTCTGGTCATTTTTAGCATGATAAAAACTTACTCTTTTAACCTTAAAGGAGAGGCTCTCCCACGAGGGTTTCACCAACAAAACCTATTTCACACCTAATTATTTAGGCATTTATCTTGGGAATGGCGAAAGCCCGCCTCCTGTTTCCAAGAGGCGGGCTTCCTATTTAACTATTTACATCCTTGCTAGGAACGAATTCCTCACGAAGGGGTAATTAGGCATTGACCTTCTTCTGGATCTTTACAACCAGGTTGGTCAAGCTGGTGAGCTGAGCCCTAACAGATGCGAGCAATGAAGCAACAGAAGTTGCAAGAGCATTGACTGCAGCAAGGGCTTGACCAGCTTGGTCAGCAGCCTTGTTAGCAGCATCGGTTGCAGCGTTAGCAGCATCAGCAGCATCTTGTGCGGCAGCAGTTGCTGAATCAGCAGCATCTGCAGCTGCGTTAGCAGCGTCAGTTGCAGCGTTAGCAGCGGTCTCTGCGTTAGCAGCAGTGTCAGCAGCAGTGTTAGCAGCATCGGTTGCAGCGTTAGCAGCATCTACAGCATCTTGTGCAGCAGAGGTTGCAGCGTCAGCAGCGTCAGCAGCAGCTGTAGCAGCATCGGTTGCAGCGTTAGCAGCATCCAAAGCTTCGGCAGCAATATCAGCAGCTGAGTTAGCAGCGTCTAGAGCTGAAGTATCAGCAGCAACAACTGTAGATCCGGTGATAACAGCAGCAGCAGCAGCAGTTGCTACATAGGTACCAGCAGCACCCATTGTTGCGGTGAAGTTAACATTTCCGGCAACTAGTGGAGCGTATGCGGTGTAAGTAGTAACGCCACCAACAAATGCTGGGGAAACGTTAGACAAAACACCTGAGATTGAGATCAATGATGCGTTAGCAACAATTCCGCCAGCAGCGAAGAAGTTGGTAGCAGCAGCAGCGTCGCCAACCAAGGCGCCAGTTGAATCTTTGGCGGTCAAGGTAAGGGTCATCTTCTCGCCTGGAGAATAGGTGGCCTTATCGAAGGTGATGGTTGCGGATGAAGCAGCAACGCCACCAACTGAGACGGTTGTTGCAGAAGTAGCACCAGTACCGGAATCGGTTGAGGTGATAACTGCAGTACCTGAAGCAACACCAGTAACAGTGACTACGCCAGCTGCATAAGCAACGGTAGCGACGCCAGTGTTAGAAGAAGAAGCAGCAGTAATTGTTCCTGGAAGAACGGCAGCGTTTCCATTGACGTCAAGACCAGCAAGAGTCAAGGTACCGGTACCGGCAACAGGAACAATGGTCTTTGAAGCAACTGAGGTACCGAACTTAGCGAAAGATCCCGCCAAGGTAACAGTCTTGGTTGCAAGAACAGCACCATTAACAGAAATGGTGATGGTTCCAACGCCAGCTACGCCATTTGCATAGACATAGAAGTCGCTCACGTTAGCAACCGCAGCAGCTACAACAGCAGTAGGACCAGTCAAGGTACCGTCGAAGCGAGTAGAAACTGCACCAGCACCCGAGATTGAAACAGTTACAGCCTTGGTCAATCCAACGGTCAAAGCCGCTGGAGTTGCGTTGAGCTGTGAAACTGTGAGTCGAGCAATTGGAGTTGCTGAATTAGCTGAAGAAACAACGATTGGTGTAGCAACAACGGCTGCATCAGTAACTGATGTAGCAGCTGCGCCAACAACGGAGGTGATGTAACCAGTTGAAGAGGTGTAAGCCTCAGGAGTAGGAACAGCAGAAACAACGATTGTTACTGTGTCAGTAACAGTTGGGCTGTAGGTTCCTGGACCGGTTAGTGCATAACCACTAACGGTGATGGTTCCGACTGCAGGAGTTGCAACGCTAATTACGTTTCCACCAGCAGCGATTGTTGCAGTGGTGGTTCCACCAACAAATGTGCCACCAGAAACGGTGACATATTCTGATGAAACTACACCAAGGGTCAAGCCAACAGAGTTAGCAGGACCAGCAAATGAGGTACCTGCGTTGGTACCGGCGCCGCCGTAACCAGCTCCGACGTTCAAGTTTGTATTTGCAACTGCGTTAGCTGAAACGGCAGAGATTCCGCCGATTGCCAATGCTGCTGCAGCAACAAGCGCTACGCGCTTAAAAGCTGTCTTTGTAGACATTGTTTTCCTTTCAATAGTCGCTGATGGGACGTTCCCACCTGCGGCTTCGAGATGAGTCGCACGTGCTGACACATCTCTATTCCGACGCAATATCCGGACTGCATCGGAAACCTGGTTTATGAGCGAAGTCATTTACTTCACTCCTTTCGATCCCACGGTGGAGACCTGTATTGCCTGAGCCAAAATCTGGGACTTAGTCGCATTCAGGAGAATCCTGGTGGTGATCTGCGATGGTGCCGCCGTTACATCTACGCCCTGGGCGGCCGGGATGGCCATACCAGTTTCAACAAATGAATCAACGAATAAGGTGGCGGTTACCAAGTAGGAACCATCTTCTAGACGTTGGAAGTCGGTCGTTGTTGCGGAGAGCTTGAGCGGAGTCCAATTGTGAGCAAGTGTAACCGAGGCGCTGGCCGTATAAGTCGTACCGGCTCCCGAGACGCTTAGTGTCTGATCCAAGAGGACGTTGACGGCCGCTGGGTCATAAGACATGGCGTTGGTCTTTAGGACCAGGCCATCAGCGGTCAAAATTGGGGAAGGCTTGCCGATAATCAATTTGCCGAGGTGGCCTTGGGTATCGGTGGCGGTAAAACCAGTTGGTACGCCTGCCTTATCTAGTCCAGCGAAGGTAAGGGCGGGGATCTTCACATCAACCTGTGGAACCTGGGCCGAAGATTTGACCGAGCCGGCAGGAGTACCTGCTGGGGTTGGGGTCGATGAAGCTGGTGCAGTGGTTTCAGAGGAAGCCGAAGAGGTGGTTGGCACAGCAACTGGGAGTGAGGAATCGCTATTTCCAGTTACTTGTGAACTTGCAACTGGGGAAACCTTGGCGACTTCGTGACCAGTGACTGAGTTGAAGCCCAAGAAGGCAACAACCAAAATAATGAGGGAAAGGGCAGCCTTGGAGGACTTTTTGGCAAGCTCAGCGGCTTTCTTATAAGAAGAGGACAAAGCTTCAAGGGCGGTGGTGCCATTTTCTTCGTCAACGACCCATTCGGTAAGGATTCGGACGAAGGAAGCGCGAGCGCGACCAACCACATGGCGAACATTGGCTGGGGTGGTTCCAATCGCTGCGGCGATTTCCTCGGTGGTGCGACCTTCCATCTCCCACATAACCAACGCGGTGCGTTGATCGGCAGAGAGGCGGGAAAGGGCTTCGCGAATAATAGAGGCATCTTCGGCAGCGGCCAGGGTGGCATCGAAGGGGATGTGAGCCTGAGCCGAGATCTCATTTAAGCGCTCTTGTGAGGTATCTGAATCAATGGCAACCAAATTAGGGCGCGTCCCAGTCGCCCGAATTTGGTTAAGGCAAAGGTTGTTAACGGTGGTGCGAAGGTAAGCAAGGGCGCGATCGTGGGTATCTAGCTCAGGAGCGGCCATAATGAATTTGAGGAAGGCTTCTTGGACAATTTCAGCGGCATCAGCATCGGAGCGGAGAATCCGGCGAGCCTGAGAAACCAAGGATGAGCGTTCTGCGGCGTATAGAGCGGAGAGATCGGCTACCGACCAATCGGATACGGTGGATGGCACGACGGTTTCCACCGTTGTGTTCGCTTTTCTGCGAAGTGCCATTTGATTTATCTCCTGTTTTAGTGAGCAGCGTCCTGCCCTCTACTAGTTAAGACACCTGGGCGGGGCAAATGTTGTGCTCTGGGGGAAAGATTTTTGGTTTATTTCCATTTATTTCCATTTTCCCCGGTTTTGGCCTCTCCCTGGGGTGAAAATACCGATTTGAGCTGGGAATGGGCTGGGAAATCTGGCGACGGGGACGCAAAAAGCCCCGCTTCTGGATTCAGATGGGAGGTATCCGAAAGCGGGGCCGTTAGGTGTCTAGCCTTTTCCAACACAGACTCGGGGGAATCTGAAAATTCGCTTTATCTAGTGGGGCTCTCTCCGGTATCCCCACTAGACAAGCCTAGACAAGCATTGAGCGAAAAAGTCTTTAGTTGGCAGCGTATTCAGTCAACAAGATTTCGATCTGAGAGATCATGAAATCTTTATCAATCTCAGAAAGAAGCTGCCAATCTTCAATCTGGTTTTCCAGTTCTTCAAGTTCAAATACTTTGGTATCCATGCGTAAAGAATAACGCTTTCGATATTTTGACCGTTACCAAAATTGGACATTATCTATGTCTGCTTCATCACTTAAAAGAACACGACCCCTGAAAGTATTGAAATGTAATGCTTTCAACGATCTTTATAGGTGCTGGCTCTCTCTAGTTTGGGGCTGGCTCTACTTTGGTGATGAAACTCTCTTTCAACTATTGATCTTCTATTATTGTTCAAAAATGAATTTGAACCAGAAAGAAAAGGCCCGCATTGTCGAGGCTGCAGAGGCTGCGTATTTAGCCGCTTCCTTTTCGCTGGCTCCCGCCGAAGTAGCAAAAGAATTGGGCATGAAAGTTTTTCAAGTATGGGGCGGTGTTGCATCGTTGATGGCCAATGATCCAACCGGTGGATTTTGGTCACGCGTTATTGGAATTGGAATCGATCGACCAATCTCTGTTGATTTTCTTGAAGCAATAGAATCGCTCTACATTACTAATGGTTGCAAGGTGGCCACGGTGCAAGTCAGTCCACTGGCACAACCTGAAAATTTCGAAGATTTATTATCGGCCGCTGGTTTCGTTAAAGGCCATTCGTGGATCAAACTTCTAAGAGAGTTAAATGATATTCCAGATGTTGAATCTGATTTAGAAGTGCGCGAAATTGAAACTTCAGCGGGCGATGAATACGGTCGGGTTTATTGGGATGGCTTCGGCTTACCCGACCCAACGTTGCAAAAATGGATGAGCGCACATGTTGGAAAGCCCGATTGGAAAATCTACGGAGCGTTCGATGGGGCGACCATGGTTGGAGTGGGTGCGCTTTATCTACGTGGTGATGTTGCCTGTTTGAGCGGAGCAGCCACACTTGAAAGTCATAGAAATCGCGGGGCCCAGAGCGCGCTTATGGTCGCTAGATTAAGAGCGGCTTCGGAGTTAGATCTCAGTTGGGCCAGCACCGAAACTGGAACTGAATCAGAAGGTGAGCCCAATCCATCCCTTCACAATATGCGCAGATTAGGTTTTGAAGAGGTTTACCAGCGTTATAACTGGGTCAAACGGTATAACCAATAAACCAAAGAAAGATAGTTCTGGCCTTTGGCAAAAATAGAAGTTGAACTTTTCACCTCTGACTGGAAGCCTAAGTTATGAGAGAACGAAAGGGTTGACATGGCAACGGTGGAATTAACGGAAGAGACTTTCGAGGCAGCGATCATGCAACCTGGGATCGTTTTTGTGGATTTTTGGGCAGCATGGTGTGGGCCTTGTCGGATGTTTGGCCCTATTTTTGAAAAAGCGTCTGATGCTCATGCGGATATCACCTTTGGCAAAGTTGATACAGAGGCCGAACAACAATTAGCCGGCATGGCTGGAATTTCTTCCATCCCAACTTTGATGGCCTTTCGGGACGGCATTATGTTATTTAACCAAGCTGGAGCTTTACCAGAATCCAACTTTGAAGAATTGATCGCCGCAGTGCGAGCTGCCGATATGGATGCTATTCGCAAAGAGATCGAAGAAAATTCAGCGCAACCTAATTGATATGAGTGATGAATATCTAGGCACCGAAGCACTACCACCCCTAACCGCGCTCTGGAAAAATCTTAAAGAATTTCCCAAAGCGCTCTCGTGGAGTGCGGCGATGTCAGGAATATTGATCGTATTAATTTCCAGCACTGGGCCAGTAGCCATCATGATTCAAGCGGCGAAGGCCGGTCATTTTTCCGAACGACAAACTGCATCGTGGCTATTTGCATGTTGGGCCGGGCCCGGGTTGATGGGTTTGATCATGTCGCTAAGATTTCGCATTCCCGTCATTGCTGCTTGGTCCACGCCTTCAGTTGCGCTATTAGTTACCGGGCTGGCAACCCATAAGGCAAGCGAAGCGGTTGGTGCTTATTTCATATCCTCTGTTCTAATTTTTATTGTTGGAGCAACAGGCTTACTGGAAAAGATACTTTCTGTTATTCCACGGCCCGTCATTATGGCAATGTTGGGCGGAGTTCTCTTCGAATTTGGAGTGAATATTTTTCGAACGCTTCCCGAAGAACCCATCATTTCAACAGGAATGATCTTGGGCTATTTCTTTGCGCGTCGAATGGGTTGGCGAGCTCCCGTTATTACAAGCGTCGTTATCGGATTGATTCTTGCGATCATCAGCGGAAAGTTTCATAACCCACACATTCATGCGGGCATCGTTCATCCGGTGTGGATGAATCCATCGTTTTCTATCAGTGGATTAATCACTCTGGCGATACCCATCACGCTCCTCACGTTGACCACACAATTTGCACCAGGTTTGGCAGTACTTAGCTCTGCTGGATTTAGAGCACCAGTAAATCAATCGCTCATGTTTTCAGGAGTGCTCTCTTTTCTTACGGCGGGAATGTTGGGCAGCGGAGTTAATAGTGCAGCAATCACGGCTGCGATTGGCTCTGGAGAACAAGCTGAGCCAGATAAGACAAGGAGATATACCGCGGGCGTAGTCTGCGGAATTGTTTACATAATTGTTGGGGGTTTAGGTGCCACCATGTTGGGGCTTTTCGGCGCCCTGCCCGGAGCGATGCTTGCCTCAATGGCAGGTCTTGCTTTACTTCCCGCAATTGCAAACAGCACTCATGATGCCCTAGTCGATCCGCAGTTCCGAGAAGCTGCTCTTATTACTTTTCTGGTAACCGTTTCCAATATTCATCCATGGAAATTGGGGGCGCCTTTCTGGGGATTAGTCGCTGGTTTCGTCGTGCATTACATTGTGGAATTTAATAACAAGTAATTCTAGTTTTCCCAGTTGTGTTCAAAGCGATGCATGAAAGTGATGTCTACTCCAGTGGTTGTTAATTCTTTAGAATCGCGAAGAATCGCTTGGACGTGAGGTAGTTGCATATGAAAATCGATAGCCGCTTGATCGTGCCAAATTTCCGAGATATAAAATTTGTTGGGATCGGATCAACTTCTTGCGTCAATTCGCGAAACCGTTCTACGCCGATCTTTGCCTTTGGCAACTCGAGATTTAGAAATACGGCTTGGTGATGCAGCTGATCGAACTGGGCTCATGGGAGCCGCTGAAATGGTAATCCTGGAACTTTTTGAACCAACAATTTTCCGACAATGGCTCAATAAAGGAATTCCAGATTCAACACTTTTCGATTAAACCTGCTTTTAGACTTTGGAAATTCAGCTCTGTTAATTCCTTAACGCATAACCGATCGACAAAGTAGTCGCGATGATAATCCATAATTGGTACGGAATTAATAAGAGACCAACAACCTTTGAAGCCTGCCAAGTAATTAGCACAACTGGCAGCGTGAGAACTGCAGCAAGGGCCAAAGTTAACGCCGCGGAAGTTAAGTCATGGCGAGAATAGAAAAGGTAGGACCAGGCAAGCGCCATGATCACACTCAGCCCAAAGAAAACCAGAAAGGTTACGGTCAAAGTTTGGGTCAAGCGACTTGCAACATAAAAAGCCGCTACCGCAAGCATCAAGAAGTTATAGGGCCAGATAACGCCAAAGACCCAATCTGGTGGCTGCCACGAAGGTGCCGTTAAAGTTTTATACCAAGCATCCCCCGAGCTAACCCAAAAACCAGAACCGGCGGCGTAAATAATAACTAGGCCAATACCGATGCCCGCCAATAGATTCTTCATCGCTTTAATCACTACCAAGAATTGCCGACGAGAATTGGCTGGCGTAGAGGTCAAAGTAGAAGCCTTTCTTAGCCATGAGATCTTCGTGAGTTCCTTGCTCGATCAAACTTCCCTTATCCAAAACCAAAATCATGTCCGCATCCTTAATGGTGGAAAGGCGGTGTGCAATCACGAAACTGGTGCGCCCGGAACGCAATTTCAACATAGCCCGCTGAACCAGGATTTCAGTTCGGGTATCGACTGAACTGGTGGCTTCATCTAAAATCAAAATCGCAGGGTCGGCCATGAAAGCGCGGGCAATCGTGATCAACTGACGTTCGCCGTTAGAAACGGTGGAGTTATCGTCAGTGAGTTTGGAGTCATAACCTTCAGGCAAGGATCGCAACAAGTGATCAATATTTGCCGCTTCTGCCGCTGCAACAACATCATCGTGATCGGGGTTGAGTGAACCAAAAGCAATATTTTCACGCATAGTTCCCGTGAAGAGCCAGGTATCTTGCAAGACCATCCCGAACTGCTTTCGCAGGTCATCTCTGGACATTTCACTAATGTTGCGGCCATCCACAGTTATTGAACCTGCGTCGATTTCGTAGAAACGCATTAGCAAATTCACAAGTGTTGTTTTGCCCGCGCCAGTTGGTCCAACGATTGCAATGGTCTGACCTGGTTGGACATGCAGGGTGAAGTTTTCGATGAGCGGCTGATCAACCACATATCGAAATGCCACATTGTCGAAGTAGATCTCACCTTTGGCTCGACCCATAGGAAGTAGATCTGGTGAATCTGGCTTCTCTTCTTCGGCATCTAAAAGTTCGAAGAGGCGCTCTGCTGAGGCAACTCCTGATTGCACAATATTCATAAGGCCGGCGATTTGCCCCAAAGGCATTCCGAATTGACGAGAATATTGAATAAAGGCTTGGACATCGCCAAGAGTCATAGAGCCAATGGTCACCAAATATCCACCAAGAACTGCGATGGCAACATAGATGAGGTTGGAGATCAATTGGGTCGTCGGTTGAATAATTCCAGAGATGAACTGGGCCTTGAAACTAGATTGATAAAGGTTCTCATTTAAAGTGGAAAAGTCGGCGATCGCTTTTTCACGATGTCCAAATACTTTTACCAACGCGTGACCAGTGTGCATTTCCTCGACATGGCCATTTAATTTGCCAGTCCAATCCCATTGCGCAATAAATTGGCTTTGGGATTTCTTTGCAATGCGGATAGAAACAAACATGCTTAACGGGATGGCGATAAGTGAAACCAGCGCAAGAATCGGACTAATCCAAACCATCATTGCCAAGACGGAAATAATGGTCAGAAGTGAGTTCAAGATCTGCGAAAGCCCTTGTTGTAAGGAGTTTGAAATATTGTCAATGTCGTTTGTAACGCGACTTAATAAGTCGCCACGAGACTGGGTATCAAAATATTTCAGCGGCAGGCGACCAATCTTCTGTTCTGCCTTTTCCCGAAGTCGATAAACAGTTCGTTGAGTTACCCCAGCCATGAGATATGCCTGAAGCCACATAAAGAGTGAAGAGAAGAGATAGAGCGCTGCCGCCAAGATCAAAATATGTGAAATGGTACTGAATTCAATCCCTTTGCCGGGCACAACCGAACTCTTGGACAACATATCCGCCAGGCGACCTTCACCCTTTGCGCGTAATCCAGCAACGGCTTGCGCCTTGGTGACTCCGGCAGGGAGTTGCCTTCCTAAGAAACCGTAGAAGACGTAGTTAGTAGCTCGGCCCAGTATTTTGGGTCCAAAAGCACCGACGATGACGCTAGTGCTGATCAAAGAAAGAACTGCGACCAAGATCTTTCGTTCATGCTGAAGTTCAGTCAGCAATCGCTTGAGCGAACCTTTGAAGTCCTTAGATTTCGCTGGTGGTGGACCAAACATTCCCGCCATTGGACCGCGCTGTGGGCCCATGCCTGGTTTTGCTCCTGCGGGTGGTCGAGTATGGCTCATGCTGCTTCCTCCGGACTTAATTGAGAAAGCACAATTTCTTTATAGGTTTGGCAATCTTTCATCAGTGAGTGATGGTCACCTACTCCAACGATCTTTCCGTAATCCAAAACGATAATCTGATCGGCTCCGATGATGGTACTCACTCTTTGCGCAACGACTATCACGGTCGCATCGCTGGCTTGCGCTTCCAACGCCGCTCGCAACTTTGCATCGGTGGTGTAATCCAAAGCAGAAAAACTATCGTCCAATAAAAAAATCCTGGGTTTTCGAACGACAGCCCGAGCGATGGAAAGTCGTTGACGTTGACCTCCGGAAAAGTTTGTACCTCCTTGGGCAACGTTAGCCATCAACTTCTCTGGCAACGCTTCGACGAAATCACTGGCTTGCGCAATCTCCAGCGCGCTCCAAATCTCTTCCTCAGATGCATCCTTCTTTCCATACTGAATATTGTCAGTAATGCTTCCACCAAAGAGAAAAGCCCGTTGCGGAACTAATCCGATATTTGACCAGACTGATTCAAGTGATTGATCTTTGATGTCGATTCCATCAATAGAGACAGAACCTCCCGTTACATCGATAAACCGCGGAATTAAATTGAGCAAGGTGCTCTTTCCACTGCCAGTACTTCCGACTATTGCCGTGGTCTCTCCTGGTTTTGCGGTAAAAGTAATCCCCGTTAAGACAGGTTGCTCTGCACCCGGGTAGCGGAACTCCACATCTTTAAACTCCACCAGACCTGTTCGTTGTGTAGGTACTTGTGGATTAAGAGAGTCAACCACCGATGATTCGGTACTTAATACTTCTTGAATTCTTTCAGCGCTTGCTTCAGCACGAGGAATCATTAAGGACATCATGATTGCCATCATGACGCTGCCAAGAATCTGCATTATGTAAGCCAAAAATGCGGTGAGGTTTCCTATCGGCATATTTCCCGAATCAACCAATTTTGCGCCAAACCAAATTACGGCAACGCTGGAGAGATTGAGAACCAACATCAAGGATGGAAACATGATCGCGAAAGTTCGGGTGACACTTAGTGTGGTGGTCATCAGGTCTTGATTGGTCTGAGCGAAACGGTCTTCTTCAAATCGAGTCTTCACAAAAGCTCGAATGACTCGGATTCCACTTATTTGTTCGCGCAGGACCAAGTTGATTCGATCAATTTTGATTTGCATGACCCGAAAGAGCGGAACAATTCGGCGAAGAAGAAGAAAGACCATAGTTCCCATGATGGGAACAACAACCAATAACAACCCAGATAATTTCACATTAGTTTTTAGGGCCATGATTACGGCGCCAACACCAGTTATCGGTGCCGCCAACATCATGGTCAGACCCATAAATAAGACCATTTGAACTTGCTGTACATCATTGGTGTTTCGGGTGATCAAGGATGGCGCCCCGAACTTATTGAGTTCTCGTGCCGAAAACCTCTCTACCGCAACGAAGACGCTAGTCCGAAGATCACGACCGAAAGACATCGAGACTCGAGAGCTCAGGTAAGCAATCCAGATTGATGCGCCCATAATCAGGGCCGAAGCAGCCAACATAATTGCCCCGATATGCCAGATGTAGCCGATATCGCCCTTGGATACGCCATTGTTGATGAGTTCGGCATTGAGGTTTGGCAGATATAGGTTGGCGATCGATTGAATTAAAAGGAGCGATAAAACTAAAACTATATTGCGACGATACGGCCGCAAGTAGGTCTTGAGAATCCTAATTAGCACTGAAAACACCTTTGCTCTCGAACCTTGAGTCTAGCCCTTGAAAACTCACAGGAAGAATCCAGCATTTATTTCTACATCACTGCCTGTTCTTTCTCTACTTTTCTCACATGAATCATTCGAAATCCCGCAGCTTACGTTTTGCCTTGCCATTTTTGGTTTTGGCTTTAGGAGCCGGCAGCTATCCAGCAGCGGCCGCCGTTAAAGCAACGCCTGGTGGGACGTGTTCTATTCCCGGCAGCATGACGGCCATGTCGGGCAAGAATTACATCTGCTCCATGGTCAACAAGAAATTGATCTGGGCGCCACGCGCGCCATTATTAACGGGTACTGCGAAGCCAACTATTTCCAGCGCCCCAGGAGGTGAAGGTGGTGGCGATGACAACGGTGCTGCTTTTCAAAAATATCAAGCTTGCTTAACCAAGGCTGGAGTGAAAAGTCCCTTTGGCGGTCGACCAACCGGTCAGCCATCCCCGGGAGCGATCCCATCGGCTCGACCTACTTTGTCAGCCAAGGATCAAGCCGCCACTGCGAAATGTGCCTCACTTCTTCCAAAAGGTTTTGGTGGCGCAAATGGTGGCGGATTTAACTCTGCAGCATCTACCGCATACCTTGCCTGTCTCAAGACAAATGGGTTGACGGTTGCTTCCCTACGCGACTTACGCGGAATGGATTCCACAAAAGCGAGCGTTGCCAAGGCGCTTAAGGCTTGCGCTTCCAAGCGTCCACAATTTGGTGGCTTTGGTGGAAATCGACCACCTGCTCAGTAATTTACCTTTTGAAATAGAAATAGCCCCGAGTCACCTCGGGGCTATTTCTATTTAACTAGCTAGGGCTTGGTGATATGGAACTCAACCAAGTCAATTGATTCAGATGTCTGAGCCAATCCTGCAGTCAAGGTGATCTGTGTCTGCAAGTCGCCAGCGGTCGCTGGTTGCTGGACATTGAGAGCACTTGGCTTTGCTTCTGCCGAAGCCGCAGTGTTGGTGTTGGTGATTGTGAAGCTGACATCACCATTGGAATTAGTGGCACTAGCAATTGTGGTTTCGCCGGTTCCGCCATTTATTGGTGAAGCAGCAATTGTTCGAGTGTCACCACTGAAGGAATAACTGAAGGTTGCGTTCTGCACCCCACCGTAATTCTTGTTAATGATGAGCTTGACTGGGAAGTTGACTAGAGCAGCACCAGTTGCGGTGTTAGTAACGTGCCAGGTAAGCGTGGTGGTTGAACCTGCGGTCATGTACTTATAGATGAACGCAAGGTTTGGACCGTAATACTTAGCCCAGTCGTTTTGCACTGAGTTTGATGTCCAATCGAAGTAGTTGAATGGAGCTCCAGCAGTATCTTTGGTAAGCGCTGGTGCGACCATACGCATGGTTACTGCTGTTGGCTTTGCAGCCACAGGAGCAACACCACGTGTACGAGTTCGACCAATCAATTTACCTGTTCTTGGCAAAGTGATTGAACCTGTTGTTTGAATATAGCTAGAGCCGCCAATGAACGACTGAACTTGGCAATTTGCCCGAGCAACGTTATGCAAGTTGATGCTTGGATCTATGGCAAAGACTGCGCTAGAAACCGAAGCTCCGACCGACAAATTCACTTCTGGGTGAAGGAAGGACAGTCCATTTGTTTTTCCTGCACGCTGTCCGGCATACATGACGCCTTCAACGTATAGGTAGTAAGCAGCATCTGTGACGGTTCTGTTGAACGTCGCATTCTGACAGGTCAAGGTGCTTGTTTTTTGGTCATAAACCAAATTAGCGCCACCGGTGATAGCTAACGGCGTGCGATAAGTGGCCTTCACCGAAGTCGTAACTGGTGTTCCGCCTTCTTTTGTCGTTGTAGCAGTGACGGTTACAGACTCGCCATCGCTTAATCCAGGGATTCGGAAATTAATTCCATTGTGTTGGAATTTGGCTGAATCGCTGCTCAAGCTATAAGTCTGCAATGGATCGTAGTTAGAAATCGTTCCATCAATTTCTCCGTTTGAACCATTGAAGTAGTTGGAGGTAATCGCAATTTGTGCCGCGGTCACCGCTCCTGCTGGTTCAACGAAGTGGATGTCAACGATATCTTGATCGACAACTCCCTGATTTCCACCAACAGTTATCAACGAAACCTGAGCGAAGACGCCACCATCATTTGCATGCAAAGTATCTGCTGCATTGAGATCTGATGGACGAGTTTCACCGTTTGCATTGGTGTTGGTGATATTGAAGGTGATGTCACCATTGCCATCAGTTGTTCCGGAGATCTGCGCGGCATCGCTACCACCAGCACCGGAAGTATTGATGACTGCATGACCTTCGTAACCGGAACTAAATGTTGCGTTGGAAACCGAATATGACTTTCCAACCATAAAGGTCACGTTGGTAAAAGTGGCTGCCGCACCCTGTGCGTTTGTTACATGCCACTTCATGGTAAGAGCGGAACCCTTTTCTGCGGTGACGGTGTAGTACTTAACGCCGGAACCGTAGTACTGGAACCAATCTTGATGGCCTTGATCGTTTGGCGTACCAGCAAATCCAGTTGAACTTCCAGATACGAATCGGAAGGTTGGGTTTACTGATTCAGCACCTGCAACTGCAGGTGTGGTTGCACCATTGAAGGCAACATCATCGAAGTAGTAAATGTCGCCGTTACCAAATGAGCCGCTGGTGACATAGTCGAAGAAGACGGACGCCTTATTAAAGGTGTATGCCTCGTTGAATGCCGCCGTATCGGGACGTTGGGTGAGCAAGTCGAAGGTTAGCGTCTGCCAGCCCACCACAGTTGTGGAAGTTGCATACGCTTCAACGCTATGTGTTGGATCGTCGGCATCTTCTAACTTGAGCAATACATGCTTACCTGCAACAGGTGCGTAAACATTCATGGTCACTGTTTTATGAGAGGCCGAAGCCAAAAGGATGGAGGATGCCTTCGTGTTCAAGAAGGTTGATCCAGACCAAGTTTCAGTTCCACGAATCACTTTGGCAGCTTTCACCGATCCAGAAGATCCACCTGAAGGTGGTGTATCTGAAAGTGAGGAAGCGTTTCCACCGAAGTCAACGGTGTCTGGAATTCCCAATTGGTATCCCGATGTATCACCAGATTCAAAAGAAACCAACGTTGCTGGTGAGGTTGGACCGGCGCCTCCGCCACCACCAGATAGTGCAGGTGTAGTTGCACCATTGAAGGCAACATCATCGAAGTACCAGATGCCACCGACGGTATAGCCACCAGCGAAGCTGAAGATGATGGATGCCTTGTCATAAGTAGTGCTTCCACTAAATGCAGGAGAGCCGTTATCTAAG
>CAINLV010000060.1 GCA_903850565.1 uncultured Actinomycetes bacterium
CGACGGCCAGACTCTTGAATTTGCAGTCTTTGAAGATAAAGAACTTGTACTGGCATCCGTGAACTCTTGGGTTGTAAACTGTTTACAAAATATCGCTCTATATATAGCATCCCTTCATGTCCACTGAGTTTGACCTCGATACCGCGTTAAATGTCTACGCCAAAGGTGAACTTTTCAATCCTTATCCGCTCTATGAAACTCTTAGAGCACGAAAAGAACCTTTTTGGAGTGAGAACTTGGGCATGTGGCTAGTCCATGGATTTACTGATGTTGAAGAAGGGCTGAGCGATCCAAGACTTCAAAATGATCGGATCTTGGGTTACGAGCGATCGCTTACTCCAGAAAATCGAATCAAATTTAAAGCGCTCAATGAACACCTTTCGCACTGGTTGGGATTTGAAGATCCCCCAGTTCATACACATTCGCGCGGCTATCTCAAGGAATATATCTCCGGCAAACTTGCGATTCGAATGAAACCCGTCATTCAAAAGCAGATTCAAGAAATTTTAGCCAAAGCAGGTTCGCACTCTGAGATCGATCTAATTACCGACTTCGCCTATCCATTGCCCCTAAAGATAATTTGTGATCTATTGGGAATCGAAAGTGGGCGTGAGGAGGAATTTAAAGAATTAGCTGATGCAATTGGTGTTTATCCAGGAAATGTCGGACCCATTCTTAACGATGTGGCACCTGCCGCCGCGCTTGCTCTGGTGAAGATGGAAGCTTTCTTCGATGAAATGGTGGTGAAGCGATTAGCCGATCCCAAAGATGATTTGATAACCAGGCTGGCACAACTTTCAGTGGAAGGTTTACTTAGTCATCAAGAGATGGTCTCTCTCCTAACCTTTGTATTTTTGGCTGGGTTTGGAACCACGCTAAATCTAATAGCAAATGGCATGATGTTGCTTTTCACCCACCCGGAAGAAAAAGAAAAGTTGATTGCTCACCCAGAGATGATTGGTAGCGCAGTAGAAGAGTTTCTAAGGTATGAAAGCCCCATTCAAATCGTCGCTCGATTAGTGAGAGAAGATTTCGAATGGCATGGAAAACAACTTGGTGCTGGGGACTATGTTGGACTGATTGCCGGCGCAGCAAATCGGGATGAAGACATTTTTCCCGATCCCGAACGCTTTGATATTGGCCGCGAACCTAATCGCCATATTGCTTTCGGGCGGGCTGCCCATTTCTGTTTAGGGGCTCCGCTAGCTCGAGTAGAAGCGCAGATTGCTGTAAACGAGTTCTTCAAAAAATTTCCAAAAGCGGAAATGGTCACTCCGGTTCCTGACTGGTTGCCAATCATAAGTTTTCGACATCTTGGAACGCTGAAAGTGAAGCTAAATAATGAGAATTGAGATTGATCTATTGACCTGCCAAGATTTTGGAGAATGCGTACTTAGTGCCCCCGAACTCTTTCAGTTAGATGAAACGGGGAAACAATTTCTTCGGCGACAAACTTCTGAAACGAAATTCGAATTTGACGTGGCAATAGAATACGAAACCGGAGCGGAAGAAGCTGCAATAGTTTGCCCCATGCAGGCGCTAACAATCCTGCACTAGAACTTCTCGCCAAGCAAAAATCACATCAATAATTCCATCAGATTTCAATCCATAGTTCCTGGTTCTTTCACTCTTTGAAGGCGTATATTCAGAACTCCTGACTTAGTGTTCTAACCCGAAATCGAGGAATTAGGAAATGGCCTCAGCCAAAACAATCGATAAGCAACGTCACTCACTTTTCGAGGATCTCTTTGGAATCGCCTCTGGTTCAATTCTTTTTTCGGTAGGCCTGTCCTTAATGCACGCTAGTGGTGTACTCACTGGAGGGGTAGCTGGTCTTTCCCTGCTGATAGCCAAAAGGCTGGATGCCGCAGTTGGAACCGTCTATCTACTCACTGGAATACCTTTCCTGTTCTTGGCATTTTGGAAAAAGGGTTGGAAATTTACATTCCGTAGCGCCTTGAGCATGGCCTTTGTCTCGCTTTTGACCAATGAAATGTCGAAGATTTTTACTCTTCAAATCCACAATAAATTCCTAGCAACTGTAATTGCCAATATTCTGCTCGGTGTTGGAATGGTGGTCATATTTCGCCACTTCTCCTCACTTGGTGGCTTCAATGTAATTGCCTTGGTTGCCCAAGAGAAGTTTGGGTTGAAGGCTGGCTACGTGCAATTGGTTCTGGATTTTCTAGTACTTCTTATTGGGTTTACTTCCTACAGCCTTTACATAGTGCTCATCTCACTTATTGGTGATGCGCTTCTCAATATTAGTTTGGCTATAAATCACCGAAGCGATCGCTACCTAGGGCACTCATACTGAAAATCAAAGCTTTTAACTATTTTCGGCTACGCAACAATCGAAATACTTCCAGTAAGAAGAGACCAATTTTGCAAATGAGTCGGGGGTAAAAGTTAAAGTTCCCGAGAGCGGGTAGTTGGTTAATTCAGAGAAATAGATTCGGTGGCCAATCAAATAGAAATCTACACGGACAAAATCCACGCCCTCGGAAAGTATTTCGGCCATATTCTTCATGGTTGCCCATTCGGCGGGCAGAGTTGGGTGTGGACCATGCCCGTCATAATTATCATGACCAGCTTTGATAACCAATGGAAGTCCAAACTCGTCATACGCAAATGCGGGGGTGTAGTCCTCCAACCCAGAAGTCGCTCTGAAAAACTTTACTTTTCCATGGAAGGTATACATCCGAAAATCGTGCATCGAACCAACCGGATTTGGTCGAAGGTATTTTTCAATGATTAGTTTGGGTGGGATTGCTTCATAACAAACTTCCACTCCGGGGCGGTATTTCGATTTTAACCAAATGTTTGATATTTCACGCATAAATTCAATATGTACCGGAAGGTCGGAAGGATGAAAATCGTAGTAACCACCCCAGATATCATCATGAGGTTTCCAGGTGGATTTATGTCTTGCAGATTCAGTGTGAAAAAGGATTCCGGCCTGACTTCCATGAGATGGTTTCAAAACAAATTCACGCGGATATTCCACGAAGTTAAACTCCGAAGGATCATCCAAAACGGCAACGCTCGGGACTACATGTTCGCGACCTATTTTCTGGGCGACTCTTTCCTTGACTGCTACCTTGTCGGCAAATTCGGTTAGGAGAACTCTGTGGTCGTGAATCATTTTGTGGCGAATTTTTTCCCCAAAGGTCATCGCATCGAACTCTTGGCCCAAACCGCTCCCCTCAGAGGATTCTTCTTCCACAATCCTATTCGTACTAAATGAGAACTTCCTCTTTAGGGATTGATTAACGAGTGAATAGCCTGAGCCAAAATGGGAACTGCGTCGTTCCATGAGATTCCATATATCCCGAGAAAGGCCGCCTCATAACTCTTCCCCAAAGCCACTTCTCGATATAACTGCATGATGCTCTGGGGACCTTGCAACGCAGCAAGTACTTCTGAGGCCAAGAATCCAACGTCATAAATTCGCCAATTATCGTATTTTGCCCAATCCCCAGTTGACCCCGGTTTCAGAAAAGTTTCAAGCCAACTGGTCGTGATGGTGGCATCTGTGAACAATCCCCCGACATCATTTTTGCGTTCCGAGCTGTAGTTAGCGAAGGAGTCCGAATAAAGGGCGGCTGCATGAGAGAACTCTGCCCCACCTTCAACTAACCACCAAGGCATATAACTCTTGGTGCAGCAGTAAGCCGCTGCTTCTTTCGAGGTGCCGATGAATTGACTCCCTTGAATAGCATGCGTGAATTCGTGCGCTTCTAAAGTGCCTGAACTGTGATTGAGATCTTCAATTCCGCCACCTCGGACTGAAAGCAGAAGAATCGCATTTCCTTTCATATCTATTTCTGATTGAGCGCCCCAACACGTTGCGGCAGATTGGCAACTATTGGCAGCTTCATGACCTGTGGGGTGAAGTGCATACTTGTTAAATTGCAGTTGCGCCCAAGTGACATCTGAAAATGAAAAATAGATTAAATATACTTTTTTTGGTTGTACGAACTGCGAATAAAGTCGTTCCGTAAGATAAATGGCAGTGGTTGGATCTGGATTCATCATCTGTGAATTTGGTCCTAAAAGCTGAACAACTTCAACGCCCGAAAGCGCACCAGTCTTCAATTCGGTGGCGCTCTTCTTCCAACCCCAGTATGAAATCCCCCCTGCTCTATCTGCAAGATCACTAAAAGAAGTTGGAGCTATGGGTTCCACAAATGTAGGCGACGGCGCCGGAACGACAACTTTCGCTTGCTCATTCCAAAATATTTTCTTTCCAGATCTTAAGCACGCGTAAATCTTCCTTTTAAAGGAAACCTCTTGCCCGTCAATTTTACAAACTCCATCTGGAACTATTTTCGCAATGGAATAGGCCGGGTTCGGAATCAGTGAAAGAACGAGAGTGATCACCAAGCCCGACAACGCGTTCCGATTTATCTTCAAGTCCCAAGAATATTGGTTACGAGAGCGAATAGTGACTTCCCCGGGATTTATAAAATGGGCAATTCTAAACTCTTCGTCGGTGCACTTTCGCAGCCGTTCCCAGCACCTGATTTTCCCGTAAAAAGAATTTTGCATAATAGAGGTATTAACTCAATAATCTGGAGTGGATTTTTTCTAAGAAATACAACGTGCTGGTCAAGATTAGATTTGCCCCTTATTGTTCACGCATGTCATTCGATGAAGATCTTGCGGCACTTCGCACCGAGCAAGTCGATGAAAAATTCGCGATGCTCGATGTAATGTCCGTTGGCGAATTGATTCGAGTCATGAATGAAAGTGATGCAGAAGTTCCGCCGGCTATTGCCAAGGTGACTTCAGAGATAGAAAGCGCCATCGAAGGAATAGTTGATCGAATGGTCAGCGGTGGCCGGCTCATTTACATCGGAGCAGGTACTTCGGGCCGACTAGGCGTGCTTGATGCCGCTGAGTTAGGTCCAACCTTTTCGGTTTCACCAACCGAAGTTCTTGCCTTTATCGCTGGTGGCGAAGATGCCCTCAGACATGCAGTAGAGGCCGCCGAAGATAATTTGGATTCAGGTGTGGCTGAACTCCGAGAAATCAATTTGTCATCAAAAGATTGCCTGATTGGAATTGCCGCGAGCGGGCGAACCCCTTACGTCATTGGCGCGCTCAACTATGCCAACGAGGTTGGCGCCTTGACCGTGGGACTGACCAATAATCCAGGTTCAGATATTTCCAGAGTTGCTCAGATTTCCATTGAAGTCGATACCGGCCCCGAATTATTGGCTGGCTCCACCAGACTTAAGTCTGGAACTGCACAGAAGTTAGTTTTGAACATGATTTCAACAATCACCATGATTCGGATGGGAAAAACCTTCGGCAACCTGATGGTTGACCTTCAGATTACAAATGAGAAGCTTCAAGAGCGCGCTATACGAATCATTCAAAGCGCTACCGGAGCGAATGCTTTGGAGGCTGCCAATGCGCTGGAATTATCTGGTAATCGCGTGAAACTGGCGATTTTGATGAATCTTCTGCACATAAATGCCGAAGAAGCAGAGGAACGGCTCAAGATTGCTTCAAATCACACCAGGGTTGCGCTCGAAACTCATTTGTAACAATAAATGTTACGCGTCTTGGCTTGACACTTCCCCCCTTTGTGGCGAGGATTTTCACCAAGCAAAGGAAGACTTGAAAAAATTTTCCATTGCTCCTGGCGGGAACCTCTCCCGCTGTAGGGAAAGGGGCTACACCAAGGATGTTAACTCTTAGCAAGAAGGGGCCGAAGGCTCTCGTCGTTGCCATCGTGACCGCTCTCGGAATCTCCGGAGCGATTTCACTCGGCGTGACCAGCCCAGCTTCTGCAGCACAAACCCTCAATATTGGCATCAGTGCCGATATGGACAAGCTCGATCCACATACATCTACAAATTTTGCAACCGTTCGAATCCTTGGCTTGGTCTATTCCGAGCTTGTTGAGAGCACGCCAGATTTGAAGATCGTTCCTGGACTTGCAAAGTCTTGGTACTGGAATAGCGATAGTACTCAACTCGATATGTACATGCGTCCTGGTGTGAAGTTCCAAGATGGAACTCCATTCACAGCAGCCGATGCAAAAGCATCACTAGAGCGAATTCTTCTTCCAGCAACAGGTGCCGCTTCCCGCGGAAACTTGTCGCTCGTCACTTCGATCACCGCTAACCGCACCCAACTAACCATTAAGTTCAGCGCACCGAATGCGCCATTCTTGGCAGCTCTCGATGGCGTGAACATGGCGATGCTTTCTAAGAAAGATATCGATGCTGGTTTGATTGGAAAGAAAGTTAACGGAACCGGTCCATTCAAGTTCACAAGCTGGAGCCCAGGAACTTCTGTGAAGTTGGCTTCTAATGCCGATTACTTCAAGGGCGCTCCTGCTGTTGCCGGCTTGAACTTCCAAATCATTCCTGCAGAGTCTTCAATCCTTTCAGCCTTGAACGCTGGAACTATTGACTTCTCCTATATTGGAAACCCAGCAGTTGCAAAGCAAGTTGGATCTAACTTGGTCATGCAGAAGACTTCTTCACTTTCATACCATGTGCTTCAGCTAAATGCTCGCGTCGCTCCATTCAATAACATCAACGTTCGCCTTGCTATTGCCTGTGCGATCGACCGTCAAGCTGTCGTTGATTCAGCAGCTCTCGGCGAAGGTGCTCCCACTGGTCCACTAACAATGCCTGCTTATCGTTCTAGTCTCAAAGCACGTCCATGTGCCACAGGCGATGTAACCCAAGCAAAGAAGTACTTGGCTGCCGGTGGATATCCAAATGGAATCACCATCGATGTTATGACCGAAGGTGGCGAGTACGCGCTTGCAACTCCAATCGCACTTAGCGTTCAGTCACAGTTGGCAAAGGCCGGAATCAAGATGAATATTCAAGCTCTTGATGCCGCTACCTATATTCCAAAATGGCTTGCTGGTGACTTCGGTGCTGCAGTAGCAAACAACGGTGGCAAGGTTGATCCTGACACCATGTACACCCGCTACTTCACATCTACCGGAAACTTGAACAAAGTTGCTGGTTACTCATCTTCAACTCTGGATGCACTCTTCTTGAAGGGCAAGTCCACTGGAAACGTAACCCGTCGTGCTGCTGTCTATACCAGCATCACAAAGGAACTAGAGACCCAAGCCGTTTGGGTATGGCTCTTTACTCCTTATGACTACTACGTTTCATCCAAGAGCCTGTCAGGATTTACACCAAATCCAAATGGTTCACTCCTAGAACTGCGAAACGTCAAACTTTCCTAGTCGGGAATCTAAACTCGCAAGAACGTGCCGCCATTAGGTGGCACGTTCTTGTTTTGAAAAAGTGAAAGAATTACTGAACTCGACAGGAGGAACGTGTCTATATTGCGAAATCGAATAACGACCAAACTCCTAACTGTCGCTTCTACTCTTTTTGGAATCTCAGTCTTTGTTTTTGTGGTTTTACGGGTAGTGCCCGGTGACACCATTAGCTCATCTTTCGGTATCGAAACCAGCGCGCTGACGCCAGAGAAGATCGCCTCGTTGAAAGCCTATTTCGGTATTGATAAATCATTACTTGGGCAATATTGGGCTTGGTTAAGTGGATTCGTGAGTGGCAATTTTGGTCTCTCGTATCACACCGGCGTCCCGGTGACTTCCTTAACTTTGCATTCATTCCCGGTCACTTTAGAGCTTGCACTTTTGGCCACTCTTTTTGGTGTCACTGTTGGAACCATGTTGGGTTTCTACAGCGCCAGTCAGCCAGGCGGACGTCGCGATTTTGTTGGTCAAATCTTTGGCTTGCTCGCCTTATCCCTACCAAGTTTCGTGTTGAGTACCGCCATCATCGCGGTTTCCGCGAATAAGCTGCACTACTTTCCCAATGGGTTTGAATACGCCCCGCCGTGGGTAAACCTGGGACTTAACCTTCAGCAAATGTTGTATCCGGCGATTGTCCTTGGAATTGCCGTGGCCGCGCCGGTAATGCGCACCGCTCGTTCATCTTTCATTGAAGTCCAGGATAAAGATTTCATTCGGACTGCCATAGGTAAAGGCGTTAATTCTCGACGAGTTCGATTCGTGCACGTGCTGCGAAATGCCCTCAATCCAATTGTGACTATGACCGGAATTCAATTCGGCTATCTATTGGGTGGCGCAGTGATCGTAGAACAAATTTTCGCTTTGCCTGGAATGGGTCGACAGATCTTGGATGGAATTACCAAGCGCGAATACGCAACTGTACAGAGCACGGTATTGGTTGTTGCCATTACATTCGTATTGATCAATTTAATGACCGACTTTATCTACCAAAAAGTGGATCCGAGGATCCGATGACAAAGATGAAAAAGGCAGAGAAGTCCTGGCTCTTTTACTATTTCCGAAGCCTCAATGGATTAATTGGTGCGGTAATTTTGGGGCTACTTATTCTGGGCTCATTGGTAGCACTCTTTCACGCCACACCTTATGACCCTATTGCGCAAGATATTAACGCGATGCTGAAGCCGCCGTCATGGCACCACATCTTTGGTACCGACCAATACGGTCGAGATGATTTCTCGCGCGTACTAGATGGCGTTCGACGCTCTCTGGCCGTCTCATTTCTTTCGGTTTCTATTGCCGCTTTCGTGGGGCTTCTGCTTGGCGTCTTTGCTGGATATTTTGGTACTTTCTTCGACACAATCGTCATGCGTATTAGCGATGTCTTCTTTGCCTTCCCAGCGATATTAATGGCGCTGGCTATCGTTTCATCGCTAGGCCATACCTGGTTAGATACCGCAATCGCTATCGCCATTGTCTATACCCCAATCTTCGTGCGAGTAATTCGTGGGCCTGTGCTCTCACTTCGCGAAATGGATTACATCAAATCTGCCCGAGTTTTAGGTTTTTCTACGCCACGAATTCTTTTCAAGCATGTGCTTCCCAACGTCGTTCCCATTTTTCTGGTTCAGATCGCACTCTCGCTTTCGTGGGCAATTCTGACCGAATCCGGTTTAAGTTTCTTGGGTCTTGGAACGCAGGCACCGGATGCATCTTTAGGTCTCATGGTCTCTGAAGCTCAATCCACAGCCGCCTTTGCTTGGTGGACCTTAGCTGGTC
>CAINLV010000061.1 GCA_903850565.1 uncultured Actinomycetes bacterium
GGCAATAAGCAGTTTGGGAGTACCCAGCAAGGCCATGGCAATCATGCATCTTTGCAACATTCCACCGGAGAGTTGGTGTGGAAATGATTTCAAGACTCGATCTATGTCATCAAGGCCAACTTCTTGTAAACGATCCCTAATAATTTTTTCACTGTGGTGATTATCCAAACCTTGACGATGGGCCACAATCTTTAACTGCTTTTCGATAGTAAAGACCGGATTAAATGCCGAGTGAGGATTTTGGAAGATAAAGGAAATTTGAACTCCACGAACTTCTGCCATATTTTGCGAATGTAATTCTCCATGTCCATCTAGCCAGATTTCTCCGCGTCGAATCGCATTTGGCGGAAGTAAATTGAGTATGGAAAGACCAGTGAGTGTTTTCCCGCATCCAGTTTCGCCAACAATTCCTAGCGTCTTTCCAGGTGCCACCTCGAAGGAAACTCCACGCAGTGGAGTGTTCACAATGACGCCTTTATTGGCAAAGTCCACTGCCAGATTTGCAACCTTGATAATTGAAGCGCTCACTTTTGACTCCTTGGATCTAAGAAGTCCCGCATGCCATCGCCCAATAAATTAAAGCCCAATACCGTGATGAAGATCGCCAGACCCGGGAAAGTAGCCACCCACCATTGGTCGAAGACCAAACCTCTTCCATCGGCAACCATCAAACCCCAATCCGATTGTGGTGGTTGTGCGCCAAGTCCGATAAAAGCTAAAGAACCGGCAGCAAGGATGACCGTTCCTAAATCTGCCGCGGCTTGGATAATCAGCGGCGTAGTCACGTTACGAAAAATGTGTCGGCGTACGATCGTGAAAGTACTCACCCCCATGGCCGAAGCCACTTCTACAAAGGCCCGACTCTTCAATGATTGTGCCTCTCCGCGAACTAATCGGGCATACCAAGGCCACCACGAAATTACTAAGGCCAAGGCTGCGTGAGTCAATCCCGGTCCTAGTAATGAAACAGCCACCAGAGCAAGCAGTAGCGGCGGGAATGACAAAAAGAGATCGCAGACTCGCATAATTACTTCATCGATCCAGCCGCCCATATATCCGGCGATAAGCCCCAAAATGGTTCCGACTGTGGCCGCCACCAACACCACACAAATTGCAATCAAGAGCGCAGGTCTGGCGCCATAGATAACTCGGCTGAGGACATCTCGGCCCAAAATATCGGTGCCCATCCAATGATGCCAACCCGGTCCAAAGCCAATGTGGTCGATATTCTCTACGCCCCTACCTTCTTTAGGTGAAGGGGCGATCCAGGGAGCAAAGACGGCAACGAGCAAAATAAAATTCACCAAAAGGAATCCGACAAGGGAGAGTTTGTTGCGCAGTAAATAGCGTCTAAATTCCTGAAGAGTTTTCATTCGGCACGAACCCGTGGATCTAATTTGGCTTGGACGATATCGACGATCAAATTGATGGTGAGATACCCCATCGCTCCGAGCAAGGTGATTCCCATAATCGCTGGGTAATCAACATTTAAAAGTGCAGTAGTTGCGAATTTTCCAATTCCAGGCCAATTGAAGACATCTTCAACAAAGAAAGTTCCAGTGAGCAAATACGCCGCCGACAGACCAACCACCGTGGTCACTGGCGGCAAGGCATTTCGCAGTGCCAAGGTAAATAGAACGATGCGCTCTTTAATTCCATAAGCTCTGGCGACTCGGATGTAATCCTGCGAGAGAACTTCTAAGAGATTGGCTCGGATCATTCTGGAGATGAGACCTAGGCTATAAAGCGAAAGTGTTAACGCGGGCAGGACCATATGCCAGAGTCCATTTTCCACTGCGTGGAAATTTCCTGTAATCAAGGCATCAAAGATTGGAAATCCCGTGACGTGCTTAATGGGATTGAGGAACTTTAATTCGGTATCAAATTCACCGGTCGCCGGAAACCAATGGAGCCTTCCGACGAAGAAAAGTTGAAAAAGTAGACCAAGCCAGAAAGTTGGAAGTGAAACTGCAGCAATAGAAAAAACCCGCACACTTCCATCGACAAACTTATGAGCGTTCTTCGCCGCCCAAATCCCTAGCAAGATTCCCACCAAGGTTGCGAAAATGATGGAAACAAAGATCATCTCTAAAGTCGATGGGACTTTGGTCATCAACTCGTGGAGAACTGGCTGTTTAGTGGAGATTGAATATCCCCAATTTCCTGTCAGCATATCCTTGAGATATTTGAAGTATTGAATGACAACGGATTGGTCTAGACCCATCTCTTTTCGTAACCGAGCGCTCTGATCCAGAGTTGCCTTCGGACCATAGAAGGCCAAGGCCGGATCGCTGGGAATAACTCTGGAAAGAATGAAGGTAATGATGGTTGCGCCAAAGAGGACAAAGAGCGCTGAAACCAGCCGTTTACCTACAAACTTGAGCAACACTTCTCCTTAGAAATCTCGATAAGCAGGCTACCTCGTGGCAGCCTGCTTCTCGAGTGCGGACCGAACTACTTAGTTGGTGACCACTTCGCAAAGAATAATGAGAAGGGGTAATTGATGTTGTAGGTAAATCCAGTGATCGCCTTTGGAACGACATAAACAGCTTTGGTGTCGTAGAAGGAGATTCCTGGTGCTTGATCGTAAAGAATCTTCATTGCTTGGCTATACAAGGCCGCAGATGCCGCACGATCGGTACCAGTCAGTGTTGCTGCCTTATCAATCAAATCGTCGTACTGGGTGTTCTTCCAGTAGCTCAAATTGAAGAATGGCTTTGCACTGCTATGGAAGAGCGAATACAGGTTGTCCGAACCGGCATCGCTATAGGTTGGCCAGTAGTACACAATGAATAGATCCTGTGCGTTGGCAGGATCCTTCTTTGCTAATGACCATTGCTGGCTAAATAGCATCGCTTGGATATCGACACTCACGCCGATACTTTCAAACGCTGACTTAATCAACGGTGCGAAGCGAGCCTCTGCGCCATTTTCGGAAGCATAAGTAATTTTCAACTTCAGATTCTTTACGCCAGCTTTTGCCAACATTGTCTTTGCTGTTGCCAAAGCCTTCTTGTACTGAGGTGTCGCTGAATCGTAAGGGAAGATACCAGCAGGAACTGGTCCTCTAGCCTGCGTGGCATAACCTTGTCCGCCAACCTTCACAATGTCAGAGTAAGGAATTGCCATGGAGAGCGCTTGCCTTACAACTGGATTGTTCAGTGGAGCGCGCAAGGTATTGAAGTAACCAACATAGTTAAATGGCGAGCCATAAGCGTTGACCTTGTACTTGTGGTTGGACTTTAACGAAGCCATGCTGGTTAGCGGAATGTTTGATGCAAAATCAACCTGTCCCGAAGTAAGCATCTGTTGCGCAGTTACACCATCTGAAGTGATCAAGGCATCCACAATGGAATATGCAGGCTTTGGGCCCCAGTATTTTGGATATGCCGACATCACAACTTCAGTGCCTGGTGAATAACTAGTTAATGTGTATGGGCCAGATCCAGCATCGATACCTGACTCATAATATTTTGCATCTTTAGCAACTGCATCTAAGGCCTTTGGATTAACAATCCAGGCGCCATAGCTGGAAGAGACAATGAGATCTAGTGGTGCGGAATAACTTAAATGAAATGCCACGGTATCTGCATCGACAACTTCGATGCTTTTAACCGGATCCCAAATAAAGCTTGCGCCACCATCTTTCTTTGCCGAATCCAAGCTCGCTTTTACTGCTGCGGCGTTAACTACAGATCCGTCGTGGAAAGTCGCCCCCGAGCGAAGATTGAAAGTCCAGGTCAGACCATCTTTTGAGTGCGACCAAGTGGTTGCAAGTGCTGGTGAATAATCAGTTGCTGCACCTACTTCGTTCTTCCAAATAAGTGGTTCGTACAAACTGGTCATGTAAAAAGCTTCAGTAGAAAAAGATTGAACTGGATCCCAAGTAGTAACTGCAGCCGATGTGGCCACCTTGAGGATTCCGTTGGCTGCGGCGGCGCCATTTGTGGCAGACGCGCTAGCGGCAATCAGCAAGACTCCAACACCAATGGCAATGCCACGAGTGCCAGATGCCCGGCGGCTAAAGAAATGTTTCATCCGATCCCCCATCTATTTTTATCGGCAAGCACAATCCTCAAGAGCGGACCCTTGAAGTAAGCGCGAGTTTAGATTGGTGGGATATGCCTGTCTATGCAAAACGATACTTTAACCTATGCTTTTCAGGCATAATAACTATATGGATCTCCGCATAGTTACCTACTTCGTTGCCGTCGTGGAAGCTGGTTCAGTTAATGCCGCTTCCAAAATTCTCCATATTGGCCAGCCCTCGCTCTCGCGCCAAATTCGAAACCTGGAGAGATCACTGGGAGTTCAACTCCTCAATCGTGGCGTAAAGGCCGAACCCACAGCTGCTGGCTCGGCTTTCTTGGCAATCGCTCGCGATTTAATCATCCGTTCTGAACAAGCCGAAGCCGCAGCGCGCGGTCTAAGCCAGAATCAATCGGTTCGACTCACCATTGCCGGTCCCCCAACAACTGTCGCCGATGTGATTGCGCCCTACATCGCGATGGCCGGACAGGAATGTCCGCTCACCAATATCCGAGAGCGAACTCCGCGTGAGATTTATCAGGAATTGATCTCAGGTAGAGCCGACCTCGTCATAGGAAGCAATCCGCCCCCTTCGCCATTTACTTCTTTCGTAATTGGAAATGCTCCCATCTGGGCTCAAATTCCAGCTGATCATCCTTTGGCTAAAAATGAAACCATCTCTTTAAAAGAGTTGGCCAATTATCCAATCGCCATTGTCGACGACAATAACTATGTTCGAAGAAATTTTGACAATGCCATGGCGCAAGAGGGCTTTGGTGGTCGGACCACCTATGAGACACAGTCCTCTCATGCTTCGCAAGCGCTTGCAGCGGCCCACAAAGCGATCTGTATCACCTCAGATGATGCTCGCTTTGGTTTGATTTCACTCTTCATTCAACCCGCGTTAACGAGTAAGCCACTCTCCATCACGCTCTTCGCTGCTTGGGATCCATTGCACTATGCGGCAACGAAGATTGCCGAAACAGTGACAAATTTGAAAACGTTCTATTCCAATCGTGCGTTAGAATTATCGATATGACATCAGGACCGCACATTCCTCAAGAACGACGCCTTGTTACTGCTATCCCTGGACCAAAATCCCAAGAGATGTTGGTTCGTCGCAGTGAAGCTGCTTCAACTTCGCTCGGCATGGCAATTCCAGTTTTCGTCGCCAAAGCTGGCGGCGGCGTAATCATCGATATCGATGGAAATTCCATCATCGATATGGCTGCTGGAATCGCAACTGTTAACGTTGGCAACAGCGCAGATCGCGTCGTGAAAAATGTGATGGAACAAGTTCAAGCATTTACACATACTTGTTTCACCGTTGCTCCATACAGTGGTTACGTCGAAGTTTGCGAAGCCTTGAATCGTTTAACGCCGGGTTCTTTCAAGAAGAAGTCGGTACTAGTTAACTCTGGAGCAGAAGCAGTAGAAAATGCAGTCAAGATTGCCCGCGCATTTACCAAACGTCCGGCAGTTGTAGTTTTTGAACATGCCTACCACGGACGCACCAACCTCACCATGGCGATGACGGCAAAAAACATCCCTTATAAAGAAGGCTTCGGTCCATTCGCGCCAGAGATTTATCGAATGCCGATGGCTTATCCATTTCGATGGGTTGGCGATCAAGAAAATATTGCCCAAGAAGCGCTAGAAATGGTTACCCATAAGATTGAAAAGGAAATTGGCGCGCATAATGTGGCGGCAATTGTTATCGAGCCAATTCAAGGTGAAGGTGGTTTTGTTGTTCCACCTATTGGTTTCCTTCCAGGTCTGGCTGCGTATGCAAAAGCCCATGGAATTCTCTTCTGTGCTGATGAGGTACAAACCGGCTTCGGTCGTACTGGCGATTTCTTCGCAGTGAATCAAGAAAATGTTGAACCAGACATCATGATTATTGCCAAAGGTATCGCTGGTGGCTTACCGCTGGCTGCAGTTACTGGTCGTGCTGATGTAATGGATAGTGCCGTTCCTTCCGGAGTCGGTGGAACATTCGGCGGCAATCCCGTCGCTTGTGCTGCGGCTCTTGGAACCATTGCAACCATTGAAGAAGAAGGCTTGGTTGCCAAAGCTAAGGCAATGGGAGAAATTATTTCTAAGGCTTTGGAATCCATGAAGAGCAAGTACGCCATTGTTGGAGATGTTCGTGGCCGTGGTGCGATGCAAGCGCTGGAATTTGTAATTCCAGGCACCATGGAACCAAATACCCAAGCAATGGTGGATATCGTCAAATATTGCCAACAAAAAGGTGTCTTACTCTTAACTGCAGGAACCTATAGCAACGTGATTCGCTTGTTGCCACCTTTGGTTATGCCAGATCACCTTTTGATCGAAGCGTTGGAAATATTAGATGAAGGTATTGCCGCCTCGAACGCAGGTTAATCACCAAATATTAATTAGCGATCCAGCAAGTTTCGGGTGGGAGCATAGCTCCCACCCTTTTTTCTTAGTGTGATTGCGCTGAGCGCTTCTAATACAACGCGGTTGGCTAGTATCGCGGTGATATCGGCGCTGTCATATGCCGGTGCCACCTCAACGATATCCATTCCAACTATTGGCAACTCTAAACAGATTCTTCGAACCGCTTCCAATAATTCACGGCTGGTCATTCCGCCCGGTTCTGGGGTTCCGGTTCCAGGTGCCATTCCTGGATCTACTACATCAATATCCACCGAAAGAAATACCCCGTCACATTCATCCAAAAGAAGTGAAAAGGATTCATTTAGAACTTCTTTCATTCCACGATGATGGATTTCGGTCATTTCATAGGAGCGCATGCCCTGATCGCGCATCCATTTAAGAACCACGTCATCGGGCCAATATCCACGAAGGCCTAATTGAAGAAACCTATCGCCGCGTACTGCGCCAGTATCAATCAACCTTCGCATCGGGGTTCCATGGCCAACTAGCGAACCGAATTGCGATTCCCCGGTATCGGCATGGGCATCAAAATGGATCATGGATATTTTTCCCATGCCGCGATGATGAGCAATTCCGGCGACATCGGCCGAAGCGATGGAATGGTCTCCCCCGAGAACTACCGAGATGGCGCCAGCTCGGGAAATGAGTTCAGTGGCTTCTTCTAGTACTAACAAAGATGCAGTGAGATCGCCGCCGGGCATCAATAAATCTCCGGCATCAAAGATCTTCAACTCTTTTAGCGCATCTACTCGCATCGACAAGTGAGGTCGTTCGCCATCGTGAGGTAGATAATCGCCACCACGAATCGCCTGTGGGCCAAATTTTGCACCGGACCGATGAGATGTGCCGCTATCAATCGGCGCGCCGACGATGACGACATCGGCACCTTCGTAAGTTTCTGGAAGTGCTAGATCGCAGGCAGGAATCCCCAAAAAGGTGAATTTTGGTCCGTACATATTTCCAAGATTTGCCATAAGGCTAACTTAACTGACTTTGCGTTTTCGTTGTACTACTTGACCCAAAAGCACAATGATCAAAGCGATAAAGAACATGGAAGATCCGATGACATTGGCTTGAGCCGGTAAGCCTCGCTCCGCCGAAATATAAACAAACTTAGGGAAGGTATTAACGTTTCCAGAGTTGAAGTTAGTGATGATGAAGTCATCAAAAGAAAGACTAAATGCCAATAGCGCGGCACCTGCAATACCTGGGGCTAAAAGCGGAAGGGTTACTCGTCGGAAAGTTTCTCGCTCATCGGCATATAAATCCATTGCCGCTTGCTCGAGTCTAGGGTCCAGGCTGGCGATTCGGGCCTTGACCGTCACCACAACGAACGAGATACAGAACATCACGTGAGCGATAACGATGGTTAGGAATCCAGGATTAAAACCAAAATTCAAGAACATGGTCAAAAGTGATGCGCCAAGGACTAGCTCGGGAGTTGCCATGGGAAGGAAAATCAATAGATTAACAAAGGTGCGACCTTTAAATGCATATCGCCCTAGCGCCAATGCAATCAAGGTTCCCAATATCGTTGCGATAGTTGTCGCTATCAAACCGATCTTGAGCGAATTTCCTAGTGCGTTACAAATATCTGGAGCACCGCAAGGGTTCTTCCAGTTATTTAAGGTGAAACCGCGCCAGGCAAGATTGCTCTTTCGATAATCATTAAAGGAAAAGGCAAAGGTGTAAAGAACGGGGATAAAGAGGTAGGTGAAACCCAACCCGGCGTAAATACGGATGAGGTTTTTTGAAAACCACCTGGTCGCTTGCTTCATACCAGTTCCTCCGTTCCGGCTTTACGGATGTAGAGGGTGACCATGATCAAGATAACAAACATTAAGGTGAACGAAAGTGCGGCCGCAGTTGGATAGTCAACAATCTGAAGGTAGCGAGCGTTGATTACATTTCCGATCATCTTCGTGTTGGGATTTCCCAAAATTTCTGCGTTAACAAAATCTCCAGCCGCCGGAATAAAAGTGAGCAGCGTCCCCGCTACAACGCCAGGAGCAGATAACGGCAAAGTCACTTTCCGAAAAGTTGTTATGGCATTGGCATAAAGATCGCCAGAGGCTTCAATAGTTCTGGGATCAATTCGCTCCAAGCTGGAGTACAGCGGCAAAGTCATAAATGGCAAAAAGTTATAGGTAAGCCCCATGACAACGGCAAATGCGCTGGCCGTTAAGTGAGTTTGTGGACCGATGATGTGAAGATCAATGAGAGCGCGATTAACAAATCCCGAACTTCCTAAGATTTGCTTCCAGGCGATGGTACGCAAAATAAATGAAGTGAAGAAAGGGGCTACAACAAGGACAAGGAGAACGTTCTTCCAACGACCTGATTTGAAGGCGATTGCGTATGCCAGCGGATAAGCAATTGCTAACGCTAATACTGTGGCGATACCGGCATATTCAAAAGATCGAAGAAATTGGGCTCGGCTATTAACAATGGCATCCCAATAATTGGCGAAGCGATAGGTTTGATCAAACTCACCGATCCCAAATCCTGGGGTCTTTGTCGAAGTGCTGACTAGAGTCAGGATTGGCAGAAGGAAGAAAAAGAAGAGCCAGACCAGACCTGGAAGCAACAATAGGTAAGGTAACCAAGAACGCTTCTTCGTTTCAGAAGAACCGTGTTTGGCGGTAGCGTGTAGAAATGCCACGGTTATTCTTCTTCGTCAGCAATTAATTTGGAACCGGCGTTAGCATCTTGGCTACCGTCCAACCCGAAAGTAAATATTGGCTCCCAAGAAAGTTTGACTTTATCGCCCTTATCCAGCGGCGGAACTCCGTCATCATTTTGTTCAAAGACTATGAGCTCTTGACCCCACGGCATTTCAACTTGGTATTGGGTCGATACACCGATGTAAGAAACGTCAGAAATCACGCCACCAGTCAAAATATTGCCTGACATTTCTTTACCTTCGGGCTGAATTCGGAATTTTTCAGGCCGAATGCCGACAAGAATAGAGCTGTCCTTTGCCGCAGAACGCGAGCGTGGAAGTGCCACTTTCTGACCGAATAGATTGACCAATAACGAGTCAGCTCCATTGGACTCAATGGCACCCTTAATCAAATTGGATTGACCTAGAAAGTTAGCAACAAATGCAGTTTTAGGGTTGTCATAAAGATCGGCAGGGGAACCCATTTGTTCAATTCGCCCTTCGTTCATTACCGCGATCGTGTCGGCCATAGTCATGGCTTCTTCTTGATCGTGGGTTACATGCACGAAGGTGAGACCGATTTCAGTTTGAATCCATTTCAACTCAATCTGCATCTGTCGTCGAAGTTTTAGATCCAGCGCGCCTAGGGGTTCATCTAAGAGAAGAAGCGCCGGGCGATTGACGATTGCACGAGCAACCGCAATACGTTGCTGTTGGCCACCAGATAATTGGGTTGGCTTGCGCTCGGCCAAATGTGGCAGTTCAACAAGTTCTAGAACTTTATCTACCTGCGCCTTTACATCTTTAATTCCTCGGCGTCGCAATCCAAAGGCTACGTTTTCAAAGATAGAAAGGTGCGGAAATAATGCATAGTTCTGAAAGACCGTATTAACTGGGCGGCGGTATGGCCGCATATCGGTAATGTCGGTATTTCCAACGTGCATGGTGCCGCTGGTTGGTTCTTCCAGACCGGCAATCATTCGAAGGGTCGTGGTCTTGCCACAACCAGATGGACCGAGCAAGGCAAAGAACGAACCTTCTGGGATCGTTAGTGAGAGATCATCAACTGCCTTGAAATCACCGAATGATTTGGTGAGGTGAGAAAGTTTTAGATCACCGTGGGCTGAAGTCGAGGCGTCAACCACTTACCCGTTACCACTTGCTTTCTGGAAGGCGGTGGAGAACTTAATCTGTTCTGCCGGAGTCAAATCGCGGAAAATCTTTAGGTTCTTCCACATTTTGTCATCTGGGAAAATAAGGGTGTTATGGACCTGCTTAGGGTTAACTTTCTCCATCGCCGCCTGCGCACCTTCAACACAATTTATGTAGGTAACATAATTAGAGATCTTTGCAGAAACCATCGGATCATAAATGTAGTTAATCAACGCTTGCGCGCCGGCTTTGTTAGGTGAAGTGCTTGGGATCATTAAGTTATCCGTTGCGAATGTGCCGCCACTTTCGGGAATTGCGAAACCAAATTGATTGCCATTTTGGAGGTTGAGCTGATTGATATCACCGGACCAGCCAATAACAGCAGTGGCATCACCAGAAATTAAATCTTCTTGGTAAGACTGCCCTTTGATCTGGCGAATAAATCCATCGTGAATCATCTTGGTTACGTAATCAATGGCATTCATAAATTTTGCTTCGGTAAATGGCTTCGAAATATCGGTTCCCTGCCAGAGCATGACCAAACCAATGGTGTCTCGCATCTCCGAAAGAACTTCAATCTTGCCCTTGTTGGCTTTAGCAAATAGTTGATCTAGGGATTGAATGCCCTTTGGAAGGCTCTTCTTGCTCCACGCAACACCAGCGATAATGCCTTGATAAGGAAGACTGATATGGCGACCGACATCAAATGGACGGTTGGCCAAGAACGGAACAACATTTTTCTTGTTAGGAACTGCAGCATCATCAAATTTTTGAACAAACCCGGAAGCGGCCCAACGCGCTGCCATCCACTCAGTCATGGTGACTACGTCGTAGCCAATATCTTTCTTCAATTTTAATTGTGGTTGCACCTTTGAGGTGAACGAATCATTGTCATCAATAACTTCGAAATACTTGGTGGGATAGCCAGATTTCTTAATGAAGTTTTCAATAGTTGGATATTTCTTCGTCTTATTGTCGTAATCCAAATAGAGCGACCAGTTTGCCCATCGAACTGTTGGTTTTGCAGCAGCTGCTGCTTCCATTCCATTAATTCCAATAAGTGATGCTGCACCTAAACCGCCGGCGCCTAGCAAAAGCGAGCGACGCGAAAACGGCGTTGACATCATTTCGGAAGTTCCAGAGGCGGTGGTGAATTCCTCACTAGATACAGACATGGCGACTTCTTTCCCTAGAAATAGACACTACTGATGGGTAGAACGGGTAATTCGATACGACAGCGAAATCCTAGACCCTCTAGTTTACAAAAACCGACCAAATAGTGAGTCTGATGGGATTCTAAGCATTCAAATTTGTCATGACGTGCTTGATGCGGGTGTAGTCCTCAAATCCATAACTGGAGAGGTCTTTTCCGTAGCCGGAGCGTTTGAAACCGCCATGTGGCATTTCGGCGACGATGGGAATATGGGTATTTATCCACACGCAACCGAAGTCGAACGCCTTGGCCATCCGCATGGCGCGGCCATGATCGCGGGTCCAGACGCTTGAGGCCAGACCATAGTCAACGCCGTTGGCATATTGAACGGCTTGCGCCTCGTCCGTGAACTTTTGTACCGTGATAACCGGTCCGAATATTTCGTTTTGAATCATTTCGTCGCTTTGGCGTAGGCCGGCGATAACGGTTGGAGCGAAGAAATAACCAGATCGGTCGACAACTGAGCCACCTGCGACCACTATGGCATGAGCTGGGGTTCGGTCGACAAAGCCAGATACGCGGGCAAGTTGATTGGCATTGTTCAGAGGTCCGTAGAGGACATCTTCATCTGGCGCACCGGTTGCAATATTTTTGGTGGCTTGTTCGGCTAGAAGTTCGACGAAGGCGTCGTAGGCGGACTCTTCCACCATGACCCGAGTCGCTGCCGTGCAATCCTGTCCGGCATTGAAATAGCCGGCTATGGCAATAGCCTCGGCCGCGGCTTCTAGATTGGCATCGGCAAAGACAACAACCGGGGCTTTCCCACCAAGTTCAAGGTGAACTCGCTTGAGGTCCCGTGCCGCCGAAGCGGCAACTTCCATGCCCGCTCGAACGGAACCAGTGATGGAAACCATTGCAGGAGTGTCGTGTTCGACTAAGGCTCGTCCTGAATCCCGATTTCCGCAGAGAACGTTAAAAACACCATCTGGAAGAAACTCGCTCATGACGGCCGCCATAAAAACGGTCGATGCCGGAGTGGTGTCGCTTGGCTTAAGAACCACGGCATTCCCAGCGGCAATCGCTGGTGCCCATTTCCACACTGCCATCATCATGGGGTAATTCCACGGCGTTACTTGAGCGCAGACGCCAATCGGTTCGCGCCGAATAAAGGAAGTCATGCCGTGCATGTACTCCCCCGCCGACTTGCCTTCAAGGTTTCGGGCAGCGCCTGCAAAAAATCTAATCTGATCCAGCATTGGTGGGATTTCCTCGGATGCGGTCAAGGAGATCGGCTTACCTGTGTTCTCTACTTCAACAGCGATTAACTCTTCGGCGCGATTTTCCAAAGCGTCGGCAATCTTTAGAAGTGCTCGTTGACGCTCTGACGGCGTGGAATCTTTCCAAACGGCAAATCCTTTTTCAGCCGACTTCATGGCGGCATCGACATCAGCGCCATTTGATATTGGAGCAGTTGCATATTCTTGCGCAGTGGCCGGGTTGATGATGTGGCTAGTTTCTCCAGAGGAAGATGGCACATATTTTCCGTCAATAAAATTATGGAGAGTTTTCACTTTGTTGCTCCTTCGGTCGCTTCTGCTGCTTTTTCAAAACTAGATGCTATCTCTGAAGCGGCCAGTTGACCACATGCTCCATCAATATCTCGGCCGCGGGTATCGCGAACTGTTACTGGGACGCCATAACCTTCCAGAATTCGGACAAATTCAGATTCGTCGAAAGGTCTGGAAGCGGTCCACTTAGAACCAGGAGTGGGATTAAGTGGGATGAGATTTACGTGAGCATTTCGATTTCTTAACAATCTCCCCAGAAGGTCAGCCCGCCAGGCTTGATCGTTGATATCTCGGATCAAGGCATATTCAATGGAATAACGACGTCCAGTCTTTCGTTCATATTTATCGGCAGCCTCAAGAACCTCTTTGACTTTCCATCTGGAGTTGATGGGAACTAAAGAATCGCGAAGTTCATCATCTGGAGTGTGCAAGGAAACTGCAAGGGTTATTGGCAGATTCTCTTCGGTAAGTTTTTCAATTCCATTTACCAATCCGACGGTAGAGACTGTTACGGATCTGGCTCCAATTCCCAGGCCATCTGGTTGCGGGGTGGTGATGTTACGGACCGCTCTCATCACGGCGTTGTAGTTGGCCATCGGTTCACCCATGCCCATGAAAACTACATTGGAAAGTCGAGTGGCACCGCCGGGAAGTTCTCCCGATGCACAAATTCTCGCTGCTGCCACGACCTGCGCCGTAATTTCTCCTGCGGTCAGATTTCTAGTCAACCCAGCTTGGCCAGTGGCGCAGAATGGGCAATTCATTCCACACCCTGCCTGGGATGAGATACAGACTGTGGTGCGGTCGCTGTAACTCATTAAAACACTTTCAACCAAGACGCCGTCATGCAACTTCCATAAATCTTTTCTGGTCTTACCGTCGTCGGTAACGCTGCTCTTTACCAAAGAGATTAATTTTGGAGTGAAAGTAGTGGCCAGTGTTTGTCGAAGATCTTTAGGAATATCCGTCCAAGAATCTGGGTCGTCATTGAAGTGGGTAAAGAAGTGGACCGACATCTGGTTTGCTCGATAAGCCGGAATCCCTAATTCGACAGCTTTCGCTTTCCGCTCTTCGGGAGAGAGGTCGGCAAAGTGAAGCGGTGGCTTTACTCGCTGTTTGGGTTCGTCGAAAACTAATTTGATTTCAGTTGGTTGCGATGGAGAAGTGGTCATGTATTTGCCCTTCTCACAAATTAAAGTGCTTGATGAGTTCGAGAACGAACCACACTGCTGGACCAGTAAAAAGAACAGAATCAATTCGATCTAAAATCCCACCGTGGCCCGGAAGGATGGCTCCCATATCTTTAATTGCCAAATCTCGCTTTACCGCGGATTCAATGAGATCACCGCAAGTTGCCGTGACTACCGCCATCACCCCAATAAGTGCGCCTAACCACCAGTGCGAATGTAAGGAGAAATGAAATACCAACGCTGAGCCAACCGTAGTTGCAATAAGTGCACCAGTCAGCCCTTCCCAAGTTTTCTTCGGGCTGATGTGAGGTGCGAGTGGATGCTTGCCGAAGAGAACTCCGAAAATATATGCGAAGGTATCATTACAACTAACCAACACGACCAAGGCAAAGATTCGGGCTGCGCCATCTTCGTGATGGGCTAATAAGAGAATAAATCCAGCGAGAAATGGAATATAAAAAATTGCGAAGGTCGCCGCGGTTGAACGCTTAATAAAATCTTTTGAGGTCTTCACCAAAAGGAAAACCAATAAGTTGGGAATGCAGATAGCAATAGCAACTGCCAAGCCAGAAACTCGGCCGTACCATGCAGAAACTAAAAGAGCTGTGCCCGCTAGTTGCAGCGGAAATTCTGGGAGTTCGATTCCACCCTGCTTATAGGCATGGACAATTTCTCGAATGGCCAACAGGATGGCGAACCATATGAAAACCCCAAAGAGAATTGGGACATAGATAATGGTTCCAAAAACTACTGCCAATATAGATAACGAGACCAAAATGGATGGGATCAGTTTTCGGCCAGCCTTTTTATTTATGGCCTCATTAATCGAATGTATGTCATCCATAAGATTTAAACTTCGAGAAGCTCGGCTTCTTTATGTTTCAAGAGATCATCGATTTTAGAAACGTGATCTGAGGTGAGCTTGTCTAATTCCTTTTCGGCGCGAGCCAAATCGTCCTTACCAACATCGCCATCTTTCTCCAATTTTTCCATGGCTTCTTTGGCGGCTCGGCGAATATTTCGAATCGAAATTTTAGAATCTTCCGCTTTGGTGCGGGCAACCTTTATATATTCCTTACGACGCTCTTCAGTTAGTTGCGGGAAATTGACCCGAATAACCACGCCGTCATTTCCAGGATTCACTCCCAAATCTGACTCTCGAATCGCTTTCTCAATAGCAGGCATCGCACCCTTGTCGTAAGGGGAAACCAGCGCCATGCGTGCTTCTGGGACCTGAAATGTTGCCAATTGGGAGAGAGGAGTGAAGGTGCCGTAGTAGTCGACCATAATCTTGGCAAACATCGCCGGATGAGCTCGGCCAGTTCTGATTGCGCCGAAATCTTCTTTCGCAACTTCGATCGCCTTGCTCATTTTTGTACCAGCCTCGCCAAGCGCTGTATTCAAATCCGACATCGTGCTCCCTCTATCTATCTCTCTTGCTTGCTTGAATGGTTTCTGACCCGTAGCTGTTCACTCTTGGCTAAATGGTATAGCCCTTTTAGGAGACGAGGGTTCCCACCGCTTCGCCCCGTACGGCCCGAGCAATATTTCCCTTATTTTTAAGATCAAAGACCACAATAGGAAGTTTGTTCTCGCGACAAAGGCTGAAGGCGGCCGCATCTGCGACTGCTAATGACTTCGATAAGACATCATCAAAGCTGACTGAATCGTATTTTGTAGCCGAAGGATCCTTCTTTGGGTCGGCGGTGTAAACACCATCTACCCCACTCTTAGCCAAGAGAAGTGCTTCGGAACCAATTTCTAAGGCGCGCTGCGCTGCAACGGTGTCGGTAGTGAAGAAGGGCATTCCCGCTCCTGCACCGAAGATAACGACTCGACCTTTTTCCAGATGTCGGATCGCTCTGCGAGGAATATATGGCTCGGCAACTTGCCCCATGGTGATGGCCGTTTGAACTCGAGTTTCGATTCCTTCTTTCTCCAAGAAATCTTGAAGGGCCAAACAATTCATAACGGTACCGAGCATGCCCATGTAGTCAGCGCGAGCTCGATCCATACCGCGCATTTGTAATTCTGAACCTCGAAAATAGTTTCCACCACCGACGACAATCGCGATCTGAGTTCCGCCGCGAACTACATCGGCAATCTGACCGGCAATTTCATGGACCACATCTGGGTCTACGCCGATCCCCTTTACGCCACCGAAAACTTCCCCAGAAAGTTTAAGGAGCACTCGCTTGTAACCTGGTCGGCTCATAAGTAAGTGCTCCTCAATTCTCTTCGAAACTGGAACTAGTCAGTGCTTCTTTAGGTCAGATTACTGTCCAACTCGGAATCGGTGGAAGGCCGACACGGCTGTTTTCGCCTCATCCAAGATTTGCTGAACCGTCTTCTTTGCATCTTTAGCGAAGGATTGCTCAATCAAGCTAACTTCCTTCACAAAACCCGTTACGCGACCTTCAACAATTTTGGCGATGGAAGCTTCTGGCTTGCCTTCATTGCGGGCGGTCTCTTCGGCGATGCGTCGTTCGTTCTCAATTTGTTCGGCAGGAATATCTTCGCGGCGAACCCACTGTGGAGCAAAGGCGGCGATGTGCTGAGCAATATCTTTGCCAGCTTCCATTGCCTCATTTGCTAGTTGAACAAGAACGCCAACCTGAGGAGGTAGGTCAGGGCTGGTGCGGTGCAAGTACAACGAAACTGGAGAGCCTTGAAGTACGGCAATTTTGCGGAGTTCAATCTTCTCTCCCAAAGTTGCATTGGCTTCATCGACAGCGCTTTGAACCGTTTTGCCATTAGGCAAAGTCGAAGCCAAGAACGCTGCTAGATCACCAATCTTGCTGGTTGCTAAGTGGTCAAGGAGTTCGTTCGCTACAACCTGGAAGCGGTCACCTTTTGCAACAAAGTCAGTCTCACAGTTGAGCTCCAACATGACGCCAAGATCGCCTTCAGCTTTAGCAAGAACCAAACCGTTGGAGGTCGTGCGACCTTCGCGCTTGGTAACACCCTTGAGGCCTTTAACTCGAATGAGTTCGACGGCTTTATCAAAATCGCCTTCGGCTTCATCAAGAGCCTTCTTGCAATCCAACATTCCGGCGGCAGTTGCCTCGCGGAGTTTCTTTACATCTTCGGCAGTATATGCAGCCACTTTATTTATTCTCCAATTTTTTCTGGCGCAACTTCTTCTGTTGCAGGGGTTTCAACTACGGGTGCTTCAACTACTGCGGCAGCTTCGGCAGGGGCAGCATCGGCAGGCACAGCGATGAGTTCTTTCTCCCAATCCGACAGTGGTTCCGCGGCAGCCGCAGGCTTAGCAATACCTTGATCGGAAGCAGCGGCAGCATTTGCTGAACGAGCAGCAAGGCCGGCAACTGCAGCGTCAGTGATAACGCGAGTCAAAAGTGCAATGGATCGAATTGCATCGTCATTGCCTGGAATCTTGTAATCAACTTCATCAGGATCGCAGTTTGTATCCAAAATTGCTACAACTGGAATTCCTAGCTTGTGCGCTTCGGCAACTGCAAGGTGTTCCTTCTTGGTATCGACTACCCAGATTGCAGAAGGCAACTTGGTCATGTTTCGGATACCTTCGAGGTTCTTGGTGAGTTTTTCGCGCTCACGACGAAGTACTAACAATTCCTTCTTCGTCAAAAGTTGATCGTTTGAAGACTCAAGAAGTTCCAACTCTTTCAAACGCAAAATTCGCTTGTACACGGTTGGGAAGTTGGTCAGCATGCCACCCAACCAACGCTCAGTCACATAAGGCATTCCGACTCGAGCCGATTGTTGCTTGATTGGTTCGTGAGCTTGCTTCTTAGTTCCGACGAACAAGATATGTCCGCCCTTTGCAACTGTGTCTTGAATGAAGTTATAAGCACTATCAATCAAGGCAAGAGATTGCTGAATATCAATAATGTAGATGCCATTGCGCTCGGCAAAAATAAAGCGCTTCATCTTTGGATTCCATCGACGAGTCTGATGTCCGAAATGGACACCGCTGTCGAGAAGTTCTCGCATTGTTACAACCGCCATGGCGGCACACTCCTTCTTTTGCGCGCACGGGTTAGCGAGCGCACACTCGGTTGATGACCCAACAATTTGTTTAGGTCCCTGGTGTCTAGTCACCGAACCAACCGAAGTTGGACCGAAATGGTTACCCGATAATGGATCGTCGGGTTAGACACGCGAAGTCACCTGCCCTTGCCGGGCTGGTGCTGGGATAAGTCTAACTGACCGCGCGCCCGCTACTGACCGAAAAGCTGCGGCCGGGAGCTGGAGTGAAATCATGGAATTCTGTCCTAAACTACCGCCATGAAAGCGCTCTCACCGTATAAAAACCCGGACCTTTCCATCTCCGAACGGATCGCCGATTTGCTCGGACAGATGACGGTGGCCGAAAAAGTGGGACAGATGCTCCAGTTGGATGCCCAAAATGACGTTACCGATCTCATCTGGAATGTCCACGTCGGCTCGATCTTGCATACCTCTCCGGCAGATATGGTGTTAGCGGCAGAAGTCGTTTCGCGGACTCGACTCCAAATTCCGCTCCTGACCGCCGATGATTGCATTCACGGCCACTCTTTTTGGCCAGGGGCGACCATTTTCCCAACCCAATTGAGCATGGCTTCCTCGTGGGATCCGGAATTGGTCGAAAAAGTCGCCCGAGTCACCGCTATTGAAGTTGCTGCCACCGGCTTGCATTGGACCTTCTCCCCCGTGCTCTGTATCTCTCGAGATCTGCGCTGGGGTCGGGTTGGCGAAACCTTTGGCGAGGACCCAAAGTTGATTGGCGATCTTGGCGTGGCAATGGTCAAGGGATATCAAGGTGAAGGTCTAGATGACACCACCGCAATCTTGGCCTGCGCCAAACACTTCGTGGGATATTCCGAGACCCAGGGCGGCCGAGACGCCACCGAAGCCGATTTAAGCCCGCGCAAACTCCGTTCGTGGTTCCTTCCACCCTTCGAGCGAGCCGCACAGGCTGGCTGTCGGACTTTCATGTTGGGATATCAGTCCATAGATGGTGTGCCGATTACCACCAACGAATGGCTCCTCACCGATGTCCTTCGGGGCGAATGGAATTTCACCGGAACCCTGGTAACCGATTGGGACAATGTCGGTCGAATGGTCTGGGGTCAGAAGATTCAACCAGATCAAGCCCATGCCGCTGCCGCTGCCGTGAAGGCTGGCAACGATTTAGTCATGGCAACTCCAGTATTTTTTGAAGGTGCTCAGGAGGCAGTCCGAACTGGACTTCTTCTTGAATCCGACCTCGACAAAGCGGTAAGCCGTATCTTGAGACTTAAATTTGAAATGGGCTTATTTGAAAATCCGCGACTTCCCGATTCTGCTATTCAAAAGAATGTTATTGGCATTGCCGAACATGGCGAGATCAATTTAGATATCGCCCGAAAGTCGATAACACTTTTGAAAAATGACGGCCTTCTGCCGCTGCCAAAAGCAATTCGCAAGATTGCAGTTGTGGGGCCAAATGCAGACGACCAACATTCACAATTAGGTGATTGGGCTGGCGCCTCTGGTCAGGTTGCCTGGATGAAGGATGGCAATCCGCGCGAACTCACACAGACCGTTCTAGATGGAATTCGAGCGATCGCTGGGGATGGCTGCCAGATTGAATACGCACTGGGTGCTCGAATTGCAGAACTCACCGAAGATCCCGAAGGCGACTTATTCGAAGATGGACAACCTCGGCCATGGATTTCATCGCCAGCACCAGTTGATGAAATTCTGCTTGCCGAAGCTGTACAAGCGGCATCAGATGCCGATGTCGCAATCTGTGTAGTCGGAGACATGATTGCACTCAATGGCGAAGGTCGTTCTACGGCGACGCTAGAACTCTTCGGCGCGCAAATTGCTTTACTCGATGCCATTGCAGCCACCGGAACCCCAATGATCGTGGTTCTCATTTCTTCTAAACCATTAGCCCTTCCAGAATCGGCGCTTAGAGCTGCCGCCATTGTGAATGCCTTTAATCCAGGCATGAAGGGTGGCTTAGCAATAGCCGAACTTCTCTTCGGTGATATTGAGCCCAGCGGACGATTGCCTATATCTTTTGCTCGCCATGCTGGGCAGTTGCCGGTTTTCTACAATGAAATGCCTGGTCAACACGGCCACCGATATGCGGATTTAACACAAGATCCACTCTTCGCATTTGGCGAAGGATTGTCATACACAAATATTCACTACTCTGATTTAACGATGTCGAAAGATTCCTACGCACTTTCTGAGAACATCACCGCGCAAGTAACTTTGACTAATACCGGCCAGCGACCTGCACTGGAGACTGTGCAGCTATACATTCACGATGAGGTCACCAGCGTTACCTGGGCAACTAAAGAACTAAAGGCTTACCAACAAGTATGGATTGAAGCCGGTCAATCACTGACAATTGAGTTGACACTGCCAGTTTCTGAATGTTCGCTCGTCAACGCCAAAGGCGAAAGAGTTGTTGAACTTGGAATGTTTACTGTGATGGTAGGCAAGAGTTCAAGGGACCGCGATCTACTGAAAACTAGGTTTTCAGTAGTCGGGTGATCCCCGCCAACAGGATGGCGAGAAGTTCTTAGTTTGCGAAGAAAATATTGTCGACCATTTGCTCAACTAGGTCTTTCCAATTTCGTTGACTCAACTGGGTCTCTTGAAGTTGATCCACAATCAAACCAAATTCCAATGATTGAATAATGATGGAAGCGGAACGAGGATCCATTTCAGTACGAGTCCAACCCTTTACAGCGCATACGCCGAAGAGTTCGATCCATAGTTCATTGAGACGATCCTGCTGTGCCAAGAGTTTGGTGCGCAACCGAGCATTGTTGCTAGCTTGCGTAAAGATCGAAGAATAATGAAAAGTCGAGGAAGTGAACTTGTGCGAGATTTGTCGCTGAACGGCTTCGATCATTTGAGTACGAGCTACTTCGCGATCAGGAATACTCTTAAAGAAGGTAACTAGCTCGCCGCACATTTGATCTACAAAGAGTGAAAATCTTTGGATTTCGGCGGTCTCAACTAGGTCCGAGTAATCCTCAAAGAAGTGATACATAGAGCCTTTAGAGATACCGGAAACTTCCAAGACCTGATCAGATGTTGGAGTCTCGTCATTTTTTTCCATTAATGCAATGGTGCAATCCATCAGCGCCTGTGCTGTTGGGTGAATAACATCTTTACGCTTTACCATTTTTTTTTTCACGCGTCCCTTGGTGTTTATCACTCACGCTTAGTTAGCATGAAACTCACGATTTGCTAACTATAGCCACTAATGCCTGAATATTTAGACAATTTGTAGAAAATTCGCAAACAAACCAAAGGTCTGGGGGCAGGCACTCACTAAGCGCGCGGATGCGCCTGCTTATATGCCGATTGAAGTCGTTCGGCCGATACATGCGTGTAAATCTGCGTCGTCGCTAACGAAGAGTGGCCCAAGATTTCTTGAACAGACCGAAGATCTGCGCCACCTTCTAATAAATGAGTTGCCGCAGTGTGGCGCAATCCATGTGGACCCATCCGAGATCCAACTGCGGCCATAGCAATATAGACAACTTCTCGGACAGTTCGTTGATCCATTCGATGACCCCGCGAACCAAGAAAAACTGCATTGTCAGAAGTATCTTTGAGCAATTTCGATCTCACGTTCTTAATATAGAAATCGAGAGCGCGTTTAGCTGGCAATCCCAATGGAACAACTCTTTCTTTATTTCCTTTACCTAAAACTTGAATTGTGTTGCGGTCGGAATCAATGTCCAACAAATTAAGTCCGCATAATTCAGATACTCGTATTCCAGATGCATAGAGAATTTCTACTATTGCAAGATTTCGAAAATTAATGGGAGTGGGTTCTTCGTTTGCCAACGTTTGCATAGAGAGCATCACTGTATTTGCCTCTGACTCAGTTAATACTTCCGGCAGACTCTTATGTGGCTTTGGGATCGATAACGATGCGCCATAATCTTCCCCAATCCATCCTTGTGATGCTGCCCAATATGTGAATGCCCTTATGGAAACTATGCGCCGGGCCAAGGTTGCCCGAGAAGCACCTGTCGTTTGTTGATGTGCTAACCACGAGCGAATGTGGGTCAATTTCAAATCGGAAAATTCTTGGATGCCCAACTTTTCTAAATGTTTAAGAAATGATTCTAGATCGCTGACATATCCCCTGATGGAATTGTCGGCAAGGTTTCGGACCAACACCAAGTGTTCTTCGTATTGGGCAATCAAACCTTGTGACATAGTTACAGATTACTCAGGTTTGCGGCCTTGTCTCAGCAAGCCATAGGTCAACGCGTCTTCTAGCGCCATAGCCGACGCGGCGATCACATTTTCATGAACACCAATAGTGCTCCATTCTCCATCGCCATCACTTGTCTCCACCAAGACTCTGGTAACTGCTCCAGTTCCCAGTCGGCCTTCCAAAATTCGAACTTTGTAATCAACCAATTCAAGCTTTGATAGTTCGGGGTAAATAGTGCTTAACCCCGATCGCATCGCGGTATCGATTGCATTAACCGGACCATTTCCCGTTCCCACGGAGGTAAAAGTTAAATCATTTGCGCGCAACCGAACGACCGCCTTGGAAGTTATGGAGTCATCTTCAATGCGCTCTACGGTTGTTTCCCAATTTTCAACGGTGAAGAATTTAATGGGATGACCATTGATCTCTTCATGAAGAAGTAATTCAAATGACGCATCGGCGGCTTCAAAGGTATAGCCCTGAGATTCCAAATCTTTGACGCGGGCAACTACGCGACTCACAACTTCTTTGTCCGAACCCAAATCAACTCCGAGTTCCTGAGATTTCAATTCAATAGATGCTCTGCCGGCCATCTCCGAGACCAACATTCGCATATCGTTTCCGACAGATTCAGGATCTTCGTGCTGATAGAAAGCCGGATCTACTTTAATTGCACTAGCGTGCAAACCTGCCTTATGGGCAAATGCAGAAACTCCAACATAGGGTTGGCGCGCACTGGGAGATACATTGGTAACTTCGGCTACTGCGTGCGAAATCCGGAATGCTTCCCGAAGTGCGCCCACTGGGAGTACTTGCTGATGTTTTTTTAGTTCCAGGTTGGCAATGATGCTTACCAAGTCGGCGTTTCCAGTTCGTTCGCCATATCCATTCAATGTTCCTTGTACATGCGTGGCGCCAGCAGCTACCGCAGCGAGCGAATTGGCAATGGCGCAACCAGTGTCATTATGACAATGGATCCCCAGGCGAGCTGATGATGCCGTCAGCACTTCATGAACGATTTGCGACAGTTCATCGGGCAACATTCCCCCGTTTGTATCGCAGAGAGCAATGACATCTGCCCCAGCTTCCGCAGCGGTGCGAATAACTTCTAAAGCGTAAGCGCGATTGGACCGGTAGCCATCAAAAAAGTGTTCGGCATCTAAGAAGACTCGTTGTCCGCCAGCGCGCAAGAATTCCACTGACTCTTTAACCATTCGAAGGTTTTCATCCAAATTTGTTTTTAAAGCCAGATCGACATGACGGTCATGACTTTTTGCAACAAGCGTTACAACTGGGGCTTGCGAGTCCTGCAATGCCCGAAGCAAGAGGTCATCAGCGGCCTTAACATTGGGCCGGCGCGTTGCCCCAAAAGCCACAAAGGTGGCGTTCTTAAAGGTGATTTCTTCGTGGACCCGCCTAAAAAATTCGGTATCTTTGGGATTTGCTCCAGGCCAGCCGCCTTCAATAAATCCAACACCAAGGTCATCCAAATGGCGAGCAATAGCCAACTTGTCATGAACTGAAAGATTTAGCCCTTCTTGTTGGGCGCCATCTCGCAATGTGGTGTCATAAATGTGAAAGGCATCGGAGATACTCATCAGCAGACTCGAACATTCCAGCCATGCTTGTCTTCAATGATTCCGTGCTGAATACCCAAAAGATGTTCGCGAATTTGCAAAGTTATCTTCCCAGGATTTCCATCAGCAGTCTGCCAAGTACCCATCGAACTCTTGGCCATTCCAACTGCAGTAATGACCGCAGCGGTACCGCAAGCGAAGATTTCAGTGATCTCCCCCGATGCAACGCCATCGCGCCAATCGTCCACGGAAAGCATTACCTCTTCAACTTTGTAACCTAGATCCGCCGCGACAGTCAAAATGGAATCGCGAGTAATTCCCGGCAGCAATGTGCCCGTCAATTTAGGCGTAACTACCGTCGCATCGGCACCAGAACCTTTAATAAAGTAAAGATTCATTCCGCCCATTTCTTCAACCCACTTGCGTTCGACGGCATCTAACCAAACAACTTGGTCACAGCCTTCTAGTGCAGCAGCTTTTTGGGCAACAAGAGAGGCGGCATAATTTCCGCCACATTTGGCTTCACCAGTTCCTCCAGGAGCTGCGCGAACATATTCAGTAGAAATCCACACAGTGACTGCATTGGCAACGTTGAAATATGCAGAGGCGGGAGTGGCTATCAGCAAATAGGTCGCCTTATTGGAAGGACGAACTCCTAAGCCCACTTCAGTGGCAATCATGAAGGGGCGAATGTATAGAGATTCCCCAACTTTTGCCGGAGTCCAGGCTCGGTCCTGACGAACCAATGCCATAACCGTTTCGGTGAATGCGCCATCTGGCATTTCTGGAAGCGCTAGCCGAGCTGCGCTTCGATTAAAGCGAGCGGCATTAGCCTCCGGGCGAAATAAACTAATTCCACCATCTGGCTGGGAATATGCCTTTAGACCTTCAAAGATTTCTTGACCATAGTGGAATACCGCAGTCGCTGGATCAAGAGAAATCGGGCCATATGCCTGCAACTGCGCGTCCTGCCAACCATCTGCTTCACTCCATTGCGCTATCACCATATTGTCGGTGTAGAACTTTCCAAAGCCTGAGGCATTGACCATTACTTCACGATCAGCATCGGGAACTGGATTGGCATTTGGTTGAGAGATGACTTTCATTGAACAGCCTCCGCTAATGCAGAACCTATCTCAGAGGTACTGCGCTTGGAATTGCCACGAGCTAATAAATCTGCAGCAACAGCACGTTCGACATCGGCTGCAGCATCAGTTAAACCTAAATGATTGAGCATCATTGCCACGGACATAATTGTTGCGGTTGGATCGGCCAAACCTTTTCCAGCGATATCTGGAGCTGAACCATGAACTGGTTCGAACATAGATGGGAAAGCGCCGGTCGGATTAATGTTTCCCGAGGCCGCTAAACCAATTCCGCCGCATATTGCTGCCGCGATATCAGTCAAAATATCACCGAACAAGTTATCGGTTACCACTACATCAAATCGCTCTGGGTTGGTTACAAAGAACATCGAGGCCGCATCTACGTGCAGATAATCAGTTGCGACGTCGGGATATTCCTTGGCAATTTCATTAAATGCCCGAGTCCACAATCCGCCAGCACGCGTAAGTACATTGTTCTTATGAACCAAAGTCAGCTTTTTGCGAGGACGTGCCGCGGCATTTTCGAAGGCATAACGAATCGCACGATCGGCCCCGCGCCGGGTATTAAGGCTTTCTTCGGTAGCAATTTCATGTTCGGTTCCGTAAGCAAGAACTCCGCCAGCCCCGACATAAGGACCTTCGGTTCCTTCCCGAACCACAATGAAATCAATATCTTTTTCCCCGGCCAGGGGTGAGCTAACCCCAGGGAAAAGTTTCCCAGGACGCAAATTGATGTAATGATCAAAGGCAAAACGCAACTTCAATAATAAGCCACGTTCCAAAACGCCACTGGGAACGGTTGGATCGCCAACCGCACCTAAGAGAATTACATCTGCTTTGGCCAATTCTGCAATCACTGAATCGGGAAGTGTCTGGCCAGTGCGGTGCCAATACTTTGCGCCGAGGTCATACTCGGTTTGAGAGAAAGTCAGGTCATATTTTTTGGCGATAACTGCCAAGACCTTTAAACCTTCGGCCACAACTTCTGGCCCAATTCCATCTCCTGCAATTACCGCAAGGTTTATGTTTCTGCTCATTAGTTCGCCAATACAACGGCACGAACTGTCGTTGCTCCAGTTTCAGTTTGGACAGAATTCAAGATTTCGGTTGGGATTAGTGAGTCAACGGTAATAGCCATTAACGCTTCTCCACCTTGATGATTTCGGCCAACCTGCATTCCACCAATATTGATGCCCGCTTTACCCAATGCATTTCCGACCGCGCCAACAATTCCTGGCTTATCGGCATATCGAAGGAAGAGTAAATTTTCAGTGAGAAGCAAATCCAAATCATGCGAATCAATAGCAACAATTTTTTGGACTTGGCGAATTCCCATGAGAGTTCCGCTCACGACCAGTTGGGTTCCGTCGCTAAATGCCGCACGTACTGAAACCATATTTCGGTGATCTGGACTTATTGGGTCGGTTATCACCGTTGCACTAAGCCCACGCTCATTGGAGAGAGCAGGCGCATTCACATACGTGACATCTTCGGCACCGCATCCCATTAGTGATCCACGAAGCGCACTGATAGAAAGAACCGAACAATCATATTCAGCGATTTCACCACGTACTTCAACAACTATGCTCACTGGAAGTTCGCCAACAAGACCGGTAGCGACCTGAGCCAATTTTTCAACCAGTCCCAAAGCTGGACGAAGATCTTGGTGAATTGCTCCACCTTTGACATTGACTGCATCTGGAACTAATTCGCCAGCAAGTGCTTTTCGAACTGAAACCGCAACGGCAATTCCGGCACGCTCTTGCGCCTCATCTGTGGACGCACCTAGGTGCGGAGTGGCAATAACTTGATCCAATTGAAATAGCGGTGAATCGGTACAAGGTTCAGCGGCGAATACATCTAGCCCGGCGCCACCGACACGACCTTCAACTAGCGCGTTATAGAGAGCTGTTTCATCTAGAACTCCGCCACGCGCAGCATTAATGATGCGAACCGAAGGCTTGACCTTATGAAGGGCTTCCTCGCCAATTAAATTTGCTGTCTCTTTGGTCTTTGGAAGGTGAATGGTGATGAAATCACTGAGTCGAAGTAGTTCGTCCAGCTCAACTAACCGAACACCTAATTGAGCCGCGCGGGCAGGTTGGAGGTAAGGGTCATAAGCGATGACATCCATACCAAAAGCCTGCATCCGATGAGCTACAAGTTGGCCAATTCGCCCAAAGCCAACAATTCCTAAAGTTTTTTCGAATAATTCCGCGCCAGTATATTTTGAGCGAGCCCACTTGCCATTTCTTAGCGCAGCATGAGCTGGCGAAATAAATCGCGCAGAGGCCAGCAATAATGAAATTGCTAGCTCTGCGGCGCTGACGATATTTGACGTTGGCGCATTGACCACCATAACTCCAGCGGTAGTCGCTGCCGGAATATCTACGTTGTCTAAGCCAACACCAGCACGAGCAATTACTTTCAACCCCTTTGCAACACCGATTGCTTCGGCATCCATTTTGGTGGCCGAACGAATCAGTACTGCATCTACACCTGCAGCTAAAGCTGCAAGTAGTTCTCCGCGATCTGCACCATTGCAATTGCGAACTTCAAAATCCGGTCCTAACGCATCTAATGTCGCAGGGCTGAGTTCTTCGGCAATTAAAACAACGGGTTTAGCCACGGGATGCGACACCTTCCTGATAATCATCCTTATTGCCACCCTTTACCCATGACATCATCTTGCGAAGTTCACGACCAACAACTTCAATCGGATGAGCCTCACCCTTTGCACGAAGTGATTTAAATTCAGGTGCGCCAGCATCTTGATCCTTGATAAAGCGATCAGCGAATGCTCCGCTTTGAATGTCGGCAAGAACGGCCTTCATATTTTCCTTAACGCGAGGATCGATGACACGTGGACCAGAGATGTAATCTCCGTATTCGGCAGTGTCTGAAACTGACCAGCGCTGCTTCGCAATTCCACCTTCGTACATGAGATCAACGATCAACTTCAATTCGTGCAGGCACTCGAAGTAAGCAACTTCTGGTTGATATCCAGCTTCAACCAAGGTTTCAAATCCGTATTGAACCAATTGAGAAGCGCCACCACAGAGAACTGATTGCTCGCCGAACAAATCGGTTTCGCACTCTTCAGTGAAGGTGGTCAAAATTCCACCGGCGCGAAGTCCGCCGATTGCCTTTGCATAGGAAAGGGTTAATGGCCAAGCATTGCCAGTTGCATCTTGCTCAACTGCGACCAATACAGGAACTCCGCGACCAGCTGAGTACTCACGACGTACTAGGTGACCTGGACCCTTTGGCGCAACCATGGCGACATCAACATTTGATTCTGGCTTGATGTAGCCAAAGCGAATATTGAATCCATGTCCAAAGAAAAGTGCCGAACCTGGCTTCAAGTTTGGCTTGATGGAATCATTATAAATATGGCGTTGTACGTGATCCGGTGCCAAGAGCATGACGACATCTGCTTCTTTAACCGCATCGGCGACTGAAAGAACGCGAAGGCCTTCGGCTTCGGCTTTCTCGCGCGACTTTGAACCTTCGGCCAAGCCAATTCGAACATCTACTCCGCTATCGCGAAGGCTGAGTGCGTGGGCGTGGCCTTGTGAGCCATAACCAATCACTGCAACTTTCTTTGATTGGATGATGGATAGATCGGCATCTTCGTCGTGATACTGGGTTGCCACTGTGGTCACCTTTCGAATTGGTTTTACGGTTATTGGAAAATGGGTTATCAAGTTGTTTTACTGGGCTAGCCTAATTTTTAACGCTATTCAGTGGAAATCGAGCCTGGTTTTAGCCCCCTGGACATGGCGACTAGCCCAGATTGGACTAATTCCAAGATTCCGAATGGCTCCAATACTCGAAGAAGTGCCTGGATTTTCTCGGCATTTCCCGTTGCTTCGATAGTGACAGCATCTTGAGCGACATCCACTACCTTCGCCCGAAAGAGTTGGACCGTTTCCAAAACCTGAGAGCGGGTAACCGGGGTTGTGAAAACTTTGACCAGCAAGAGCTCACGCTGAACCGATGTAATGGGATCCAATTGGGTAATGCTGATGACGTTGATCAATTTATCTAGTTGTTGGATGACTTGTTCCAATGCGTGACCTTCAACATTGATCACGATGGTCATTCTGGAAATATTTTCATCTTCAGTTGGACCAACTGCTAATGAATCAATGTTGTAACCACGTCTGGAAAAGAGCGAGGCCACTCTGGCTAAAACGCCAGGGCTGTTTTCAACGAGTACGGAAAGGGTATGAGTCTGTTTAGTAGTCATTACAACTCCTGAGAGTCCCAGATTGGCGCCATAGAACGCGCAATCACTATGTCATCATTTGAAGTGCCAGCGGCGACCATTGGCCACACCATGGCATCGCGATGAACACTGAAGTCAACCACTACCGGCTGATCATTAATTTCCATCGCTTGGGCGATAGTGCGATCGACATCATCACGACTATCGCATCGAAGACCCACGCAACCCATAGCTTCAGCCAATTTCGCGAAATCTGGAATGCGCTTTGAATGCAGATCGGTATTTGAATACCGCTGGTTATAAAAAAGTGTCTGCCATTGGCGAACCATGCCAAGGCTTTCGTTATTGATGATCGCTACTTTGATAGGGATGTTATTTAATGCGCAGGTAACTAATTCCTGATTAGTCATTTGGAAACATCCATCGCCATCAATTGCCCAAACGACTTTGTCTGGAGCGCCAACTTTTGCACCCATAGCAGCCGGGATGGAATATCCCATGGTTCCCAAACCACCAGAGTTAAGCCAAGTGCGCGGGTTTTCATAGGAAACAAATTGCGAGGCCCACATCTGATGCTGTCCGACCCCGGATACATAAATTGCCTCAGGACCAGCAATCTTTCCAAGACGTTCGATGACGAATTGTGGTGAGAGCGATCCATCTTCTGGATGGTCGTAACCCAATGGATAACGCGAGCGCCAAGAATTTAACTGAATCCACCAGGCTGTCAGATCTGGCTTGCTCTTGGAATATTCGGCATTAAGCGCCGGAATTAGCGCTTCGATGGTGCGCTTGAGGTCGCCTACTAAAGCGACATCGGCTCGTCGATTCTTTCCAATTTCCGCTGGGTCAATATCGGCATGAATTATCTTGGCTAGTGGCGCAAAGGAGGAGAGTTTTCCGGTTACGCGGTCGTCAAAGCGAGCGCCTAAGGTAATCAACAAATCTGCCTTTTGAAGCGCGGTGACTGCAGCGACGGTTCCGTGCATGCCGGGCATTCCAAGGTGCTGATGGTGTGAGTCCGGAAAGCCACCGCGAGCCATCAACGTTGTTACAACTGGCGCGCCGGTGAGTTCGGCAAGTTTGAGCAATTCTTTGTGCGCGTTGGATTTAATGACTCCGCCACCAACGTAAAGAACTGGGCTGCTGGACTCAGAAATAAGTCGCGCCGCATCCCGAACTGCACTGGTCTCTGGATCAAGCACGGGGCTATAGCCGGCCAAGGAAAGACTTTCAGGCCAATTAAAAATCGTTTGGTTTTGCATGGCATCTTTGGCGATATCAACAAGTACCGCGCCAGGACGGCCAGTGCGAGCGATATGGAAAGCCTCAGCAATAGCTCGAGGAATATCAGCCGCATCGGTAACTAAATAATTATGTTTTGTAACGGGCATTGTGATGCCACGAATATCTGCCTCTTGAAAGGCATCGGTTCCAATTGCACCAGACGCAACTTGACCTGTGATCGCCACGATTGGAACTGAATCCATCTGAGCATCGGCCAAGGGAGTAACTAAGTTGGTGGCACCAGGACCTGAAGTTGCAATGCAAACGCCTACTCGACCAGTTGCTTGGGCATAACCCGTTGCCGCATGGCCAGCGCCTTGCTCATGGCGCACCAGGATGTGGCGGATGGGGCTGTCGAAGATTGGGTCGTAGGCCGGCAAGATCGCGCCACCCGGGATGCCAAACATGACATCAACGCCAGCGTGCTCGAGGGATTTCACCAACGAGGTCGCCCCCGTCATTTTCGTACCGTTTTCGCTACTCATATTCTTCTCCCTTCTCGTGTCGTGACCGAAGTCTTTCGTGCCTTACCCATATTCCCTAGGCAATTACCCTGTGAAATACGAAACCCCCCAGTTTTCACTGAGGGGTAGCGCACGATCGATGATGCTAGATCGCGCGCTTTCGGATTACCACGGCTTGTGCCATGTGCCAATTCTCGCGCGATGCTTTATCTCCGTCAACCCCTGAGATAGGTATCTCATATTCTGATACGACTAGCCGCAAACCGCTCCTTGTGAGGCCGATCCAACAACTTTTGAATATTTGGCCAAGACGCCACGACGATATTTATGCGCAAGTGGAGTCCATCCCACTTTGCGAAGTTCAAGCTCTGCCTCATCCACTAATAAATCCATAGTTCGAGTAGTGACATTGATTCGGACGAGATCGCCATTTTTTACGAAAGCAATGGGACCACCGTCGACCGCTTCTGGAGTTACATGGCCTACACATAGGCCAGTGCTGCCACCGGAGAAGCGACCATCGGTGAGCAAGAGCGTGGTTTTTCCAAGCCCAGCCCCTTTGATAGCGCCAGTGATCATCAACATTTCGCGCATACCTGGTCCGCCTTTAGGACCTTCGTAGCGAATAACTACAACATCGCCAGCTTGAATGGAGCCATTTTCTAGCGCATCCATAGCCGCTTGCTCACGTTCGAAAACTTTGGCCGGACCTTCGAAAATATCGATATCGATGCCGGCCGTTTTGCAGACCGCGCCTTCCGGGGCAAGCGAACCCTTCAGAATGGTAATTCCACCACCTGCAGAGAGCGGTGACTTCACCGCATGGAGCACATCGCCATCAGGATCCAACGGAGTAACGTCCGCCAAGTTTTCGGCCATGGTCTTTCCTGTGACAGTCAGACAATCTCCATGAAGTAGACCAGCGTCCAAGAGTGCGCGAAGAACAACTGGAATTCCGCCAACGCGATCGATATCTGTCATCACATATTTGCCGAAAGGTTTGAGATCTCCAAGAAGCGGAGTCTTGGAACTAATGCGTTGGAAATCTTCCAAAGTCAGATCAACTTCGGCTTCGTTGGCGATAGCCAAAATGTGCAAGACCGCATTAGTAGATCCACCCAGTGCCATCACAATTGTGATCGCATTCTCAAATGCTTTCTTGGTCAAAATTGTTCGTGTCGTTATTCCTTGCCGGATTAATTCCACAACCGCTGCGCCAGCTTTTTCAGCATAAGCATCGCGGCGGCGATCCACTGCTGGAGGTGAGGCAGATCCAGGAAGTGATAGACCGAGAGCTTCACCGACAGCGGCCATAGTGTTTGCCGTGTACATACCGCCACAAGCACCTTCGCCCGGGCAGATGGCACGTTCGATTATATCCACTTGTTCTTGCGAAATAAGTCCACGAGCACATGCGCCGACCGCTTCGAAAGCGTCGATGATAGTTACATCTTTTCCATCAACATTTCCAGCCAACGTGGAACCGGCGTACACGAAAACACTTGCAACATCGATTCGGGCCGCAGCCATCATCATTCCAGGCAATGATTTATCACAACCTGCAAAGGTGACCATTCCATCCAAGCGTTCTGCCTGCATCACTGTCTCCACAGAATCAGCGATAACTTCACGCGATACTAAAGAGAAATGCATTCCTTCATGACCCATGGAAATACCATCGGATACTGAAATTGTTCCGAATTGCATCGGAAAGCCACCAGCATCGATAACACCTTTTCGAGATGCTTTCGCTAAGCGATCCAAGGAGAGATTGCATGGGGTAATTTCATTCCACGAGGATGCAATACCGATTTGTGGTTTGACCCAATCTTCATCGCCCATTCCAACAGCTCGTAACATGCCTCTGGCCGGAGCTCGCTCCATTCCATCGGTGACCATCCCCGAACGAGGCTTCATGGAATTACTCATTGCCGCTCCCCCAGTTATACGTAGTAAGTGCTGATGTACCTTCTGATTAACCTTGTCCTAAATGTTTTAACAGTAATTCTCGAACTTTGGCAGCATCTGCCTGACCGCCGGTAGCTTTCATAACTGCACCAATCAGCGCACCAGCGGCCGGAATATTGCCACCGCGAACGCGCTCAGCAGTATCTGGCTGGGATGCAATTGCAGTTTCGATGGCTGCCATCAGCGCAGAATCATCGGAGACAACTTTCAATCCACGCGCATCAATAACTTCTCGAGGAGAGCCTTCGCCAGAAATAACACCTTCTACTACTTGGCGAGCCAATTTATCGGTCAATTCACCAGTGGCAATGAGGGCAATAATTTCCGCAACATGAGCGGGCGTAATCAAGGAAGTTGCCGCTACCTCTTTTTCATTGGCAAGTCGAGAAATTTCACCCAACCACCAACCTCTGGCTTTAGCTGGATCTGCACCCAAGTTGACGGTTTCTTCAACGGTATCCAATAATTCGGCATTTA
>CAINLV010000062.1 GCA_903850565.1 uncultured Actinomycetes bacterium
GTTTGGTAGGTCATGTGGGTAGATGTACGAATCAGATTCTCTGGCAGCGGCGACCTTGCTATCGCGCAGTGCACCGGAATTGGCGTCACGTAAATGCGGCGGAACGGGTCCGGATTTGGAAGCGCGAATATCGGCAATGGCCGCATCAATTGCAAGATAGGCGGCGTTGGATTTCGGAGCGCACGCCAAATAAGTAACAGCTTCGGCCAAAATGATTCGGGCTTCTGGCATTCCAACCATTGCCACTGCTTGGGCGGCAGCGACTGTTAATCCCAGTGCACCTGGGTCGGCCATGCCAATATCTTCGCTGGCGCTGATCATGACCCGCCGGGCAATAAAACGTGGGTCTTCACCTGATTCCAACATTCGTGCCAAATAGTGAAGCGCAGCATCCACATCAGAACCGCGGATGCTCTTTATCAAGGCGCTGGCAACGTCGTAGTGATTGTCTCCGCCGCGATCGTAGTTTTCTATTACACGATCTACGGCCCGGCTCAATACATCAACGGTGATCTCGTCGCTAGCAGCTCCTGCTGCTGCTTCAAGATAGGTGAGTGCTCTACGGGCATCGCCTGCGGCCAGGCGAACTAGCGACTCCAATGCGGCAGGTGCAATGCTGACTTCGTTATTTAAACCCCGCTCATCTGTAATCGCTCGATTAATGAGAGATTGAATATCGACATCGGGAATAGCGCGCAAAGTCAGAACGATGGATCGGGATAACAATGGTGAGATTATTGAGAAGGAGGGATTCTCTGTAGTAGCAGCAACCAGAGTTACCCACCTATTTTCAACACCTGGCAGTAAGGCATCCTGTTGCGCTTTAGAGAAGCGGTGAACCTCATCAATGAAAAGTACGGTCTCTCGATTTTCCAGTTGCAATCGTTCTTGGGCTTGGGTCAGGACTTCGCGAACTTGAGCGACGCCGGAACTTACAGCCGAGAGTTCAACGAATGCTCGCGAACCCGAATGAGCAATCATTTTGGCTAGCGTGGTCTTGCCGCTTCCGGGTGGGCCATAAAGGAGCACGCTGGTGATGTGCTTCTCATCGCCTTGGATTAATCGAATGAGCGGTGAACCAGGTTGAAGCAAGTGCTTTTGTCCCAGAAGTTCTTGAACGCTGGCAGGACGGAGTCGGACTGCTAATGGTGCGCTCATCTCTTCTTCTTTCGCTTTCCACGAACTGCCGATTCCAGTTGCGGGTTTTCGGAGCGATCCTTGGGTGTTGAACTCCATCCTGACAGATGCATTCGTTCTAATCCATCAAGAAGTAGGTCCAGGGCAAATTCAAATTCAAATTGATCATCGCAACTTTGTTGCGCAGCGGAGGCCATTTCGATGATATTGGGATAGCGGACCGACCATTGGGCAAACATCGCAGCGAGCAATTCCGGATCCGTTGGGGGAGTTGGGGTCGGGAAGACTTCTTGGATAAAGCCCCACATCCGACTTCCCAGTGCATGCATTGCATGGTGGGTAAGGTCCAGCGAGAAACCGGCTTGGATAAAAATTCCGACCAATGAATCCATGTAATCCAGAACTTCCGGGGAAGCGCTGGTACGCGACTCTATTAAGTGCGGTGCCCAGGAATGACGGAGCAGTGCTTGTCGTGCTGAAAGGATGCGATGGCGAAGTGCACTCTTCCAGTCGCTACTTTCCTCAAGCGGTTCGATTTCGCGAACGATGGCATCGATCATCTCGTCAAGGAGTTTCTCTTTGTTCGCTACATGTTTATACAGCGCCATTGGAACTACGCCCAAGTCTTGGGCCAACGCTCGCATGTTGAGCGCTTCTAACCCAGATTCATCAGCTAACCGGATTGCCGCCAAAGAAACGCGTTCGCGACTAAGGGTTGCTCTGGTAGGCGCGATGGGTTTGCGACTTGACATGTGTACATCGTACACCTAACCTTCTCGAATTCAAGGTGTACACCGTACGCCTACGCCACCAAATAGAGGTCATCATGGATAACACCAGAAATATTGCCCGAATAGCTGCCATTTTTTACTTGATCACTTGGGTCACTTCGATCGCCGGCCTTGCGATGTATGGCCCAATTCTCAATCCCGCAATTTACTCATTCGATTCCATTTCGAAGGGCCATATTGCCACCGGAGCTTTTCTAGAAATCCTGGCTGCGCTGGGCAACGTCGGTACTGGTTTGGCGCTCTATCCAGTAGTGAAGCGTCACAGCGAGAGTTTGGCTTTGGGATATGTGGTTCTTCGAACGTTAGAGGCAGGCATCATGATTGTCGGAACGTTGCCGCTTCTAGCCTTGCTTACCTTGCATCGTGACCTGCCAGGAACAGCTGGAACTGCTGGAATTCAAAGCGTCTTGATCTCCATGCATAATTTCTCCTTTATCTTGGGTCCTAGTTTGGCCTGTGGGATCAACACCATGACCATTGCTTTTCTCCTTTACCGATGCGGGCTGGTCGCCCGCTTCATCCCAGTCCTTGGTCTCTGCGGGGGAGCCTTGGTATTCCTTTCGGGTACATTGCAACTTTTCGGAACCATCGATCAAGTTTCAAAAGCCACAGTTCTTATGGCAGTACCAGTCTTTGCCTGGGAGATTTCATTGGCAAGTTTCCTCTTCTTCAAAGGTTTCAAAACTCAGGCACTGAACTTCAAGCCCGCCACGGCTGGATTGGCTGGTAAAATTCTGGCCTAATGCGAATTGATATGTGGACCGATATGGGATGTCCCTGGTGTTACATCGGCAAAGCTAGATTGCACCAGGCCATTGAACTCGCTGGCCGTGCCGATGAGGTGGAACTTGTTCTTCACTCCTTCGAATTGGATGCCAATGCAACCCTAACTCCGGAGCCAATCGCGCAGATGTTGGCAAAGAAGTTTGGCGAGTCCACCGAAAATATTCTGGCGATGGAGGTTCGCGTTTCGGATTTGGCAGCGGCCGAAGGGTTGCCCTTTAGCCACCAGCGATTGCATGCAAACACATTTAACGTCCATCGCATCATGCACCTTGCCGCTAATTACGGCGTGGGAACGGAAGTATTTGAAGCAGTTCAGAATGAATACTTTGCCGGGAGTTCTAATCCATATATTGATGAAACATTGATTCGAATCGGGGGAAGTTTTGGAATTCCCCTGGAGGAGATTCAAGAAGTTCTGGCCAGTGATCGCTTCACAGAGGAAGTTCGAAGCGATGAGGCACATGCCCGCGAATTGGGCATCACGGGCGTTCCCTTTACGGTCTTTACTAGAAGTTACGCCTTGCCAGGTGCTGCGAATGTGGCTCAGTATCTTGAAGTCATCAAGATGGCTCGTGAAGAAGCGGCTTTTGCTGAGTCTGAAGCGCCAGTCGATTAGATCGCTTCACGGTTGAGTAGCAAGATAACATTTCGGACATACCCGCGGTTTGTATTTGGGAGTTAGCCGTTATTTTGTTAGAGAGTCGTGAGGTTTGATTTACACTGTAATGGTGGTTTATACCTTTGAGAATCCGACCAAGACGCTGCTGATCAAGACAGCTGTCGAACTAATTCGCAAAGGCTCGTTGGAGAGTATTTCCAGCGAACAAATCCTTCGGGAATCCGGATTGAGCAAAGGCTCTCTGTATCACCACTTCGCAGATTTCGCTGAGCTCTTGGAAGAAGCCCAAGTCGTTATCTTCGGTGAAGATTCTTTGACCATGGTTGCAACGTTGCATGAATACCTAGTTCGGGAAACAAATGGGTATCGCGCTCGCGAGCGGGTTCGGATGATGGCCGTGGAGCAGCAATTCAACTTGGGAAAGGCTGCTTACAGAATTCATTTAGCCGTTACCTACCTTGCTTCAGCCCGCCCACGAATGCAGGCCAGACTGGCCGAATCTCAAGAGTTGCAAACAAAATTGTGGAGTGAGATTTACGAAGCTTGCATAAAGCAGGGCTGGTGTAGTTATGCAATGGACCCACGTAGCGTTTCAATTATCGTGCAATCAATTCTGCTTGGCCAAATCCTGGACCACAATGCGCCGATTCATACTTCAAATGAATCCAGAATCAAGGCTATTGATGTAGTTTTTGACAACTTACTCTTTAATAAATTGATGAATCATGAACCGGCGCAAGGTGCCTCTGCGCAATTGGATCCAGCGGATCTCCCAGTCCAGATGGATTACCGACTTCGTGAAGTCGAATCAAGCACGGGTGATCAACTCCTTGAGCGACGAACTTCGTTTTTGAAAATTGGCCACACAACTGATTTGTCGGTGATAACCGCGGCATACCTGGATTCGACTTTTAAAGATTATTGTTTTGAGATTATTGGTCCCCAGTTTGCGCGTAGCGTCTTAGATCTTTTTATCTCTAGTTGCGACCTGCCTAATTTCAAGGACACTTTGCAGCCGCCGCCCAATATGGAATCTATATTGAATTTCTGGGGTCAGAACCAAATGGTTTACGGTGCTTTTCACGGTACTGAATTAGTTGGCTTTATCCGAACCACCGACATCAATGGGGTTCGTGAAATTGATCGATGTATCGTTTCCCGCGATTTTCGAAATAAAGGGTTAAGTACCTCGCTTACAGCTTTCACTGTCTTGTCGGGAAAGAGCCTGGGAATTTATCATTTCATCTTGCAAGACGATCATCTCTTTCCGCACCGGACCAAGGTCATGCAGGGATTGGGTTTTGCTGAAGGAACTGGCCTGCCAGCTGACTTAGCCGGTGTTGACGCCAAATAAACTGCTTTCCTAATCATTCTGTACGTACAGACTAGGGAAAATGTGACGATATAGTGAGGCAAAAGAGACAGAAAGACTAGAATCTACTAATGGTACAAAAAGCTGAGAGCCCGACTAGAACTCTTCTCATCGATACTGCGGTCAAAATAATCAAGCGGGAATCGGTCGATCAGATAAATAGTGAGCGAGTCCTTCAAGAGTCATGCCTGAGCAAAGGTTCTATGTATCACCACTTTGAGGACTTTGGCGATCTAGTGGAGGCAGCCATGGTCCAGATCTTCGCCGACGATTCGCTCCACACGCTTAACACCTCGCTGCTCTTCCTTACGAACGAAACAAATGTGGGCTTGGCCAGAGAGCGCATCCGAACCATGGTCGTTGAGCAAGAATTTACCCTCACTGAATCCCTTAGTCGTAACCATCTTGCAGTCACATACTTTGCATCCATCCGGCCCCGGATGAAGGCGCGGTTGGCCGAATTCCAAGAAATTGCAACCAAGCAGTGGATGGATATTTTTGACATATGCAAACGAAATGGCTGGAGCGATTGTGAGTTAGATTCTCGCGCCGTATCAATCATTATCCAATCCATGCTGTTGGGTCAATTAGTGGATCAAAATTCTGCTACGCACACAATGAACACTTCGCGCATGTCCGCACTTGATTTCATCTTTGAAAAATTGCTTTTCAGTGGCGTAGATCTGCCATCCATGACAGAAAAGATTGCAACTTCCACAATGCAAGATGCCCAAGACGCAAAAATAGATTATCCAAAACTGCGGGTAGTAAGCCAAGACTTGGCTCAGGATGTAGAAACGGAATGTTCATTCCTGAAAATCGGTAACACCACCGACTTAACGCTGCTGACCGAGCCTTACCTCAACATGATCTACAAAATTGTTAATTTCGAAATCATCGGTCCGGAATATGCGCAAGAAGTATTGGATCTCCTTGTTACAAGTTCAGATCTTCCCAATTACCAGGATCCATATGTCATTAAACCCAGCCTGAATGCGGTATCCCGATTCTGGGGTCCAGATCAGATTATTTACGGGGCGTTTAAAGAGGATAAATTAATTGGCTATATTAAAGTCATCGATCGCCACGAAGCACAGGAGTTAGATACGTGCATCATCGCTCGAGATTTTAGAAATCAAGGTCTCTGCAGCGCTCTGACATCTTTTGCAGTATTAAGTGGTAAAAGCCGGGGAATGAAGCACTTCATTTCGCAAAACGATCATCTCTTCCCATTCCGCGACAAGGTCATGAAGAGCTTAGGTTTTGCCCGCGGAACTGGCTTCCAAAAGGCAATATAGAGCCAGTAGTCTCACCTGGAACCACTGCCAAAGCCGAAGTGTGAAAGCATGGGGACATGAGCAAAATTCGGGTTTACTTGATCTGGATTTTGCCGCTCTTTTTCTTAACTAGTTGTGGCACTTCTGCTCTCGGGCCTACACCGACACCTTCACAAACTCCTTTAGCGGTTATTGCGACTCCAACCCCACGCCCGGTCATCAAACCCATTACCTTGGCCTTCGGCGGCGATGTCCATGGACAAGCGCCTATTGCGCAGCAATTACGAGCTGGGAAGAATCCGTTGGAATCGGTCATGGCAATTCTTACGGCTGCAGATATCGCCGCAGTGAATTTGGAAACGGCAATCTCTACCCGTGGCACACCGGCGGTGAAGAAGTATCTCTTTCGCAGCAACGAAACCTTGTTGGCCAATCTCAAATCTGCAGGAGTGGATCTAATCAATGTCGGCAATAACCACGCTATGGATTTTGGTCCGGTGGCATTTGCCGACACCTTGGCAGCAATTACATCCAGTGGAATGGTTGCGATCGGTGGCGGGCTAAACAAAAGCAAGGCATGGGCGCCGCAGATCATTTCGATCAGGGGAACCAAGATCGCTTTTATCGGCGTTGCAGATATCAATGGTGGTCAATACACGGTGGCAACGGATAGCCAAGCCGGAACTACCTATGGCTGGCATGGAGCCGATGCAATAACTGCAATTGCTCAGGCAAAGAAGGTGGCATCGATAGTCGTAGTGATGGTTCATTGGGGCGTCGAATTAGCGCCATGCCCCAGCCAGCGAAGCACAAAGTTGGCCGCCGCCTGGTTTAAGGCTGGTGCCAATGTGATCATTGGATCGCACCCACATGTCCAGCAAGGTGCCACGCTCAGCAACGGGCACTTTGTAGATTTCTCACTCGGAAATTTTGTTTTTTATTCCCACGGCGGCCCAGCCTCGGAAACGGGAGTTGAAACTGTCACCATCTATCCAGATGGTGAAGTCACCGGTTGGCATTTCTATCCTGCGCTCATCGACACGAACACTGGTTCTCCGATTTTGACAACTGGGATCAAAAACCAGATGTACAGAGAGAAGAAGATGTCATTAACTCCAGGTGGGACTACCTGTCCTAATAGTGGTTCAATACCGTTAACGAATTCGACAACATGAGGGAATATCAATGGCTCGGATAGTTGTGGCTCCAGATTCCTTCAAAGGTTCGGCAAGTAATTCTGATGTTGCCCAGTGGATTGGCGAAGGTTGGTTGCAAGTGCGGCCCCGCGATGTAATTACTTATATCCCTATGGCCGATGGTGGGGAAGGCACGATCACAACTATCGCTAACGTCCGCGATGATGTTGAAAAATCCACTCTCTCAGTTATAGGTGCGGACGGCCGCACCAATCGTGCCTTTTGGATTTTGTTAGATGATGGAACGGCGATCGTTGAATTAGCCAACGCATGCGGTATCACCTCCGTGGAAAAGTTGGATGCGCTTTCGTGCCATACATATGGATTAGGTCAAGTATTAAATGAAGCAAGGCGCCATCCTGAAGTGGAGCGAATCTTTATCGCACTGGGGGGATCGGCAAGTACAGATGGTGGAACCGGGGCGCTTCGAGCCCTGGGTTTTTCATTTCTAGATTCGATGGGCGATGAAATCGAATTAGGTGGCGCTGGGCTTACCGAACTAGCCGAGATAGATAGCTCCAATTTTCTCCATCCTCCTAAAGGCGGAGTTACCTGCATGGTGGATGTTTCCAATCCTTTGCTTGGCCCACTGGGAGCAGCGGCAGTCTTTGGTCCACAGAAAGGTGCTACTCCGCAAGATGTCGAAATGTTGAATATTGGACTGCAACAATTTATGAAGGTCTGCAAAGTTGAAGATGCGCCTGGAAGCGGGGCGGCCGGAGGTACGGCATATGGAATGCGAGCCGGTTGGGGCGCCAAGTATGTTTCTGGCGCGGCTTCTGTGGCCACATTTGTGGGATTGCCCGAAGCAATAGCTGCTGCCGATTTAGTGATTACCGGCGAGGGACGTTTAGATTCACAAAGTTGGAGCGGAAAAGTTGTCGGCTATGTTCGTCAACTATCCGGGGCGCTAGGAAAGCCCGTTGCATATTGTGTAGGTTCGGAATCGGAAGGTTTTCCCAGCGATGCGTTCGGCGGAGTGTCGCTTGTGACCCTGGCTGGTTCTGGTGAGGAAGCGATGGACAATACGCGCCACTGGGTAGTCCAGGCTGGAATTGAATTGGCACAATCGCAGTCTGTTGCTCAGCTAGATTAAACGATATCCGCCATCGATTGGCAGGAGTGCGCCATTGACCCAACTCAATTCAGGGGATATTAGCGCCACTACACCTTGTGCGACTCGTTGCGCCGAACCTACAGATGGACTTTCAAAATCTGCTTCGTTTGGAACGCGATCCAAATAGAGCTCCAACCACTTCGCTACAAGTGGCGTCTTAAATCCACCAGGCAGTAAAGCATTAACTCGAACGCCATGCTCTAGATATTCCAGCGCCAAGCCTTCCGTTAAATTATTGAGCGCCGCTTTCAAAGAATCGTAGAGTTGATTCTTCTTTGCCGGACGCCAAGCGTTGATGGAAGAAACGTTGACAATTGAACCGCGCGTGGCCTTGAGGTAGGGAAATGCTTTTTGGGCCATGAAAAATGGTGCCTTGAGATTAGTGGCAAATATTTCATCCCAATCGGATTCGCTTACCTCATCCACATCCTTGTGACTGATAGTGGCAGCGCAATTGATGACGGCGTCAATCCGACCCCAAGCGCCGATGGCTGCGTCGACAATCTTTTGTGCTGATTTTTCGGCATCTTTCAAATCGGCAGAGAGAAAAATGGCAGCGCTACCGCTTTTCAGAATTTCTGCGTGTAGGTCTTGGGGATCATCCAATGCAGTCAGCAGAATTCGATAGCCCTTTGCATGGAGTAGTCGTGCAACGGCGGCGCCCAATCCAGTAGTTCCACCGGTAATGATGACAACGGGGGATTCATCGGCCACATCCTTGTTCATCATCATTCGATCATATAGGATTTTGTAATTCCGAGGAAGGGTTCTCATGACCGTTAGCAATGCCATTCCAACTATTCATGCTTCAGCAAAAAGTGATATTCCGGAGTGGGCAGCTTTAGAGCGAAAGCTCATTGATATTGTAAATAAGGCATCCGTTGAATTTGCCGATCGATATACCAATGTAGATAGAACCTTAATTTGGCGCGATCGGTGGCCGGGCATGGATGGTTCCGATGATCCTTATGAAGGATTCATGAACATGACCATGCATTACATATTGGGCGGAGCAAAGGAACTGGACACAATCGCCCGCGAAGTGTGGGATGCCATCACGTGGCAGTGGACCGAGTATGGCCAGATCGTCAATGAATTTGATGGAGGATATGACTGGATGCACCATGGCGAAGCGCTCCTTGGCTTCTATTGGTTTGGTTTGGCAAATCCGCATGTACTTAAGGATCGTCAGCGCACTAAGAAATTTGCCGCTTTATATAACGGCGAGAATCCCGCAGTTGCCAACTGGGATCCCGAACTCAAGATCATTCGTTCACCCATCACTGGCAGCAGGGGTCCCAATCACAATCAAAGCGAGGAGGATTGGGAAACTCATCGCGAAATTTTAGAAAACTATTTGCCACCTTTCGAAGATTTACCAGGGGTTGACCCGTATCAGATGAAGGCGCCGTGGCTAGATGATCAGATGTACACCTTGATCATCCAGAAAGTTAATGAGCGAATTGCTAAGGGCGATGTCCCAGTAAATCTGACTTCAACTGGCTTGATGACCCACGCTTTTATGTATGGGGGAGAAGCGAAATATAAAGAGTGGGTGCTGGAATATTTACAGGCCTGGGTGGATCGCACCGAGCTCAACAACGGGATCATTCCGGACAATGTCGGTCTAAATGGCGAGATCGGCCAATATAACGATGGAAAATGGTGGGGTGGGTACTACGGCTGGAGATGGCCCCATGGTTCCATGACTATTTTGGAACCTCTTGTGGTTGCTGGTTCCAATGCAGCGCTCTTAACCAATGGGGACTTTTCGCATTTGGATTTGGTTCGTTCGCAGATGGATATGTTGTGGGAGTTGCGTCAGGAGATCGATGGCCAATGGAAAACACCTAATCGCCATTTCGATGCAGGTTGGCGTGACTTCAGAATTCAAAATGCGATACATCCCATCTTGTTGTGGAATCTGACTCAAAGCGCAGAAGATGCCCAACGAGTAGAGCGCGGTTGGGTTCGAGAAAATGAGACTATTTCCACGCAAGGTTATGTAGAAGGAAGCGCAAGACCGCAACACACTGCACCTTGGTATCACTACATCATGGGGCGAAATCCAGAGTACCCAGTGCAGATCTTGAAAAATAATCTGGAAGCAATTGATTTTCAGATTGAAAGATTTCGCTCTGAAGCATGGAATCCGTACACGATGGATCATTATCGAGAAGCTATGTCGATTCACGATTGGCAGATTATTCAACCGGCAATTTTGGAGGCGCTGACCCATCTGACTTTGGGCGGCCCAATGGTCTCCTATCACGGTGGACACTTACACGTCGCGGTTCGCTATTTCGATCTAGCAAATAAGCGTCCTGGTTTACCGGAAGATGTTTCTGCCTTGGTGGAAAAACTCTCCGCAACATCCATTGAATTAGTAGTGGTGAATACCTCAACGGTTTCTTCTCGAACTCTCATTATCCAAGGCGGCGCTTTTGGTGAGCATCAAATTGTGGAAACTAAAGATAAGAAGTCGGAAGAAGTGACCAAGGTAAATGGAAAATATCTTCAGATTGATTTGGATCCCGGAAGTGAAATTTCGCTAGAACTCACGGTCGATCGCTTCGCCAACCAACCTTCTTATCAAACTCCATTCATTCCTACTCAGGGAGAGATGGATATTCCATTGACTATCACGGGTAGAACGTTTGGATAAACGAACTCAGCATCGCTTACTTTTTCTCTCAGGCACCATGGGATTTATCCTCTATGGGCTTGGGTACTCAGTACCGTTAATGAAACGCGACCTTGGGATTTCCAGAGCCACGGCCTCTTTGCACCAAACTGCCTTCGCATTGATGCTGATTATTAGCTCCCTCTTCCTAAATCGATTCATATCCAGATTCTCGGCTACTGTCGCGATGAGAACAGGATGGTTAATTGTCGTCTTGGGAATTGGTCTGTATACCTGGGGGCGATCCATTTGGATTACGGTTCCAAGTTATGGATTAGCGGCATTTGGAGCAACGCTTTTCAACAATACCAATGCAGCGAGTTTGGGACAGGTCCCAGGGAACTCGTTAAAACTAATGTTCCGAACTACCGGAATCAGCACTGGGCTTGGCGCCTTTGCTCCCATGGTAATCGCCATATTGGTAGCCAAGGGAATTTCATGGCGGTTGGTGCTTTTCCTCATCGCTTTGATCGTGGGATTGCTCTCTTATTATTGCGTTCCAGAAGTTTCTAATCGTTCGCCAGCGCCACGAGCAACCGGAAGGATTAGCAAAGATTTCGTGCTCATGATCTTCTTTGGCTTCGCAGCGAATTTTCTTGAGGTCGCAGTAGGTGCCTGGGCGTTGGATCTATTGATTCAACGAAATTACGCCAAAAGCGTTGCTCTGGTTCTGGCAACTTTCTTTAGTTTCGGAATCTCTTTTTCCAGGCTGGGTTTCTCGTTTCGGGTTCGCTATGGCCAGATGCGAATTTGGATCTTTTCCTCGGCTTTAACCCTCACTGGTTTGCTCTTCATTATCTTTTCAACTTCAGGGTTACTCACCTTTATCGGTTTGACGATCGCATCCTTAGGCATCGGCCCGGTTAGCGCCATTGCCTTGGCATATGCCTCGGACAGTCCCGACGGTGCCTACCGCGGTGTTGCAGCGAACGCCTCTGGGGCAGCAGTGGCACTTGGGGTTGGACCTGGGATTATCGGCTATGTCAGCGATAGATTTAGCTTTTCTTATGCGTATGCCATATCGGCAATCATGTTAGTTTTCGCTACCGCAATTTTTCTCGTAGTTCGAAAAGAAAGGGCCAAGCATGATTTGGACTCAATGGGATGATCTGACTATTCCGAACTCTGTGGAGCACCTCCCAACAAATGGGAACGCTCCAACTCAAGAAGATTTAGAAAAGATCACCTTCTATGTTCCAAAATATATGGGTGGTCCCGCAGCCATTGAATACATGACCCGCATGCCCAATCTAAAGGTCGTTCAACTTCCCAACGCCGGCTATGACGATGCGTTAAAGGTGCTTCCAAACGGGGTCACGCTCTGCAATGCCAGGGGAGTGCACGATGCATCGACCGCCGAACTTGCGGTGGGATTGGCTATTGGAGCTCGCCGTGGATTTCCAACCTTTTTCCAGAATCAAATAGCTGGGAAGTGGGACCACCAACGTCGTACCTCGTTGGCCGATTCTCGGATCGGCATTTTGGGTTACGGAAGTATTGGCCAACTTGTAGCCAAAATGCTCGCCCCGCACAATGTTGAGATCATTCCCTTTACTCGTTCCGGTTCTGATGGAAGCACCAAGATGAGTGAATTTGATGGGCTGCTTCCTACCTTGGACATTGTCATCATCATCATGCCCCTGACCGATGAAAATTATCATTTCTTTAATGCAGATCGATTGGCCCGAATGAAGAACGGCTCGGTATTGATCAATGTGGCCAGAGGTCCGATCATTGATACAGAGGCCCTGATTGTTGAATTACAGAGTGGCCGTATGAGTGCGGGATTAGATGTGACCGATCCAGAGCCACTTCCCGAAGGTCATCCACTGTGGCGGGCACCAAATCTGCTCATAACTCCACATGTCGGGGGAGACAGCACCGCCTTTGAACCACGAGGTCGTAAATTGGTAGAAGAACAATTAGCTCGATATGCAAAAGGTGAACCACTGATCAATATTGTGGTCCACCCTTAGCATGCTAGTTTGCCTCACAGTTGAAATTATAAAATTTCAACCATCTCCTCGCAGTTGAAATTATAAAATTTCAACCACCCCTTCGCAGTTGAAATTATAAAATTTCAACCACCCCTTCGCAGTTGAAATTATAAAATTTCAACTGTGTGACCATCAATAAAGTCCCAATCGTATTCAATACAAAGACCTTCGCCTTGTGGTGCCATCACATAACCATCCTCGATATTGAGTTTGGTAGTTGTACCAAATTCAAAATCATCGAATGGAAATAGTGTTTCGAAGAATTCGCAATTGACCATTGCAAGCGAGGGATGGATCTGAATCTGTTCCATCGCATGGTAAATGGTCGTATGCAATTCGCATTGCACGCCGAAGGCTTCAGCCACATGAGCAGTCTTCATTACTGCGGTGATTCCACCTCGCCACGAGACGTCGGTACGCACAATGTCGGCAAGATCTTCTTTGATGTAATGGGCCGTTGAATAATGAGCGCCGGCAACAACTTCAGTGCCGCAAATTGGAATGTCCAATTTTTCTCGCAGTTTACGAAGTCCGTTGAAATTCACATCTAGCAGCGGCTCTTCTAGCCAGCGATAATTCAATTTTTCAAGTTCGCGTCCAGCCTTAAGTGCTTGTTCGTAGGTATAACTGATCACTGGATCGGCCATCAAAGTGAAATCATCTCCGACGGCGGCTCGAACCTGGCGATAACATTCAATATCAAGAGCAAGCTCTCCTGGCGGGTGCAACTTGTAGCCTTTATATCCCAAAGCTTTTACCTGGAGGGCCTGGGCTACATATTCTTCTGGGCCAGGTAAGAACATTGAACTGACATAGAGTGGAACTTTTTCACGAGATGCACCCAGCAAGCGATAAACAGGTTGATGGGCCATCTTTCCCACGATGTCCCAACAGGCATTATCGAATGGGGCATAAGAGTAAATGGGAACGTGATTCCAGCGACGATCAAAGAGTTCGAAATCCTTCATATTCTTTGCCGCGTCATGCGCCGAACGCCCCAGAAAGAAAGGTTTAACTTGGGACATAGTGGCAGCGGCTGCTTTGGCATCCAATGCACCGAAACCGAAAGATGTTCCAGTCACGCCATCAGTTGTAGTCATGGTGATAACTGTGAAATCTGGTCTCGAACCGCCAGGCAATTGCACCGCGGAAACGGCATCTAGATTCTTTAATGAATCCCCGCCCCTACAAGCACGAATCTCGATTTTGGAAATAACACTGTCGCTCATTGGACCCCCTAAATCCTATAGGATTAAAGCATACCTAATATGGGGTGGGTAAAGTCAATCTCTTGCGATTTATTTTTCTATCTTTGCAGCAGCAGCAACTGCGGCAGGTGAAAATCGTTTCAAGGAAGATTCAATATGGTCGTACATATTTTGTTTAGCCATTTTTGGATCGCCCGTGATGATTGCTTTGGCAATGGCTTGATGTTGTTTGATCGCCAGTTGTCCTGAGCCTGATTGATAATATTTTTCGAATAAATCTTGAACAAATTGCGTGCGGTCTTGACCAGAGATGAGATTCTTTTGATTGGCAACAAAGAGTCGAAAGAGGTGCAAATGACAGTGAGTACGTTCGAAGGCGTGGTAGAGATTTTCATTTCCACTCATTCGAGTAATTAAGGTATGGAAACGAGCATCGTGCTCGGTCATGGCTTCAATCTTGCCGTCATCATCAAATTTCAGCGCCTCTTTGGCAATTTGAATTTCAGCTTTCAGCGCAGCCTTACCTTCGGCGTCAACATTCTTTGCGGCCTGCTCTGCTGCCCACGGTTCAATCAAAAGTCGAAATTTGAAGAGATCATCGAACTCTTTAACGGTCAGCAAATTAGTGGCCGAATATCCCTTAAGGGGCTCCTTGGCGATTAAGCCATCTGACTCGAGCCGAGCCAGCGCCTCTCTAATAGGAGTTTGCGAAACTCCCAATCGAATTGAAAGGGCATCTATATTGACTCGCTGTCCAGGCGCGATCTCATGGGAGAAGACCATCGCCTTGACCATTTCATAAGTTTCATCCGAAAGCACCGAACGCCTTGGTCCGGACTTGACTGCTTGCGCAGATCCTCTGTTCAAAGAATCATCTCCTAGTTTGAAGTCAGAGTCGTCGGTGACTTTATTTCGGTAATCGTAACCCATGCATTCCGCCGTCGACGGCAAGGACTGTTCCAGTCGTTGAGCCTTGTGCGGGATTGGTTAAATACAAGATCGCGCGTGCGACTTCTTGTGCCGATACCAGGCGCCCCATTGGTTGTCTAGCTTCCAGCGCGGCTCGCTCAGCTGAGGGGTTTTCGGCCAGAGACAAGAGTCGCTCAACCCAAGGAGTATCTGCAGTGCCAGGGTTGACGCAGTTAACTCGAATTTTCTCTTTGACCAGATCGGCGGCCATAGCCAAGGTCAATGAAAGTACTGCGCCTTTACTGGCGCTATAAACCGCACGTTTTGGCAGCCCGACCGTTGCGGCAATGGAGCAGGTATTCACAATCGACGCTGATTTTGAATTTCGAAGAAGTGGCAATGCTGCGGTTGTGACTCGACCGATTCCAGCCACATTGATATTCATGACCCTGGCCCATTCATCATCGGAAGCATCGGCGACGGTACCTACCGCTCCAATTCCGGCATTGTTGGCCAAGACATCAACGACCGATGTGGATTTAGCAACAATCTCGAAGGCACTTTGCACGCTAGCAGTGTCGCCTACATCGCATTGAACCCAGGTAGCAAATGGCGCCATAGCACCTTCCTGAATGTCCAAGCCGAAGACGGTCGCGCCGGATTCATGAAGTGCCTTCGCCGCAGCGAGACCAATTCCAGAACCAGCACCTGTTACTACTGCGGTGAGACCGGCGAACTCTGTGCTCATTTTTGCGCTCCACTCTGTTGTAGTGCTTCAGTCCAATAGTGCCCAGTTGGAAATAAATAGCGATCAATACTGGAGTCGAGCATGTGCGCTCCAGATCCAGGAAGTTGGGGAGCTTTATAAAAGCCAGCAACTACGTTGGTCGGCTCAACGAAATGTTCATGCAAATGGTGGACGTATTCCACGAATCTGCGTTCGTGATGACCGCTCACGGCTATGGCGTCGAACATGGCAAGGTGTTGCACCATTTCGCACAATCCGACTCCACCAGCGTGCGGGCAGACTGGAATATTGAACTTCGCCGCGAGAAGGATGTTGGCCAAATTCTCATTTACACCAGCAACTCGGGTGGCATCAATCTGCATAACCGAAATTGCATTGAGCTGAAGTAGTTGTTTGAACATGATGCGGTTAGCCGCGTGTTCGCCCGTCGCTACCTTTGTAGGAGCTACACCTGCTGCAATTGTGGAGTGCCCAACGACATCATCTGGATGGGTCGGTTCCTCGATCCATTCCAACTTATATTCCTGCAATTGGTTTACCCAATCAATCGCAGTGTTTACATCCCACACTTGATTGGCATCAATGGCAATTCGAAAATCTGGGCCAACTAGTTGGCGAACTTTGCCAAGCCGGCGGCGATCATCTTCTACTGATTTTCCGCATTTATATTTAACGAGCGTAAATCCGTCGGCTACTGCCTCTGATGTTAAGCGCAGCATTTTCTCGTCGTCGTACCCAAGCCAACCAGGAGTTGTCGTGTAAGCACGAACGCCATCTCTGCGAAGAATTTCTTCGTTAGCTACCTTTGCATGCTGGGCATTGCGCAATATTTGTAGCGCCTCATCAGGAGTCAGGGCATCGGAGATATAACGGAAATCTATTGCGGCGACTACTTGTTCTGGAGTTAAGTCCGCAAGCAACTTCCAGAGCGGAAGTTTTCGTTCTTTAGCAAAGAGGTCCCAGAGCGCATTTACGACTGCACCTGCTCCCATATGAAATACGCCTTTATCTGTGCCAAGCCAGCGCAACTGGCTATCTGCAGACAATTTTCTGCCAATGTCTCCGATGGTATCGAAGGCGTGCTGGGTATCCATTCCGACTATATGTGCGGCCAAGATATCGATCGCGGAATTTTGCACTTCATTTCCGCGGCCAATAGTGAAAACCAAGGAGTCGCCGGTCAACTCCGGGTCACTTGTATAAATCTTTAAATATGCTGCTGAATAATCTGGATCGGCATTCATGGCATCGGAACCATCCAACATCGTTGATGTTGGAAAGCGCACATCGAAGGTGCGAACGCCAGTAATAAGGGTTGCCATGAAGTTATGCCACGAACCTTTCCAGACCTTTAGGGACTCCAGATTCATTCCACAAATTTTCATAACCCACGCCTGGGCCTTTAGGACCATGAACCAATCCGTTGGCATCCACCAAGGCTTCGCGAGTTGTTGGATTGCCCCACATTAAAGATTCGTAATAGGTGTTGTTCTTAATCGCCATGCACAGATGGGCACTTTCTAATCCCATGCCATGAACTTCAGCACGAAGATGGTAAGCATCGGCCAGGTGGGCAATTCGCATAGCACCCGTGAAGCCACCGCGAAGGAAAGTACTGGTTCGCAAGGCGCTGGCAACTCCAGTTGCAACAAAGTCACCCGCGCTCATGTGAGCTCCATCGGTAACTTCACCAAGCAATAGTGGAACGCGGACTCGCTCGCCCAACCACTTATAGGCGGTGACGCTGAATTCTCGCATTGGTTCTTCGTACCAGAGGTAGCCGGCGGCATCCAAGGCATGGCCTAGATAAGTTGCGTCAAGTAAATCGAATGCTGCCGATCCGTCATACATCAAGGGAATATCTGGACCAACGTGTTCGCGCAACTTAGTGCACAGGAGCGCATCTTTTTTCGCATCTCCGAAGGCGTGAAGTTTTATGGCTGGGTAACCTAATGCTAAGCATTGGTCAGCAATATCAAGGAACTCTTCAATCGAAGAATATGTAACAGTGGAAGCATAGGCAGGAATAGATTCTCGATAACCACCAAGCAATTTATAAACAGGTAGTTGCGCAGCTTTTGCCGCAATATCCCATAACGCAACATCAACGACATGTGCCATATTTGGCGCAAATCTTTCGATGCGATCTAACTCCCATGCGCGTTCCCAAAGATATTCTCGCTGCAACGGATCTTGTCCGATTAATTCGCTTCGAAATCTTCGGTCGACGTAATCTTTAAGAATTACACCTCGTGGCGCAGTTGCAAAACCGGTAATTCCAACATCGGTTTCAATAACGAGCCAACCCACAGTTATGGCAGGGTCAGATCCTGGCAATCGGTCACGCCACACGAAGGCGGGGGAATGGGCAGGTCGATCCACAAGCACTACATCAACATTTGTGATCTTCATGAAAACCTCCCACAGAGTTAGCGCCGCCTTATTTCTTGCCCATCTTCTATAACGTCTTTATAACATCCCGCCGAAATACTTCCATTTGGCGCCTTCTACGCTCAGGCTTGCCTTAGCGACACGAAATTGCCTTAAAGAAATATCTTGCGAAATACTATACGAAATATGATTCCACCTCTCGTATTCCCGATAACTGGTCCGGTCGGCAAGGGGAAAAGCTGACACCAGGAACGAAACGGGGGATAACTTGAAACGCAAGTACTCAATGATGGCTGTTGCAATTGCAGCAGTAGTCGGTGGAACCATGGTTGCACCGATTGCCGCGCAAGCAGCAAAGCCTTCAATAACAATCTGGGTGGATGCTCCTCGTCTACCAGGTGCAAAGCTTTACGCACAGATCATGAAAGGCAAGGTTGACGTTAAAGTCGAACTGCATGGACAGAGCGACCTCGTCAACAAAGTTCAATTATTTAACCGCGTCAAGAAAGGCTGGCCAGATGTTGTATTTGGTCCACCAAATGACGTAGCTGTTCTTCGAAATCCATTGATTAACGATGCAATGGCTTTGGACAGTTTGGCTCCAGCAAGTTTCTGGAAAGGCTTCGGAAACGGCAATAACTGGTGTAAGGCCGATGGAAAGATCTGGTGCGTTAAGAATGACTTAGCCCAGACCGTTCTTTGGTACGACACCAAGTTGTTTAAAGATTTCGGTTACACCGTTCCTAAGACCATGGAGCAATTTGTTGCTATGGGTATGGACATCGCTAAGAATCACCCAGGATATTCCTTAGGTGCGCTTGGCTCACAAGGTGCTTACTCTTCTTACCTCTGGCCATCACAATGCCCATTGAACCAAGAGAAGTCGGCAACTCGAGTTGTAATCAACGGCGCATCTGCAAAGTGCACCCGTGTTGCAACCTTGATCCAACCTTTGATTGACAATGGTGTTCTTTCTAAGACAGCACCATGGGATGCTGGTTACATCAAGGATGTCGGCCAAGCCGGCAAAGTTGTTGCAACCATCGGACCATCATGGTTTGGTGAATTCGTAATCCGCCCAGCTTCATCATGGGCAGTACCAGCAGGACGTATCGCAACCGCACCAATGCCTATGTGGCCTGGTGAGACTGTGAACTACTCTGGCGAATGGGGCGGCGGCATTTACACCGTTTCACCTCACTCCAAGTTCCCTAAGGAAGCTTTGGCTTTCGCACAGTTCATGGTTAGCGATAAGCGCAACATCGTGAGCGTTTTGAATCCAGATGGCAGCCACGGAGCTCCTACCTTCCCAGCATATGGTCCAGGTAACGCCCTATGGCACGCCAAGATCTCTGGTGACCCTTACTACGCATCGGATCCATTCCCAGCCATGCTAGAGCAGTCACAAAAGATCTTCTCTGGTGAGAAGCCAGTTCGTTATGACACAAACAGTGCAATGGAAGGAACCTTCGCTAACGCGTTGTCATCTTCCGGAAAATTGTCAGATGCGATTACCGCCTTTACCGGCTACATCTCATCTCTTGCTCAACAGCTCGGTTACGAAGTAACCAAGAGTTAATTTGGCAAGGTGTTAAACCCTTAAGAAGAGGCCAAGTTAGTCACTTTGTGGCTAACTTGGCTTCTACAAGCGGTGCAAGGTTTTTTGTGTAACTAATCTTTTTGAAGTACTCAATTTCGGGGGAACAGACCAATATGGCAAAAGTGAAGCGCTATAAATATCGCAATACTGCGATGTATCTAATGCTCGCACCGTACATGGCATTCTTAATCGGCTTCGGACTTATTCCGATCGTGATGGCAGTTTTTGAAGTCCCGCAAAAATCATTGACAAATCAAAATGGTGGCTGGGATGCCTTCAAAATTGTGGTTCACGATTTCCGGTTTATGCCAGCCGCTCGCCACGTACTAGGTTTCATGGCCATCTTTGTTCCGTTGATGTTGTTCTTTGTTCTCGCTATGGCATTGATGTTGGACCTTGATGCCGGCAAATGGAAAAAATATGTTCGTTTGGCATACATTGTCCCAGCATCCATCAGCGGTGCGGTGGCAGTTCTGGTTTGGTATGTGATTCTCCAACCAACCATCAGCCCTATAAAAATGATCCTTCGGTGGCTGCACATCACGCAAGCGCAACAAATCTGGCAGACCCAGAATTTAGTTTTTATTCTCTCTTTAATGGCCTTCTTTACCGCCGCCGGGCAGTGGATTTTGATTCAGTACGGTTCTTTGCAATCGGTTTCGCATGAAATCATTGAGGCAGCTCGGGTTGATGGTTGTAATCCATTTCAGCTAGCGCTTCGGATCAAATTACCGCTTATCTCCAAGTATGTGGTCTACATGGGAGTTCTCGTCTTTGCCGGCGGTCTGCAAATCTTCGTTGAACCTCAAATCTTGAACCAGAGTGTTTATCAAGGGATCGCATCGGCCTGGTCCTTTGATCAACTTAGTTACGAACTTGCCTTCACCACCGGGGACTTTGGCGGCGCATCCGCACTCTCGATTCTATTGTTGATCCCAAGTCTTTTAGGAGCGCTGATTGTCATCTTTAAAACCGATATGTTTGATGACGCCACCACACTTCATAGAAAGAAAGTGAAGAAGCACGGAAAGATGAAGCGAGCGGAGGCGCTGTCATGACCATTACCTCAATGTTGCCAAGCAAAGAGAAGCGCGCTGCGAAGAAGCGTCGTTCCAGCATTCGCCAAGATAAGCGTTGGGCCAACAACTTGGTCAACGGCTGGTTAATATTCTTTGCCATCTGTTGTGTTGTTCCGATGATTTGGTTGATATTGGCACCAACAAAAACCGATGGTCAGCTCTCAAACCAAAACCCATTGGCTTTTGGAAAGTTATCCGGCTACGTCAAGGCGTGGAAGAATCTTCAATTCTTCGACGATGGCGTTATCGGTCGTTGGGCAATCAACTCCATTTGGTACACCGCGGCAATTGTTCTTATTGCAACGGTGACGGCCTCTTTGGCCGGCTTTGTTATCACGGCCTCTAATATTCGGTTCAAGAAGGCATTCTTGATCTCGACTTTGATCACCATGTTGGTCCCACCAGTTGCCTTGGTTATCCCAATGTTCGTCTTGGTGAACTCGATTCACCTCTTGGATAACCCGTGGGGCGTCATTTTGGTCTCCTCGCTCTACCCCTTTGGCGCTTTCCTCTCCTATATCTATTACTCCACAACCATCCCGAAGGAGCTCTACGAGTCGGCTCGACTGGATGGCTGTAACGATTTCCAGCTCTATAGCAAGATCGCCTTCCCGCTCTCTTGGCCGCTTTTGTCGCTTTTGGCCTTTTTTGCCTTCGTGGGAAACTGGGCTAATTACTTCATGCCCTACGTTCTCCTCCCTTCTAGCGAGAATTACACCCTTCCGTTGGGGCTGGGCTTCCTCTTCCATGGCACGCCGGCGATCAACCCGGCGGTCGGAGCTACCTCAGTTCCTATCGGAAAACCGGAAATTGCCCTCGCTGGCGTATTAGTGGCAGTCCCCATCATGATCGTGTTTATGCTCAGCCAGAAGCGCCTCGTTCGTGGAATGCTTGCTGGGTCCATTAAGTCCTAATGGTCGGCTTTTCGGCAACTTAACGAAGGAGCGCTGCAACGATGCAGACCAGGGTATATCCATTTAGTTATGGAGATCGCACAATGGGCGATCTCTTAGGCGGTAAAGGTGCAAATCTTGCGGAGATGGTGAAGTTAGGAATTCCAGTTCCAGATGGTTTCACTATTTCTACCAAGGCATGTCAAGAGTTCTTAGCATCCGGGGGAGTTACTGCAGAATTATTGGCGGAAGTCGATGACGCTGTAAACAGTTTACAAAATAGCACAGGTAAAAAGTTTGGCGATCCCCAGAATCCGTTATTAGTTTCGGTCCGCTCCGGCGCAAAATTTTCTATGCCAGGAATGATGGAGACAGTTCTCAATGTTGGAATTTCTCCAGAAATCGCCGAAGCGCTAGCAACACTTACCGGAGACCCACGCTTTGCCTGGGATTCCTTCCGTCGTTTCGTGGATATGTTTGGAAGAACGGTCTGTGGAATCTCTGCAGAAGTCTTTGACGTTGTAAAAGAAGAATTGATTGCAGAACAAGGTGTGAAAGATCTTTCACATTTAGATCCGCAGTCACTACGAGTTTTGGGCGAACGTCATATTGCAATTATCGAAGCAGAATCCGGAGAACCATTTCCTTTCGATGCTCCCACGCAGTTGCGTCGTGCGATAGAGGCAGTATTTAGATCGTGGAATTCTGAGCGAGCCCAGTTGTATCGCCGTCGTGAACGAATTTCCAATGACTTGGGTACTGCAGTAAACGTGCAGATGATGGTTTTTGGAAATGTTGGTCAAACATCCGGAACTGGAGTGTGTTTCACACGTGATCCAGCAACGGGTAATCGTGGGGCTTACGGAGATTATCTGCCGATGGCTCAAGGCGAAGATGTTGTAGCTGGTATTCGAAACTCGCTGCAATTAGCAGAGTTGGAAGATATCGATCCCAAGAGTTTCCATGAGCTTCAAGCAATTATGCAGCGGCTGGAATCTCATTATCGCGATATGTGCGATATCGAATTCACCATCGAATCTGGAAAATTATGGATCTTGCAAACTCGTGTCGGTAAGCGAACCGCAGAAGCTGCCTTTCGTATTGCTTCGCAATTAGTGAGCGAATATGTAATCACCATGGATCAGGCTTTGACTCGGGTCACTGGTGAGCAATTAAGTCAATTGATGTTTCCGCAATTTGATAAGTCCACAAAGGTAACGGAGTTGACTCGTGGTATTGCTGCCTCACCTGGTGCAGCGGTGGGTGCGGTCGTTTTCGATTCTAGACGTGCAGCTGACCTAGCGCTTACCGGTGCCAAAGTTATTTTGGTGCGCCGTGAAACCAGTCCGGAAGATTTAGCTGGAATGGTGGCAGCGCAAGGAATTCTTACCAGTCGTGGCGGAAAGACCTCTCACGCAGCAGTGGTGGCCAGAGGTATGGGCCGAGCTGCAGTGTGCGGTGCTGAAAGCATTGAGGTAAATGGCGAAGAAGGATTCTTTACGGTTGGTCAAACGATCATTCGCGAAGGTGATGTTATCTCCATTGACGGTGCAACTGGCGCGGTCTATTTAGGTGCGGTGGAAGTTGTTCCATCACCAGTTACTTCATACCTGCAGGGAAATTTGGATCAGAAAGATTTTTCTCCGGTCATTCAAGCCGTGGATCATTTCCTGAAATATGCTGATTTAGTTCGAGATATGGAAGTTCGTACCAATGCCGATACTCCCGAAGATGCCGCAGTTGCTCGCACCTTAGGAGCACAGGGGATTGGTCTTACTCGAACCGAGCATATGTTCTTGGGCGAACGCCGTTCGCTTGTTGAATCTCTGGTCTTAGCAGAATCCGATAGCGAGAGAACTCTGATCATTGCTGAAATGGAACGGCTCCAGTTCGCCGATTTCTTGGGGATTTTTACCCAGATGAATGGCTTGCCAGTAACGATTCGACTCTTGGATCCGCCACTCCACGAATTTTTGACCGACCGAACTGTTCTTGCCACGAAAATCGCGGTTCAAGAAGCTCTTGGCCAGAAAACTTCTGCGCGCGAAGAAGCCATGTACCGAGCAGTTAACCGCTGGCACGAGTCCAACCCGATGATGGGGTTGCGCGGAGTGCGGCTAGGAGTTTTGATTCCTGACTTGTTCCTGATGCAAGTTCGGGCAATAACGATGGCCGCGTTGGAAGCGCAAAGCCGTGGGGTCATTGTTGTTCCAGAAATAATGATTCCTTTGGTTGCCAGCCA
>CAINLV010000063.1 GCA_903850565.1 uncultured Actinomycetes bacterium
TATTTTTCTTTCTTATTAGAAATTTTATGTACTATTGTCATACGTTCTAAAAATACCATACCTCATAACCATAAAAAATAACCTAATGAAACACATCTATCTCTCTATTCTTGCCTTATTGTTGTGCGCAAGTTCAAAAGCGCAAACACCAGCGCCCATTACTCCGGCCCCTGATACTATCTGTATAGGAGCTTCAATTACCCTGACAGATGCCACGCCCGGTGGAGTTTGGACTACCAGCACTGCCTCCATTACAATTGGCATGACATCTGGGGTAGTTACCGGTTTGTCTGCTGGCATAGCTACCGTTACTTATGCACTTGGTGGTGGTGGTTTCGTTACCGCAATAGTAACTGTGCTTCCTCCGCCTCCCGGTATTTCCGGAAGTTCAACAGTGAACTTCGGATTCGCCTCAATAGATGGATAATCATCGGTTAGCAGAAATAGGTAAGCGCCAAATCGCAGTGATAATTCCATTATGGACTTGTTAAATGCCAACAAATAACTTGGGTATCTTCCGCGAAAAATAAGAGCCAGTGCAACAGGGGCAACAATGATTCCCGTGGAGTAGTAATAAGTAGAGGTGTCGGACCAGGAATTAGTAAAGGTAGAAATAAAGATGGCCACAGGAGCTACCAAAATTCCTCGCCAAAATACCGTCTTCCGGTCGCGCGGCCCTGTGGTGACCTCAATATTGGTGACTACTTCTCGTGCCATGGTCAGTTCCTTAAATGTCGACTCGAAGGGGGATTCGGTAGGATATAGAGTTACACCCTAATGATAATAAGTTTTCCAGCATGGGAGCCAGATATTGAGTAGATCCGTTTGGCTAATTACTTCACTGGCATTGGCCGTTGTCTTTATCTTCGATTTTGCCATTGCCTATGTCAATCGCAATCGGAAAACTTCATTGCGGGCCGCCACCCTCTGGACACTTTTCTATGTCTCGCTGGCCATAGGTTTTGGCTGGTCTCTGGGAATTTGGTCGACCCACCTAGCGCGAACCTCATTTTTTGCCGGCTGGATCACGGAATATTCACTTTCATTCGACAATCTATTTGTCTTCATTTTGATTTTGGCACGGTTGAAAATCGCGGCCGAAAAAGAAGAGCTTGTCCTGATGGTGGGGATCGTGCTTTCGCTCTTCCTTCGTGGTGGATTTATAGCCGCCGGTTCGGCGGTTATTAATCGATGGTCATCAGTATTTTTCCTCTTCGGCGGTTTTCTTATTTATACCGCGTTTCAGCTCATCAAAGATGCCGAGGAAGAAGAATGGAAAGAGGGAAGACTTCTTTCATTGCTTCGAAAACGGGGTATGTCTAATTTTACCGTTGCACTTGTAGCGATTGCCACGGCCAACGTTCTCTTTGCATTTGATTCTATTCCGGCGATTTTCGGACTTACAAAAGATCCATATATTGTCGTCACTGCCAACGTTTTCGCCCTGATGGGTCTTCGTCAACTGTATTTCCTTATCGGTGGCCTTATGAAGAAGTTGATTTTCCTTTCTGAAGGCTTGGCGATCATTCTCGGATTTATCGGCGTGAAATTGATAATTGAGGCGGCGCATCATCAAGGATGGAATCACATTGGCAAAGTGAAGATTCCGGAAATCACACTGCAAGTCAGCCTTGGCGTCATTATTTCGGTGCTTGCTATCACCACAGTGATGAGTTTGTTAAAAAGTCGAGAGGTTTCCTAGAAAATAGCAAGGCGCAGTGTGATAATTGCGCAATGCTTATAGTTGATGGACTTCCCATAGCCGAACTACGCAACCGTCGTAGTGCCAAGTGGCGATCATTTCCAGATGAAGTGCTCCCCCTTCCAGTTGCGGAGATGGATTTCGAAATCGCCGAGCCCATCAAGGCGGTTCTGATGGAAATGCTGCGCAACTCAGATACCGGTTACTTAGGTCCGATACCCGAATTAGCAGTGAATTTCTCGGCATTCGCCGAAAAACGGTGGGGTTGGAAAGTAGATACCGCACAGATTTCCAATGCGACCGATGTTGGAGTCGCAATTGTGGAGATGGCTCGCATGGTGGTTAAGCCAGGGGATTCGATAGTTATAAATTCTCCCGTCTATCACAATTTTTCGGGATGGATCAGGGAACTTAAATGCGAAATTGTTGACGCTCCTTTGAAAGCAACCGAGCTACATTACGAGTTAGATTTAGCAGCAATTGAATCGGCCTATGCCAATGGCGCCAAAATTCATTTTCTCTGTAATCCACACAATCCAGTAGGAACTGTTTTTTCCAAGGAATCACTGACGCAACTTGCTGATTTGGCGCTCAAGTACAAGGTAGCCATCTTTAGCGATGAGATTCACGCCCCATTGACCTTTAGTGAACTTGCGTTTACGCCATTTCTTTCCGTGAGTGAAGCAGCAAAGGAAGTTGGAGTTTGCTTCACCGCGGCAAGCAAGTCCTGGAACTTAGCAGGACTTAAATGCGCAATTATCGTCACGGACTCCACCAAGTGGCATGAAATTGCTATGCAAATGCCTGCAGCCGTTCATTGGCGGGCATCACTTTTTGGTGCGGTCGGAGCAGCCACTGCATTTGAATGCACTGAGTGGCTTGATGCAGTGCTGGTGACCCTAGATCGCAACCGCAAATTCTTAAAAGAAGAAATTGACAGAAAGTTGCCAGGCGTGAAATACCGACTTCCCGATTTTGGTTACTTGGCCTGGCTGGATCTGAGCGCACTCAATCTTGGCGAAGACCCCACGGCTCACATTTTAACGCAGGCTAAAGTTGCCTTAAATTCCGGACAAACTTTTGCTGCCGGAGCCAACCAGTTTTGCCGTCTGAACTTTGGCACAAGCAAAACGATTATCTCCGAAGCCATTGATCGGATTGCAGAGCTGGTGAAGAACTGATGTCAGAAGATCGAAGTTATGAAGTTCTCATCATTGGCGGCGGACACAATGGATTGGTCGCTTCTTGCTATTTAGCAAAAGCTGGCGTAAAAGTGGCCATTCTTGAAAAGAACAGTGAATTAGGTGGCGCTACCGTTTCGCAAAAGGTTTTTCCCGATCATGAAGCCCGACTTTCCCGATACGCCTATTTGGTTTCCTTACTCCCAGACAAAATCGTTTCGGATTTGGAACTAGATTTTGTAACTCTGTCTCGTTCGGTCGCATCCTTCACTCCCACCAATGAAAACGATGTACCGGCTGGGCTGTTAATAACAACCCAGCCTTCCGATACAACCGAATCCGATTTTCTAGCGTTAACTGGTGGCGATGTTGAGTATCAGAAGTGGATGAATTTTTACGCAGATGTTTCACGAATCGCAAAAGTCATTGCACCAACAATGTTAGAACCGCTGCCGACCAGATCCGAGTTAAAAGCACAGGTAAACCACCCCATTTGGGAAGCAATTGTTGAACGTCCAATTGGAGAAATTTTAGAAAATCACTTTACTTCTGATCTGGTTCGAGGAATTGTCCTGACCGATGGGTTAATCGGCACATTCGCTGATGCACATTCGTTAGCGGCTAATAAGTGTTTTATCTATCACCTAATTGGCAATGGCTCTGGGGAGTGGAAAGTTCCCCTGGGCGGCATGGGGGGATTGGTGACTAAACTGAAGTCCAAGGCGAACGCTCTTGGCGTTGAATTCTTCACCGATACTGAAGTGAGATCGGTTCTACCTGTCGAGTCCGGCTATGAAATCCAAACATCTGACAATCGCCAATTTCGTAGCAAATATCTATTGGCCAATTGCGCTCCGCAAGAGTTAGCTCGTTTAATGGATCAGATGCCTCCAGCAAGTTTGGAGGGAAGTCAGATGAAAATTAATATGTTGCTTCGCAAATTACCTAGACTTAAATCGGGAGTAGATCCAGAAAAGGCTTTTGCTGGAACCTTTCACTTTGATGAAAAATATTCGCAGTTACAACTTGCCTATCAACAAAGTGCTTCCGGCCAGATTCCAGATCGCATTCCAGCCGAGATGTACTGCCACACCCTGACTGACTCATCAATCCTTTCTACCGCCATGGTGGAGGCGGGATTTCATACCCTCACTCTCTTTGCCATGCACACTCCTGCAGCTCTCTTCGATCAGGACCATGACACAACCAAAGGGATAATTACCTCGAAATTGTTGTCGCAACTAAATGGGTATCTCTTGGATCCTATTGAAGAGTGCTTGGCGGTCGCTGCTGACGGTTCGTTATGTATAGAAGCCAAGAGCCCGCTGGAAATTGAAAAGGAGATCGGTCTACCCCGTGGAAATATTTTCCATAAAGACCTCTCTTTCCCATTCAGAGAAGATAGCGAGCCACAATCTTGGGGCGTAGAGACGCAATTTCCCAACCTATTTATTTGTGGCGCTGGTGCAATTCGAGGCGGTGGGGTCAGCGGAATTCCTGGCCACAATGCCGCCGCTGCGGTATTGGAAGCCGAAGGTGGCGCAAGAAAAGGTTAGGGTTATCCCATGTCCGAATTTCTTGAAGGTCTCCACCCAGATTCACTTGTCGTTGCCGCCGGCCGGCCGGAGCGCTCCACTGATGCCAGCCTGAACCCAGATATCGTCCTGAGTTCCACCCGGCATCCTGGTGGAGAGATCGGCTACGGTCGTTTTGGCAATGAAACCTGGTCTGCCTTGGAAAGTGCCATTGAAGCTCTTGAACATGGAAAGACCCTGATTTTTCCCTCTGGGATGTCGGCAATAAACTCTATTTTTTCGCTCTTGCCAATCGGATCGGTAGTTACCGCTTCGCGCAACGGATACACCGGCGTCATGAATATCTTGGCGAGCATGGCCAGAAACGGCCAGATCGAAGTTCGTTATGTAGATGTTTCCAACACAGAAGAGGTTCTTGCCGCACTTCCAGGGAGTTCACTCTTATGGATTGAATCCCCAACGAACCCGGCCCTTGAAGTAGCAGATCTACCTACCTTAATTGCCGCCGCCAAAGGTCTTGGTATCGGCGTCGCCGTCGACAACACTTTTGCCACTCCGCTGCTTCAAAAACCATTAGATATGGGCGCCGATTTCGTTATGCAATCCGTGACCAAATACTTGGCTGGCCATAGCGATGTTTTGATGGGAAGCGTCTCCACGAAGGACCCAGAGTTATTCAATCGACTTTCCGATGTTCGCAAATTTGGTGGCGCCATACCTGGGCCATTTGAAGCCTGGTTGGCCCTGCGCGGACTGCGAACCCTCTCGTTGCGGTTTGAACGAGCTCAGGACAATGCCATGGAATTAGCGAAGCGATTAACTACTCATCTGGCTGTTGACCGAGTCCGCTATCCCGGTTTGGAAAATGATCCACACCACGAACGGGCCAAGAAATTTATGGCTGGCTTTGGTGCAGTAATTTCTATTGATGTTAAGGGCGGCGCTGCGGCGGCTGATAAAGCATGCGAATCATCCAAACTTGTGACCTATGCGACCTCTCTGGGGGGAGTGGAATCACTCTGGGAGCGGCGCCATCGCTGGAGTTCAGAGAGCCCGACCATCCCGACCAACCTGGTCAGAATTGCAGTAGGAATAGAAAATGTCGAAGATCTCTGGATCGACATTGACCAAGCTTTACGGCGATCTCAGGAATAATTAATCGGAAAAGAGTAGATTTACCTCATGTTAAAAGCAGTCCGGCGAACTTTTGGAATAGTCGCATTTTTCGCCCTGATTTTCGGCGCCATCAAGACCTCTTTTCAATGGCTGGCCAGAAGCGAAGACGACAACCACGAAATTTTCATTGACGAAGAAGAGCGAGAAGATATTTTTTAATGACGCAATACCAACCGGGAGTATGCAATATCGGACCTAGCGAGATTTCGCGTAGGCGAAACATCGGAATTTTAGGCGCAGTTTTGACGGTCTTTACAATCCTGATTTTTGCCTCAGCAGGTTCACCACGGATTTACCGCCTCTTAGTTTTTATCCCGGCCATGATATTTGCTACGGGGTTCGTTCAGGCTCGGAAGAAATTTTGTTTAGGGTTTGGCATTTCCGGTGTTTTTAATTTTGGGCCAGCAGGAAAACTAGACAAAGTCGAGACCGCTTCAGCTCGTGCCGAAGATCGAAAGACGGTAATCCGTATTGCACTTCAATCCTTGGCCGCAGCCGCAGCGATTACAGCAGTGGCTCTTTTGCTCCCCGTTTAATAAATTCGGAAATTTTGGTTGCAAGAAAAAAGAAAACCGTGCCAATTAAGATTCCCCAGATTAGATCAATAAAGAGAACTGAAAATGCAGTGATAAATATTGCGGCAATATTTATTTTGGTTGTCTTCATTAATTCTTTTAAGTTTGCTGGGCTTGCTATCCGATAGGAAGTACCAATTAAAACGCCCGCAAGCGCAGCAGTGGGAACTCGCGATATCACTGGATTGAGAAGCAATACGACTACTACTAAAAAGATCGCGTGGAATACCGCAGACATTCTAGTTTTAGCTCCAGAACGCACGTTGACGCTAGTTCTGGCAATGGCGCCGGTCGCAGGCATTCCACCAAAGACTGAGGCCACCATTGTGGCAATGCCTTGTCCGAAAAGTTCTCGGTTGGGTTGGTATTTCAATTCTGGCTCGTGAATATGTGCCATTTGGTCGGCGACTCTGGCTGAAAGCAGCGACTCCAATGCGCCAAGAATGGCGATTTCTATGGAAGCAATAATGAGGGCTGATACGGGCAGATTATTGAAGTGAAGGCTTGATACTTTGAATATTTTTGAAGGAAGCTTTCCGACGGTGGAAGTATCTAAATTTAAAAGGGTTGCGACAACGGTTGCAAAAACTATTGCTACAAAACTTGCAGGTATATGGAATTTGATTTTAAGCTTTCGAGAAATGAAGGGGTATCCAAATTTCACGATCAGGGTAAAGAGGACCAAGAAAATTGCGCTCCAATTAACTCCAGCTGAGATGGCATTCTTGGCGGTATCTATTGCTACGAAGAGAGTATGAGTACCAGGGGCCTTATGAAAATCAAATGCAGTGGGGGCTTGCTGCAGCCCAATAACCATCGCAATTCCCAAGGTGAAACCTTCCATAACTGGCCATGGCGTCTTGTTGATTATATTTCCGGCTCGAAAAACACCGGCCAAAACAATGATTAATCCCGCCAAAAGACCCAAAGGAGCCAGCGCCGCAATGCCGTATTGGGCAACGATTGGAACCAGGACCACCGTCATTGCTCCAGTTGGTCCACTTACTTGAAAACGAGATCCACCCAAGAGCGCCGCTAATAGCCCGGCAAGTATTGCTGTTATAAGACCAGATTGCGCCCCCGAACCTGTTGTTATTCCAAATGCCATGGCGAGCGGAAGCGCAACGATTCCGACAGTAATTCCTGCCATTAAGTCATGGCGCCAAGATTTTCTTAGGCCAAGATAATCTTTGGAATTTGGAAGCAGATCTCGAAGTATTTGCATGATTAACAAAGGTACTAGATGGAACAGTCTTTTATGATCATTCTTGAGCCTGTGAGACGAATCAATCATTATTTTTTAGTACATTAACCTAATGATTTCGCCAGGACTAAACTCCAGCCCTAAAGCACTACATATAGTTCTCAATGGCGTGATGGAAGATTCACGAGTTCTCAAATGTGCATGGTCTTTAGGCAACGCTGGCTGGGAGGTATTGGTAATAGGTTCCTCACCACATAGCCACCGAGATACTTTCACTATTGGATATGCAAAAATCGACCGCCTTTCGGTGAAAGTGGTTGTTAAGCAAGAAGCTGCCGCGAAGGTATTGAGAGCGCTTCGTTATTACAAGCGCCGTTTTGAAGCCGAATTTTTACCTTTAAAAAAGCCTGCCGTTCCAAATTTGCGGAAAGGTTTATCGGAAATTTTGCCAGTAGCCTTGAATTTCGCACCCGATGTGGTTCATGCCCACGATTACACCGCGCTTCCGATTGCTGGTTCGATAGTTGAAAGTTTGCGCAAAGCGGGGGTTAAGGCTGCTCTGGTCTATGACGCACATGAATATGTACCAGGAGTTGGACATCTTCAAAAGCCACTTCGGGATATGTATACGGCCGAAGAGCGGAAGTATTCTTCGGCGGCAAAAGCAATATTGTCCGTGAGCGAGGGAATGTCAGATCTGCTCATTCCTCATCTTGGAATAAAGAACAGACCTGACATCGTTGCCAATGACCCATTGGTTGAAGGTCAGATGGCATCCAAGCGGAACCTACGTAATGACTGTGGCATCGGCGCAGATGTTGCCCTGATGGTTTACTCAGGGGCCGTTGCGCCGCAGCGCGGCATAGCCACCGCCGTGGAAGCACTTCGAAAACTACCATCCCTGCATTTGGCACTTATCGCAAATCCGGCCAACAAAACGGTACAAAATTTAGTCGCCGGGGCAGAAGATGTATCTGAGCGTTTCCATGTATTGCCTTATGTCCCAAATGCCGAATTAGTGTCCTATCTATCTTCGGCCGATATTGGATTGATCCCTATCCACCATCGTTTAAATCATGAAATTTCCTTGATTACTAAGTTTGGCGAGTACATGCAGGCTAGGTTGCCGATCGTTGTCAGCGATGTGAAAACTATGTCTGAAGAAGTGATTCGACTGGGCAATGGCGAAGTTTTCACCGCAGAAAATACCGAGGAATTTGTTTCAGCTGTGAGTAAAGTTCTGGATAATCCTAAGAAATATCGGGATGCCTACACTCCCGAACGTTTAGCGGAAAGAAGTTGGGAACGGCAAGCAGAGCACTTGGTCGAAATCTATAATCGGATTTCTAACAAAGTGCCACAAGCTCGCGAACATATGAGATTTGAAATAACCGAGCCAGAAAAAATCCAGCACTGAAATTATTAACTTGCAGGCGCTCCGATAACTCGGAAAATTGTTAAACTAAAGTTGGAAGGATCTAAAGTTCGGCGACCATCAACAACGGCTTTTACCCCAGGGAAATCTGTCGCGGTAAGAGTTTTGTATTCCTTGTGATCGGCTTGAAGAATTAAACCTTCCACAGGCTCCCCAATTTTATAAGGCGTAAATCCATATTTGATGATTTCATCATCGGTGTACATGGGGTCGTGGACTACAACTAGCGCGCCTTGGGCTTTTAGCGCCGTCACGGTAGGGAAGACGCCGGAGAATGCAGATTCCTTAACGCCACCTCGATAAGAAATTCCTAATACGGCAATTTTCTTGCCTTCAAGGGAGCCAAGGGATCCAGCCAAAATATTGACGGCGTGGCTTGGCATTCCCGCATTAGCTTCACGTGCAGAACGAACCACGGTGGCGGCAGGATCGTTCCATAAATAGAAACGCGGATAGATAGGAATGCAATGGCCACCCACTGCAATGCCTGGTTGATGAATATGACTGTAAGGCTGCGAGTTGGATGCGGAAATTACCTTTGAGATATCGATATTGGCGGTCTCGGCAAAAATCGCAAATTGATTCGCAAGAGCAATGTTGACATCGCGATAGGTGGTTTCGGCCAATTTAGCCATTTCGCTCGCCTCGCAGGTGAGTAAATCCCAAACACCATTGGGCTCTACCAAGTCTGGACGATCATCGAAATCCAAGACCTCTTTGTAAAAGGCGATGCCGGCAGCTGTGCTTGCAGAGTCGATGCCTCCGACTAGCTTCGGATATTTTCGAAGGTCGGCAAAGACCCTGCCGGTAAGAACGCGTTCTGGAGAGAAAACAACGTGAAAATCCACGCCAGCTTTCAACCCAGATCCTGCTTCAAGTGCTGGTGTAAATCTATTTCTAGTTGTCCCAACCGGAAGGGTTGTTTCATAGGACACTAAAGTGCCTGGCTTAAGTCCGGCGGCGATTTTTGCGGTTGCATCATCCATCCAACCAAAATCGGGGATTCCTTCGTTGTCTACAAAGAGAGGGACGACAACTACTACTGCTTGAGATTGCGCGACGGCACTGGTCGTATCTGTTGTTGCTCGGAGGTTTCCGCTACCCACAACTTCCTTCAAATATTCACTTAAGAACGCTTCTCCTGGGAATGGTTCGGTGCCCGCATTGACTTGGTCAACAGTTGTGGCGTTAACATCACAACCAATAACTTCATGCCCTTTCTTGGCGAATTGAACTGCTAAGGGCAACCCAATTTTTCCTAAAGCAACGACGGCAATTTTCATAGCGAGATAGTTTCCTTACTGGTAGCACTTTGGAGCATTGCTTCGGCAACGGCAACGGTGGCAAGGCCTTGTTCCATGGTCACGATTCTTTCTGTCGCCCCTGGTAGGCCTAGTACTGCATCCCGGAATGCTTCATGCTCAGAACGAAGCGGTTCAGGTTTAGTTATTGCATAGCGAACGACATCGCCTTCGCTGACACCGCGAAATGCAGCAACCGAATCCCATTCAGTCGCAACGGAGGCATTTGCATAATAAGTCAGGTCGGCGGTCAAGGTGTCGGCGACCAGAGTTCCGCGTTCGCCAGTAACCATTGTTAACCGCTCTTTAAAAGGAGTTAACCAATTGACCAAGTGATTAGTGATGATTCCATTTCGCAATTCACCAATTGCGGCAACCATATCTTCGTGGGCTCGGCCAGATTTATGCGCCGTCCTGGCAGAGATTGTGGCAAATGGGGAACGAGCAACCCACGCTGTTAAATCGATATCGTGCGTTGCTAAATCTTTAACAACTCCGACATCGGCAATGCGGGCAGGAAAGGGACCTTGGCGCCGGGTGATTATTTGGTAGACCTCACCCAAATCACCATCATCTAATTTCTTTCGAAGCTGTTGTAGGGCCGGGTTGTAACGTTCAATATGTCCGACCGCACCCACTAAACCGCGACTAGCAAATGCTGCAGTGATTCGTTGGGCTGCGGGGGTATCGACGGCTAGCGGTTTTTCGATCATGGCATGAACGCCAGCCTCAGCAAGAGCTAACGCTAGTTCTTCATGAAAGGCCGTTGGAGCCGCCACCATGGCGTAATCAATTCCTAATTTAATTAATTCCGCAACAGTGGCAAGAACTGGACGACCCCCAGCGACTCCATGTGCATCTCCCATGGGGTCTGATACCGCGATCAGATCTACGCCATCAAGTGACCCTAGAACTCGAGCATGGTGGCGACCCATCATGCCCAATCCGACTAACCCTGCTCGAAGTTTGGCGGCCATTTATAAAGTCGCTGCTACTTCATTGACGGCAGTGACGATCGTTTCTAAATCTGCTTGGGAGAGCGAGGGATGGACTGGAAGCGATAAGCATTCTTTGATGACCAATTCAGTTTCTGGAAGATCAATCGTGAGATCAAAGGATGGCAAGCGGTGAATCGGTGTTGGGTAATAAACACCTGAGCCGACTCCGCGTTCGGTTAATCCAGCCATAAATGCATCCCGCTTTTCGGCAGAGCCACCAGGGATTCTTATGGTGTATTGGTGATACGAGTGGGTGGTGTTGGGAGCCAAGTAAGGAACCACGACGCCCTTTAGATGTGCATCCAAATAAGCGGCATTGTCCTGGCGGGTTTTTGTCCATCCTGGCAATTTCCGAAGTTGAACTCGGCCGATGGCTGCATGGATATCGGTCATTCGGGTGTTAAAACCAATGATTTCATTCTTGTAGCGAATTTCTTGTCCTTGATTTCGAAGAAGTCTCAGAGTACGTGCGATATCGACATCGTCGGTGACAACCATTCCACCTTCACCCGCGGTCATGTTCTTTGTGGGGTAGAAGGAGAAGGATGCAACAAGGCCAAATTCGCCAGAATTGCGACCATTGAGTGAAGCCAGATGGCCTTGGGCGGCATCTTCAATTATTTTGACACCATACTTAGCGGAAATTTCTTCATATCGATCCATCGCGGCAATATGGCCGTACAAGTGAACCGGCATAATCGCTTTTGTCTTTGATGTGATCAAAGTTTCCACGTGATCTGGATCCATGTTGAAAGTCTTTGGGTCGATATCGGCGAAGATAGGTACTCCACCAGCCAGCACCACCGAGTTAGCAGTCGCGGCAAATGAAAAGGATGGCACGATAACTTCATCGCCAGGATTAATTCCTGCGGCGATAAAGCCCAAATGAAGGGCAGATGTTCCAGAGTTCATCGCAACGCAATGACGCCCGCCAACATATTCGGAGAACTCGGCTTCAAAGGCAGCAACCTCAGGGCCTTGTGCCAACATTCCGGAACGAAGGACTCGGTCAACGGCTTCGCGTTCTTCATCGCCAATTATTGGCTTCGCTGCTGGAATCATTATTTATCACTTTCTTCGATGAGTTGATCGGATGAAATTTCGGTGTAAATCTTCTGGCTCTCGGGGCATCGGAACTGATGATTGCCAATGTCTTCTAGCGGCAGCCCAGCTTTGCCAACCCAACGGATCCTTCGTGCCGGGACTCCGGCCACTAGGGCAAAATCCGGCACATCTTTAGTGACAACGGCACCTGCGGCTACCAGTGCCCAAGCACCGATCGTTACTGGCGCAACGCATACGGCACGGGCGCCGATACTTGCACCATCTTTAATGGTAACTCCGACCGCATCCCAGTCGCTTGCCGACTTCAAGGTGCCATCAGGATTAACAGACCGTGGAAATTGGTCATTGGTCAGCACCACGGCAGGGCCGATAAAGACGCCGTCGCCTAAAGTGGCTGGCTCATAGACCAGGGCATAATTTTGAACTTTGCAGTTATCGCCCATGACCACACCTGATCCGATGTAAGCCCCACGCCCGATGATGCAGTTCTGACCCATCGCAACTTTGTCTCGGACTTGGACCAAATGCCAGATGGAACTGCCATCCCCAATAACGGCGCTTTCATCTACATCTGCGCTCGGCGCAATTCGGGGAGGTCGGTTAGACACCCGCTAAGCCTACCTTGATCAGATCAACAAGCTTTTAATGGCGCTGGCAAAAGCCTGATATTCGGCCGCGCCTAGGAGGTGATTTTGCGCCCAGTGGCGCCCTCGTTCGCGAATTGCAACAACCTCATCTGGGTGGTTTTCCCAGTGAACCAACTGCTTAGCGACAGAAGCTGCAAGATGCTCATTTTCGCCCAAGGCGATTACCCCACCCTGACTCTCTTCCACTAGCGCCACGCATCGAGGAAGGGAACTAGATATCGTCGCAAGTCCTGCCGCGAGGTATTCATACAACTTGCTGGGGATTGCATCCTGAAAGGCAGGAGTTTGGTCTAGTAGTGACAGGCCAACCCATGCCCCTTCGGCATATTTCCAAGATTTAGCTGGAGGCAACTTTCCATGAAAATGTACTCGATCGCGAGCTGGACTGGTTTCCAACCAGGAGTTGATAAAACTTTGGTCAGCAGGAGCAATGGCGCCGATGATGTCAAAGGCCCAATTCGGTGAAAGCTCCGCGGCCGTTAGCATCGTATGGAGCCCGCGTGATGCTCGGACATCGCCAATGTAAATAGCTCTCGGCATTTTCGACATTTCCCCGCTTGGGGTAATCAAATCAAGATCGGGAAGATTTCGAATCACGATGCGACGCTTTGCCGTTAAAGGTGGAACATGCTGATCGGCAACTGAGGTCAGGTGCGCATTGCGTGCGGCTGACGTAGCGCTGCGCGCAATGGCTTTTGCTATCCACCCAATTAAGCCTTTGGACCAAGCCCGATCCTTGAGCAGCCGTAAATAATCTTCGTGAACATCGGCAACCAATTTTTGACCTCGAAATTTACTTATGAAAAAAGTGGTGACAAGCAGATCTGGTGCAATAACAATTACAACTTTCCCCGATGTTCGCAATGGCAGAGTGAGATCTCGTATTACTCGCGCGGCAAAGCCTCTTCCACCCGGAGCGCGATGAAATTCAACTTTTTCAGGTGCATCCGTAGCTACACCTAAAGCCCATACTTCAACGGAAAGCCCGGATTTTATTAGCGCCGAAGCTAGTCGGTGGAGTCTGGCATCGCTGACATTATCGGCCGAAGAAATCAGCGAGACATCAGTCATTACATATCCTCAAGATTTGAAGGAAGCGTTCCGACTTTTAGGAATTTCAAATATTCGTCAACGATTGCCTCCGGATTCCCCTTCGAAAGCATCGTTCCTTTGTGCAGCCAAATCGCCGAATCGCACAAATCATTAACTGTTTGAAGCGCGTGCGAGACGATGACGATAGTCCGAGCTTCGGCACATAATTCGCGCATTCGATTAAAAGATTTTTCTTTAAAGGCGGCGTCGCCGGCAGATAAGGCTTCATCTAACAGCAAAATGTCTGGAGTCATATTGACCGCAACCGAGAAGGCAACCCGACCATACATTCCAGATGAATAAGTCCGCACCGGCATATCGATAAAGCCATCAGGCAGCGCGGCAAAATCCGATATTTCCTCAGTTTTTGATTCGATCTCTGCTCGCGACATTCCCGAAGCAAGGCCACCCAAGATGATGTTGTCCCGACCAGATAAAGCAGGATTAAATCCAACGCCGAGCGCAAGCAAGGTGGAAATCTTTCCATTAACAGTGATCCGGCCTTCGGTTGGCGGCAAAATTCCAGCGATAGCCCGCATCAAAGTGGATTTACCTGCTCCATTTGCGCCGACAATGCCTAGGACCGAACCGTGTGGAATATCAAGTGTTAAATGTTTTACTGCTTCTACAACCCGCATGCGAACTTTTTCGCCTTTGCTTGCGCGCATGACCGCATTTTTCAGCGTCTTTTTAGTATCTACATTTATTTTATATTTAATTGAAAGATCTTCAATTCGCACTGCCAACTCTTCTGGCATCTGCTCAGCTTTGTTAAATTCGGACCGCAAAGTCGCGCTCCCTTGATATGAAAAAATATCCGCCGATGAGAACTGCAAGAGCGGCCCAGGTTAGGCATCCAATGATTTCTGCCAATGTAGGCGCCTTTCCAGATATCCACACCTCCGAAGTTGCTGACAAGGTTGGACCGAGCGGATTTATGAAGAGAAATATCCGGTGCCAGCCATGCAGGATTTCTGGGCGCCACAAAACCGGAGATGAGTACAACCAAATTCGGGTGATGTAACTGAGCAACTTATTAGTGTCGCGGAAGTAGACATTCATTGTTGCAAAAAGTAGTCCCAGACCAAATCCAGTAATTCCGACGCAGGCAATAATGAAGGGCGCCCAGAGATAAGTAAAACTTAAACCGGGGATTTGCGTATGCGGGAAGAATAATTTGCCCACCAAGACAACAAGTGCGTAAACCGGCAATGTTGGTAAGAAAGCCCAGAATGCGCTGATGGCGCTGGAAAGAGGTAGCAAGGCTCTCGGGAAGGCCTGGTTCAAAATTAACCTGCCGCCAGCAGTAATGGAGAGCGCGCCACCATTAATGCAGTTCGAGGCGAAATAGAAGGTAAAAAGCTCGATCAAAATGTGAGCCAGGGTGGAAAGGCCAGAGGTCTTACTAGCGCCACTTCGAATTACTGTTACCAGCAAGAAATAAACCATTGCTAATAGCAGTGGGTTGAGAACCAACCAGACCTTGCCTAGCTTGGAATCTAGGTATTCAGCCTTATCGGCGAATCGGGAGAGTTCGATGGCAAAGGCGCGACGGCGCCAAAATTCCCGAAGGTAGGGAATCATCGGAGGAAGTGAGGCCCGATGGGGCTCAAAAACCTGGATGCGCGGCGCGAAATTCTCTTTTGGGCTGGCCATGATGGGCTAAGTCTGCCATCTAAACGGCTGTGGATTACACATAAACGGGTAAAGCCAAGAATGGATCTGTCGTATCCAGTCAATATTGCCGTCGTGCTGACCGATTCGGTCAGAAAATATCGATTCTTGACGAAAGGCAACAATGAATATCGGCAAAAAGAATAAATACGCCAGAACATTAATCTGCGCTGCGCTAGTGGGCTCATTACTTGGCTCTGGGGCGATTGCTCAGGCGGCTACGCCAGAACCCCTTCCTCCCGTTCCTGCCCTCCCTGCAGCAGCTCCAGTGGCTCCGGTCACGCCGGTAACCACGACAGTGGCTCCAATTCCCACCAAACCAGCGGCGGTGAAAAAGACGGTGAAAAAGGCGGTGAAGAAGAAGGCAAGCAGCGCCGCCCGAAAAACCGTAACGAAGCCCAGAGTGAAGAAGGTCTCTCTAGGTAGCAAACTCAAAAGCGCCTTGAAATCAATTGTCTCCCCCACAGTCAAAACTAAACGGGCAAAATCAACTAGCGCGGCAACAAAGCGAACTGCCGTGAAAAAGCGAGTGCACCGAGTAAGAGCTCGAGCGTAAAACCCGGAGAGGTAAAAGTGAGGGTAGAAATTTGGCGTGGGTCTATCCCTCGCTCCTACCCTCACTCTTATCGCAGAGGATTGACATGAATTTTGCGGTTAGACCTGATTCAATCAATCAGATCAACTAAGTGGAGAAAGTGATAAAGATTGCTTGTGTTAACAGGGTACCGAGAACTCTTGTAGCGAGTATTCTCAAGGAGTAACTTGTTTAGTGGCAAAGATCGAGAGAGGGAATTTCATGGACATCGTTATTCATTCCAGAAACGCTCAACTAGCCGAAGATTTTCGGGGGATAGCCACAGAGAAATTAAATTCGCTGGATCGTTTTAGCGTTGTAGTAGAAGGAATTAAAGTAGAGGTGATACACGAAGCAAATCCACATTTTGGAAAAGCTTCCCATTCGGTTACCTTGACGACACATGGCAGCGGTCCATTTCTGCGAGCGGACGGACAGGCTTTCAATGATGTGGCGGCATTCGATCTAGCCGTTAAGAGTTTAGAGTTGCAACTTCGAAAAGCTCATGAGCGGGCCAAAGAGTATGTTCATGACACGCTTCGACATAAAGATGTGGTTGGCGAATAACTTCAATCGTTAGCGCAACACCTTCGGCAAGGCTCGCAGCACATCGGTAGCAACTACAGGATGAGATTTTTCTGCCGCCAATTTTCCAGCTAAACCGTGGGCTTTGATTGATTTCAACGCGATTTTAGCCGCATCTTCAAAGTTGGTAGGGCGCCAAGCAGCCATCATTGAAGCCATCAAACCCGCCAAAATGTCGCCAGTACCAGCGCTGGCCAATTCAATGCCGCCAATTTTATCAACCTCAAGAAATCCATCGGGGGTAGCCACGATTGTTCCTGGTCCCTTTAGAACTACGATGACATTTAGATCCCTAGCCATTTTCAATGCTGTTTCTTTTCGATTCTTTACTAGGTAGCCCAACTTTTCTGCTTCCCCTTCATGAGGGGTAATGATTGTTATTCCTTCGTGAACGATATTGGTCAACGACAAGGCCGATCCATCCAAAACCAATATCGGCGCTTTCGGTACTCGTGCTATTTCAGGAGCACCTGATCCAATTACCCAGGCGTCACATTTTTCAGATTCTAGATCAGATATCGGGACAACATCTGGGTAAGCCTGAAGGACTAATTGCGTAGGGAATGTGTACTGAGAAAAATATTTAACATACCCAGCCCCACCGCGTCTTGCCCCACCAACCGAAAGTACCGCTGCGCCGGGATAATTTTCCGAACCAGCAATTACGCCAACAACACCTCTGGAATATTTATGTGCATCAACAGGCAGCTCTGGAAGATAAGGATCAAAATTATTAGGCATGGTTAATGATAGTGAGGTAGAAAAAGTTGGGAAAAGGAAAAAGAGTTCGGCCACGAAGGCAAACCGAACTCTTCATCCGTTAAATGAACGTCAGGGGGGCGACGGTCATTGACCTACATTATTTAGTTGCGATAGCTGCTTTGAAGGTAGTGATTGCGGCTGAGATTGCGCTCGCATGTGTTGCTTTTGCAGAGGTTATAGTTTGTGAAAGCTTTGACCGGGCCACATCCATCCCGCTTTTCGCAGCTGCGAGGGCAGCGGCGATGCTGCTCTTATCGGTGGCCACTGCGCTGGTAACCGAAGTTTGAAACTCGCTTTTCGCGGCGGCAAGTGCTGCTGCTTTTGCGGTTTTATCCGTCAGCGCCTTAGCTTTTACCAGCAGACCGTCTCGCACCGTTTTGGCAGCAGCGATTGCGCTCGGCCGGGTTGCTTTCGCGCCACCAACTCCTTGGATTCGTTTTGCTGCAACCGCGGCTTTTTCGGCCAAGAAAGCTGTTTTCGCATCGGCCACGGCCTTATCTAGCGCAGTTTTCGCACTGGTCCTGGCCTGGTTAAGTACGGCCTTAGCTGCATCTTTTATTGCGGTCTGTTGAATTTTAGTTGTGCTCAGAGTTCGGGTTTCAGTTGCTTGGGCCATAGATGGCATACCAGTTGCAACGAGCGCCACCGCGAAAGTGGCAATGGCGGCTTTTCTAGTTAATCCCACGTCATTCTCATTTCTACTAGTGGTTGGCAATGAACTTGAACAAAAGATCCATGAAAATCTTCTTCGCCACCGAGATTTAATATGGACTTCAATCTTGCGAATAGCCCAAGATGAGTCTGGAAATTAACTGGGAATATGGAACCAGAAGGAGTGACTGTCGATGAGAGCCAGCACTACGAAATAGAAGATCCGCGCTTAAATCGAAAATTTCTGGCCCGAATAGGTCTACTGTGACCGAAACAACAAAGGAGATTTTATGAAACTGCTATTCATCGATCTCAATCATCCAGCTCACTATCTGAATATTGGCGTTCTCTCGATTTCCCTCGGAAATTTGGTCATGATCGCTTCAGTAGTGGCTCTTTTTGTTTTGGCTCTGGTTTTACCATTCCCCAGCCATGACGAAGATAAGGAGTCTGGCAAATGAGTGAGCATAAGGCGATGTGGACGACCCGAGTTCGCAAGGCGACCCTAGAGAAGTATCAACCAACGGACATTTTGCCCGATAACCAACCGGCATATGTGAGTTCTTGGATTTATGTGGCCGGCGTTTCTACTATCGCGGCCTTCGTGATGCTCTTCGCCAGTGGCCTTATTTTGACCCTAGAAGGTCCGGCTTGGTGGCATAACTCCAGTACTGGGCACTTCATCAACTCCATTCACCTCTGGAGCGTTGAACTCTTCTTCGTCTTCATGGTGGTGCACCTCTGGGGCAAATTCTGGATGGCAGCCTGGCGCGGAAAGCGCCTGATGACCTGGATAACCGGCGTGGTCTCTTTCCTTGCTTCGATTATTACTGGATTCACTGGCTATCTCATTCAAGGCAACTTCGATTCACAGTGGATCGCAACTCAGGCAAAAGATGGATTTAACGCGATGGGCATTGGCGCCTATTTCAATGCGCTCAATACTGGGCAAGCCATGCTCCTGCATGTATCACTCCTGCCAATTGTGCTTGGAGCAATTGTTGTGTGGCATGTAATTCTGGTGCGAAAGCGCGGAGTTGTCCCGCCAATTGATTCGTCAATTGACGAAGGGAAAGGTGGCTCAAAATGAGTACCGGATTGAAAAAATATGACCCAGCAAAGAAGTGGGATGGTCCAACTCGACCTTACGATCTGGTTAAAGAAATTGTTATCGCGGTACTAGTAGTCGGATTATTGGTCGTGGGTTTAGCAGCGCTCTTTAGCTCTCCCGATGAACCAGCACTTTCGTTGAAGTCTTGGGCAATCGCTGAACCAGCCGACTTTGTCCAAACTGCCACTGGCGAGCTCGCTGGTGCGACAACAAGTGCCGGATATGGCGCTCCGTACAACACTGCTGCAGAAGGTCAAGTTCTTGGGCCTTTGAAATTACAGAAGTGGGCCGGCGTTCGAATCCCAATCAACCCAGCAACTGACTTTGTCGTTAAGCCACTTCAAATTTTGACGGATGCTGATGTAAAAACTGCGGTAGATACTTGGACCGCGGCAAATGCAGATCAACAAGGCAAATGGGCGACCGCCTATGCCGATGCCCTAGCAAAAGCTCCAAAGGAAACCAGCGTTGCAGATTCGGCAAACGCATTTGGTCCAGTTCCAGCGATGGTCACATCCCTCTTGGGAATGGCCGTCAACGGCGCTCTGGATGGTGCCTTAACAACAAGTGACACCACTCTTCCTACCGATTTCACAAAGCCGATGCTCTTTATCGCCGACAGCGGAACCTACTTCCCAGATTATGCGGGAGCACGTCACCTCTCTGGCGATCAATGGGGAGTCATGAATGAAACCGGCTCATATCCAGGCCAGTCTTGGTTGTGGCTATTCTCCTTCTGGTATCAAGTTGATCCATTCAAGTCTTCGGAAAATGCCGATACCCAGGTTATGGGATTGATGGCACTTCTGAGTTTTGGATTGATGTTCCTGCCGTTAATACCTGGACTTCGTCGGATTCCATTCTTGATTCCAATCCATCGTTTAATTTGGCGTCGTTGGTACCGAAGGAAAGAACAGAAATATCGTAAATAAGCAATATGTTGAAGGGAATAGGGGTCTTTTAGCTGGCCCCTATTCTAAACTCTAGGCATGAAAAGCAAGTCACTACATTTCTTGGTCAATAGCTTGTTATCACTTCTACTCTTGGTTGTAACTATTGGAACTACGGCAAAAGCCGCATTTGACCATACAACTTCTTTAGGTGTTACGACTAATGCGATTGTGAGCGGCATCGGCAACAAGAGTCAAGAGATTGTTCCATTGGTTATTGATCAAGTGATCAAAAATAGCGAACCTAAAGTGGCAGAGGCCATCACCAAGAATCGTGCTCAAATTACTGATGCAGCCATTAAATTGTTAAATAACCCAGAGTTCAAAACCGTTCTCGCAGATGTCGCAAATACCATCAGTGCCGCACTCGTCGCCGGCAAGAGCGCCGCAACAATCGATCCCACAGCGCTTGTAGATACCTTGGCGAAGAGTATTAATGATGCTGCAGGAGAACAAGTAATAATAAAGAGTTCTGACATAAAGACAATGGCAACATCTCAGAAAATTGATTTATCGAATCAGCTCAAGGTCTATAACAATATTTCTTCGATTCTGAGCAAAGTAATGCTTCTTTGGATCCTGATCGTTCTCCTTTTAATTGTTTTGGTTTTAACCCGAAAAATTCTCGCCCTCAGAATTCTTTCCAAGATCCTCATTTCGCTCGGAATTCCCATGCTTGTTCTTTGGTTCGTCCTGCCAAATATTGTGACATCCATGATTAAGTCACAAGCGGATTCAGATTTGCCGCGGATCTTGGTTCCGATCGTTTATAAATCCGTGACCAGTTTTACTTTCTCGCTTGGGATTATTTATATTCTTCTATCTGGTGTTTGTTATGGGGGATATCGAGTCCTTGCTTCTAAGAACAATCAAAACCGCTCACCCACTGAATAACTTCGAAATGGATATTTATTGTGCATAAATTTATTTCCGGTCTTCAAGAAGGCTGGTGGATGTTCTTCGATACCTTTTGGGCGTTGGTACTTGGTTTCACTCTCTCAGGATGCGTCCAGGCATTTGTATCTCGAAAGCAGATGAAAGATGTTTTAGGAGACCATGGGATTGCAAGCGTAGGTCGGGCCTCGTTCTTTGGCATGGTGAGCTCCTCGTGCTCCTACGCTGCAAGTGCATTAGCAAAGAGTCTCTTTTCCAAAGGTGCCGATTTCACGACTTCAATGATCTTTATGTTTGCCAGCACTAATTTGGTAATTGAACTGGGCCTGGTCCTATGGATTCTCATTGGGTGGCAATTCGCATTGGCAGAATTTGTAGGCGGAGCCATCATGATTTCATTATTAAAGTTATTAGTTCCGAGACTCATTCCCTCCGCCCTGATCGCTTCATCCAGAAAAAAATTAGAAGAGCCTGAGGTCATGTCGATGCCTTCTTCGGAAGAGCCAGGGGCCAAGTTCAAAAGTCGAAGAGGCTGGTCTGATGCCGCCGGTTACACCATCGGAGATTTCACAATGCTTCGAAGTGAATTGATAATCGGTTTCATCGTCGCCGGCTTGGCTTCTACGATTATTTCGGTCGAGATCTGGCAAAAGCTTTTCATCTCTGGACATGGGTTTTGGTCGGCTCTGGAAAATGCAATCATTGGTCCATTTCTAGCCTTCATAAGTTTTGTATGTTCAGTTGGCAACGTGCCGTTGGCCGCCGCTTTATGGCAAGGGGGAATTACTTTTGGTGGTGTAATTGCCTTTATTTTCGCCGATTTAATTGCCTTCCCTTTAGTCATGATTTACATAAAATATTATGGTCGAGCATTAGCGATTCGTTTGACATTTCTTTTTTGGTTTGTGATGAGTCTTAGTGGGCTGATAACAGAAGGAATTTTCCAGCTATTTTCCCTGATCCCAGCCGGAAGCATGGGCAAGATGAGCACAACTCATCTTGGTATAAATGCAACGACAGTATTGAATGGACTTTCCATATTTGTGCTGATGGTTGTCTTTTGGCTTTATAAAACTAGGAACCGAGGCGGTATGAGTACAGAGTTTGCTAAAGATTTGGTGTGCGGAATGCAAGTTCGAATTTCTGATGCTCCGGCACAAACAGAATTTGATGGAGTCATGTATTACTTCTGTATGCCAGGTTGCCAAGAGGAGTTTTTGAAAAACACGTCAAAGTACCTGTCAAAACATTAAGACAATTCTCATTTAGGTCTCATTTAGGCAGGCGGGCAGGAGAATCCGAATTCGGATTGGATTGAGCTTGGAACAATTCCACAACCAACTGTTGCGGTTCCGAAATCTGCAATCTGCCACTTGCCATTTACTAAATGTGCCCATCCGTAGGCGTTATCTGTAACTGGCAAATAGGGAATTGAGGTGAAAATAATCCACCGGGCATCTTTTTGGGAAAAACGAATGTTTACCAAGGCAGCGAAGTACAAGTCGCCACCATTTTTGATAGATCTAATCTGCGTTGAAATGGAGTCAGGAACTGGCTTGCCACCGGAGTAATTGTTGGAGTCAGGGAGAAATTTATTTGGGTACTGGCCAAGCAGACTCCATGGCACCACCACTCGCGAAAACTCGCCAGCCCCTGCCTGTGGCCAATTTAGAGTCCAGCCCGCCTCTGTTGCTTGACCCAAGGGGAGTTTGGCCTTCAACTCAAGTGCAACAGCGCCGCTATCCCAATTGACCATCTGAGGATGCGTGGCTGCGAAGTTGGTCATCAGTAACTTTATGCCCTCTCGAAGTTTGTCATCGGTGGGGCGAGTGTCGCCCGAGCCGATTGTGCAGCCCGTTAGCAAAACGAGAGCAATTCCAATTGCTAGCCAACGAAACCGAGCCATATTTGAAGTGTACCTACCTCGGATAGGAGATATCCGAAAAAGCCTTGAATACTGTGGAATATGGGGGCATTATTCAAGGAGCGGATTCCCGAACGATTTGGCGCCAAGTTTGGAGCAAGGATGAAAATTACTTCGTTGATTTCGGGCAAGAAAGTGGAGACGATTTCACCAAGTGCCAGTGTCCATGACCTTGTTAACATGCTTAATGCCTACCAGGTAGGTGCTCTTGTTGTATCTGCCGATGGAAATCAAATTGACGGGATAGTTAGCGAGCGAGATGTAGTCAGGGCGATGCCAGGCAAATTAGATCAACTCATTGATATGCACGTTCGAGACCTGATGACTGTTGATGTCGTCACGTGTACCCCCGATTCAACTGTGGCTGAGTTGATGAAGATCATGACCGAACGAAGAATTCGACATGTTCCTGTTATTGCGAAGGATGGCTTGTTGATTTCCATCGTTTCCATCGGAGATGTCGTGAAAGCGCATATTTCAGAAATTGATACCGAGCGAGCGGCGTTGCAAACCTACGTTACCAATTGAATTTTTCGCAGTACCAGTTACATCTTGTAGTTAAAACTAGAAACTACTCTTGAGAAAATCCATGCTGTAACAATTCTTCAGACTTCTTGAGAATTTCAAAGGCAATTGGACTTGCAGGGACACCTGCATCATGGAGAGCTTCTCGGTAGGCATTTATTGCTTCAGGAAGGTGGTTTAACATCGAGTAGATGTCGCCAAGTTCACGCCAAGCCAAAGCATTCTGACGTGATGGTTCCATTTGAGAAAGACTATTGCGAGCGGCAACCAGATTCATTGATGATTCGATTTCGCGGCCCAAGCTAATCTGCGCGCGCGCTGCAAGCAGATAGGACTCTGCACGTTGCAATCGATCTTCCGAACTATCAAGACGAATCAGAGAATTATTGGCTAATTCCAGGGCTTTTTCGTAGTTACCGGCGAGCCATTCAACCCGAGAAAGTTCAGAATCAAATTTCGCCTTATCAATTTCTGTTCCAGAATCTTGCAACAATTTCTCGGAGCGGATCAACTGCACTCGAGCTGCTTCGATATCTGGGGGAGTCTGGCGCGTAAATAACCAAGCGATTGTGAACCGAAGGCGACCTTCGGCGCGAGCATCATCTGCTTCAGCAAAAAGGCTTGCGGCGCGCTGTGCCATGATTAATGCCGTCCGAGTATCCTGATTTGCATCTGCAGCAAGGCTTGCGTTCCACAATATCGAAGCTCTAGCACGTGGATCAGTTTGATCATTAAAAATTTCTAGGGCACTTGCCGATAAATCAGATGCTCGAATGTAATCACCGCGAAGGTAGTGAATAGCAATGGCACTGGAAAGCAATCTGGCATAAGTGGCGCTCTGTTGTAATTGTGTGGGAACACTCTTTTGAGCACTTTCGATTAATTCAAGCGCCGTAACAAAATCTCCCGATTCCTTGGCGTAACGGCTGAGGTCGATGGTTAATTCCAATTTTTCTAGTTCAAGTCCAGATTCATTAGCGAAGTTGATGGCCAACTCAATTTCTTGGCGCGCATCTTCGATCCGACCTAAACTCTCCAAAGATTTTCCGCGCAGCGCGTGCAATTGATATGAAAATTCTGGATTTTCCAGCGCTGGTGCCGACTCGATAAGTTTGCCAGAAGCGGCTTCCGAGGTGGCAAAATCGCCATTCTTGAAGGCCATCTCTGCGAAGATGAAATTAAGGCGTCTGGATTGATTTTCCGATTCGCGAGCTCCGCCGCGTAATTCATCGGCAGGAATCTTCAAGCGCAACGCCAATTTTTCAATCATGGCTTCGTTTGGTTGTCGCTTTCCAGCCTCAATCAGGGAGATCAGGCTGACGCTGCTGATGCCTTCGGCTAATTCGGGCTGAGTCAGCTCGGCCCTCAACCGGAGCTGACGGAGTCTGGCCCCGAAACTGGTGATTTCCATGGGTTGACATTACCACTTGACAGTGCTTTACTACAGGTGTTGGACATATTGACAAGTCATACTTAATAACAGTTATACTTTGGGAAATGAGTTTTTCCTCTTGCAAGAGAGGTGAGGCGTTAACGAAGGGGATCGGCAATTATGGTTAAGAAGATCGTGGCCGTAGCAAGCGCTTTGACGCTAGCGGCGATTTTTACCGCTGTCCCAAGCAACGCCGCATCCCATTCTTGGCGGGCCAACCACCACGCCTTCGAGTCTTCCGAATTCAGCCGCTCATTTGGTGTCGGGCTTCCAATTGGAGCCGCCATCGCAAAGGGTCCTGATACCTGCTGCTAATTAATTTTTGATGAATTCCGGATTGTTTCGTCCCAGATCAATCCGGTGAAGTAAAGAGAGACCGAGGTTGCCACGTCCCAGAGCAACCTCGGTTTTACTTTGTCTACAGGTGTGAATTAAAAGTGAAAAATCCTTTTGTATGACTAGAAAACTTTTCCCCAATGTTCGATCACTGGTGGATTCGCAAAATATTTTCCGATGATAGCCCGCCATTGTGGGAATAACTCTGACTCCCGAAACCCGACCGTGTGGTCCTCCAACGTTTCCCACTGAATTTCAAATGAATATCGTTGGGGATGATCCAAAGAGGAACGCAATTCAAATCCAAGGTATCCATCTGCTTTAGCTAATACGGTGGAAACAGCCAGGGCAACCGCAGTTTCGAATTCTGCTTCTTCGCCGGCACGGACATCAATAAACGCCAATTCTCTAATCATGTTGATATTCCTTACCTGTTAGTCGATGGTCGCAATTGCAAAAAAACACTACTTATACCGCCGATAATTAGACGTTCTGCCACTTTCTAATCGTAGTTAATGAATTACTTTTTTAAGGTTGTAAGTGCCCAAAAAATTGCAATCACATCAATTAATTCTTGAACACCAGCACCAACCGAAGCGGTGAGAAATCCTAATCCAGCGGCAATCATTGCAAGAAGTGAGAGCCCCATCCCCACTTGTGCCGATTGAAGCGCCTTTCGGTGAGAAAGTCTGGCTATATCGATTACATCGGCCAATTTTCCAATCGAGTCTTCTACTATGACGACATCGGCAGACTCACTTGCAGCCGATGCTCCTCTAGCGCCCATCGCTATTCCCACAGATGCGGCAGCAAGAGCCGGCGCATCATTTATCCCATCTCCTATGAAAATTACACTTCCTCGTGTTTGACGTTTCACTTCTTCTACTAAGTCCAACTTTCCTTGCGAGGAAACTGAGGCGTGAATATCAGTGATACCAACTTGTTTCGCTATTTCTTGGGCACTTTCCAACCGGTCTCCCGTGACAAGGAAAGTCCTTCGAATATTTGCCTTTCTCAATTTAGTGAGAACTTCTAGAGCTTCGGCTCGAATTGGATCTGCCATTCCAATTACACCGATCAAAACGCCATTCCTAGAGACCCCCACCATGAGCGGGAAGCTCTTTTTTAACCAGGTCGGATTAATTGTAAATTGACCAATCTCATGAGGGATCCCATTAATTCTGGCAGAAACTCCAACGCCGTGGACTTCATTGACTTCGGAAGCTGCAACCAGGGGAAGTGCTCGTTCGAGCGCTGCTTGCACAATGGCGCGAGCGATTACGTGGTTGCTGTGCTGATCAATTGAAGCAGCGATTTGTAGGATTTCTTCTGGCGAAGTTTGTGGGTCAGATAAAATTTCCATGACTGAGGGCCCACCATGGGTAAGTGTTCCGGTTTTATCGAGCATAACGACTTCCGCATTTGCCAATTGTTCTAGGACGGCGCCACCTTTAATGACGACTCCAATCTTGGCAGCACGTGACATGCCGGAAACAACTGCTATGGGAACTGCCAGAATCAGCGGACAAGGGGTGGCTGTTACAAATACTGCCACCATGCGCGAAATATCGCGGGTTAAAATTAGCGTACCGATCCCCATAAGTAGAGCAATCGGAATAAAACGAATTGCCCACGTATTTGCCATTCGTACTGCTGGCGAACTTGCAGCTTGTGCTTTTTCAACAAGTCGAATTATTCCGGCATAAGTACTGGAAGCTGCGTCATTGGAAGCTAACATTTCAAAATTGGCACCAGCGTTGAGAATTCCACTGCTAATGAATTCGCCTGCGTCTCTGGTTATTGGAAGCGGCTCTCCGGTTAATGCGGATTCATCTAATGTTGCAATAGTTCTTAGAAATCCATCAACAGGCACTACTTCGCCAGACTTAATAAGCAGTCGATGGTCTTGGCGAATCTCTGCAACGATAATGTCTAAAAATGATCCGTCATCGGAAATTAAATGAGAAATTCTGGGAACTCTAGAAAGTAGCGACTTTAATTCGCGTTCGGCATGACCAGAAGCCCAACTTTCCAAAATCCGACCAGTAGAGAGCATTAACGAAATTATTGCTGCTGCAAGCATATTTTTTGTGGCCAAGGTGCCCACTAAGGAAAGTACGGCCAAAATGTCGGCCCCATAATCCCGTTTGCGAATTGAGTCGATAACCCACAATATTGATGGAACTAATCCCGCGACTCCTCCTATCGCCCAAAGCCATTCAGCAGTGATTGAATGGTGGAAGTAGAGAAAGATGGAACCAGTCGCCAAAGAGAGCACAGCGAGTAGGAATAGTGGCCATTCCAACCTTTTAATCACCTATTAAATATAGGAGAAATGGGGGCTAGTCCGAAGTTATTTGGACCACAAATAGGATCTGGTAGATACGCTCTATTTCATGGGCAACGTTTCGATAACTTTCCTCGGTGCAACGGAAACAGTTACTGGTAGCCGATTCCTCATCTCTACTGATAATCATCGGATCCTTGTCGATGCCGGTCTCTACCAAGGTTCAAAAGCTACTGAAGCTAAAAATTGGGAACCCTTTCCAGTTGATCCTCGAACCATTGACGCAGTTGTTCTCACTCATGCTCATCTGGATCACTCGGGCTATTTGCCACTTCTTACTAAACAAGGATTCAAAGGCAGAATTCATGCCACCTACTTCACGGAAAAATTGGCAGCAGTTGTCTTGCACGATTCGGCTTTTCTTCAGGGCGAGGATGCGAGAGCTGCTAAAAAACGGGGAAACTCAATTCATAAGGATCCTAAAGCTCTTTATGATGATGATGATGTAAAACAGGTGATTTCACAATTCAGTACCGCTGAATATCGCCTTCGAATTCTGATTGCTCCAGAAATTTTTGTAACCTTCTATCCGTCGGGCCATATTCTGGGATCAGCCTTCATTGTTGTGGAAGCAGATGGAAAGAAATTCCTCTTCACTAGCGATATGGGCCGACCGACCCATCCAATTCTGGTTTCCCCTGACTTACCTCCCTCGGATCATTTTGACGTGGTGTTGACTGAATCCACGTATGGAGATCGAGTTCATGAGATTGCAACCAATCTCTTTGCGGATGAAATAAATGCTGCGTTAAGTCGTGGCGGCTCCATTCTCATTCCAGCTTTTGCCGTAGATAGGACCGAGGTAATTCTCATCGCCCTAAAACAACTCATAGATGCGGGAAGTATTCGTCCCGTGTCTATCTATGTAGATTCGCCCATGGCACTTACTTCGCTCAATTATTATCGTGAAGCATTGCGAATATCGGCGATCGAAATCAGAGAAGACTTCATTTCTGCTTATCGCAATCAAGACCCATTTGACCCGGGATCGCTCTATGAGATGCAAACGGTGGAAGAATCTAAATCTCTCAACGATCTAGAAAGACCTGGAATTATTATCTCCGCCAGTGGAATGGCCTCTGGTGGGCGAGTGGTGCATCACTTAGCCAATATGCTGCCTGAAGAAAAGAACACGGTGATGCTTGTAGGTTTTCAAGCTACAGGTAGCAGAGGGCGTGCTTTGGCCCAAGGGGCAAAAGAAATTCGCATTCATGGAAATTATGTACCCGTGCGAGCCAAAATTGTGCAAGTCGAGATCTTTTCTGTTCACGCGGATAGTAATGAACTCGTGCAATGGCTAAAAAATATATCTACTCCCACAAAAGTTTTTGTTGTTCATGGCGAACCAGATGCTTCCGCAACATTTGCCAATCGCCTTACTGATGAATTGGGTTGGAATGCAAGCACGGCCTTCCCCGGTCAGACCTATCTGCTCCCTTAATCCAAATCACTCGGGGCTAGCACTCAACATTTGCCCAGATCATTAAAATCAGCGTTTTTGGCTCACTTCAGGCAATACTCTTAAGCGTGTTTCAAGTTCGAATCCACGGGAGAGGTGGACAAGGCGTCGTTACTGCCGCCGAACTCCTGAGCGTTGCCGCGTTTCAAGATGGCCTGCATGCGCAGGCATTTCCGAGCTTTGGTTCCGAAAGAACTGGTGCTCCTGTCATTGCCTACTGTCGAATCAGTGAGGCAACCATTCGGTTGCGAGAACCAATTCTTGAACCCGATGCCTTAATTATTCAAGACCCAACTCTGCTTCACTCGGTAGATGTCTTTGCCGGGTCCAACACCAACGGGTTTTTATTGATCAATACAACTAAATCTTTCTCTGAATTGGGTCTCTCTGATTATGTACTGGGCAGAGATCACGCCAGGAATTTAATCGTTCCTGCTTCGGATATCGCGCTAAAGCATGTAGGTCGTGCTATGCCGAACGCTGCGCTATTGGGTGGTTTTGCTGCTGCCACTGGAAGAGTCACAATCGACAGTGTCTGCGCAGCGATCCAGGATCGTTTTCCAGCCAAGATTGCCTCCGGCAATATTGCAGCGGCTCAGGAAGCTTTTGAATTTGTATCAAATGAACTTGAGGAGTTAAAAAATGCTCAAGCAAATTGAAGGTTCGCGCGCTGTTGCAGAAACCATTGCGGCGTGCAGACCTGCAGTAATTTGTGCCTATCCGATTTCGCCACAGACTCACATTGTTGAAGCCCTGGATGAGATTGTTCGTATGGGTCAGATTGACGATTGCGAATTTGTAAATGTGGAATCGGAATTTTCAGCAATGTCAGTTGCTATCGGGGCGTCGGCCACTGGAGCGCGCGCGTACACCGCAACTGCCAGCCAAGGGCTGCTCTTTATGGTCGAACCCGTCTACAACGCATCGGGGCTGGGCTTACCAATTGTCATGACTTTGGCCAATCGTGCCATTGGCGCTCCCATTAATATCTGGAACGACCACAGCGATGCCATGAGCCAACGCGATTCCGGGTGGATCCAACTTTACGCACAAGATAATCAGTCCGCCGCTGATTTACATATTTTGGCATTTCGATTAGCAGAAGAGATTTCTCTTCCAGTTATGGTCTGCATGGATGGGTTTATCTTGACTCATGCAATGGAAGAAATCGATATTGTCGATCGAGATTTAGTCGATAAATTTTTGCCGCCATTTGTGCCACGGCAGGTATTAGATCCTGCAGACCCTGTCTCAATCGGTGCCATGGTTGGTCCAGAAGCATTTACAGAAGTGCGATATCTAGCCCATGTTAAGCAATTGCAGGCACTTGAGTTGCTCCCCAAGCTCTCCAAAGAATTTGAAGAAATTTTTGGGCGTCGGGCTGCGGGCGAACATGATGCCGATGGTTTAATCACTAAATATTTCACCGATGATGCAGAAATAGTTCTGGTTGCGCTTGGATCGGTTCTGGGCACAATAAAGGATGTTGTAGACGAGCTACGAGCTACTGGCCAAAAAGTAGGCGCATTAGGAATCACCTCGTTTCGTCCCTTTCCGCTAGATGCGGTGCACGATGCATTGGTGGATGCAAAGAAAGTGGTTGTTGTTGAGCGTGCATTTGCCCCAGGCATCGGTGGAATTGTTTCGTCAAATATTCGTACGGCGATAACCAATATTCCTTGCCAAATATTTACTGCTGTCTCCGGACTCGGTGGGCGGCCAATTACGCGCGAACTCATAAGAAAAATTTTTGCCAGCACCGTCGCTGGAACAATGCCAGCGTTAACTTTCACCGATCTTAATTACGACTTGATCGATCGCGAGATTGAGCGAACCAATCAAAATCGGCGTTCGGGGCCAATGGCTGAAAACCTTTTGAAAGACTTGGGTGCCAAATGAGTACACCATTGAAGTTCTATCAGGTCGGCTCCTTTGCAGTGGGCAACCGCCTCTTGGCCGAGGGCCAACTTTCGGAGCAGTCCCATCCAGATAGAACAAATTCCTTGACCTCAGGTCACCGAGCGTGTCAGGGATGCGGAGAAGCCTTAGGTGCTCGCTACGCATTGGATGCCGCCATGGCGGCTACAGATGGCAAGATCGTCGCAGTTAATGCCACGGGCTGCCTGGAAGTCTTCTCGACGCCATATCCAGAAACCTCTTGGCGCCTTCCTTGGCTGCACTCGCTCTTTGGTAATGCAGCAGCCGTTGCAACTGGGGTTGCTGCGGCACTTCGGGCTCAGGGCAAGAGCGATATCCGAGTCATTGCCCAGGGCGGCGACGGCGGTACGGTGGATATTGGTTTTGGGCCACTTTCGGGAATGTTTGAACGAAATGATGATGTCTTGTATATCTGTTACGACAACGAGGCCTACATGAACACCGGAGTTCAACGCTCTGGTGCCACACCTCCAGCGGCTCGAACAAATACAACTCACGCTGTTGGCACCAATCCTGGCGCCTCGTTTACACAGGGAAAGAATCTGCCGGTCATCGCTATGGCCCACGGAATTCCTTATGTAGCCACGGCCACGGTTGCCGATCTCCATGATTTAGAAGCAAAAGTAAAGAAGGCGATGACGTATAGAGGCGCTCGCTACCTGCACATTTTGGTGCCATGTCCGTTGGGTTGGGGATCGCGCTCTGAGGAAACCATCCAGTTGGCTCGAATGGCGACGGAGTGCGGCTTGTTTCCAGTTTTCGAAGCCGAGTATGGCGAGGTTATTACAACGAAGAAGATCCGTCGACAAGTACCAGTGGAAAAATATTTGAAACCACAAAAAAGATTTGCCCACCTTTTCGGCACCAATGGTCATCCAGAATTGCTTCAAGCAATTCAAGCCATTGCTGACAAAAACATAACTAAATATCAATTGCTTGAGGCTGATGCACAAGAGCAAGACACCTCGAAGGAGAGCAGTCGTGGATAAGCCCTTTGCTATCACTTTAAATATCGGTTCATCACTTGCCAATCACACTGGAAGTTGGCGGAATGAGCGACCTGTCTATGTAAATCGACTCCCTCCCTGCAACGACGCTTGCCCTGCTGGCGAAGATGTTCAAGGTTGGTTGTATGAAGGTGAAGCCGGAAATTACGAGCAAGCGTGGCGAAACTTGGTTCGAGATAATCCATTACCGGCAATCATGGGAAGAATTTGTTATCACCCTTGTCAAACTGCATGCAATCGAGCCGAACTCGATGAAGCGGTCGGAATTAACTCAGTGGAGCGTTTTCTAGGCGATGAAGCTATAAAGCAAAATTGGCAATTTAACGTTACCGCGGCCCCAACCGGGAAACGTATTCTTATAATCGGATCAGGTCCATCTGGACTTTCGGCGGCCTACCACCTTGCGCTGAAGGGCCATTCGGTAACGATTAGAGAGAGCGCCGCTGCACCCGGCGGAATGATGAGATATGGAATTCCCGCCTATCGACTTCCACGCGAAATTTTGGATGCTGAAATATCTCGCATCGTAAATATGGGTGTAGTTATTGAATGCAACACCAAAGTTGAAAACGCTGAAGCAACATTTGGCGAAGGTTTTGATGCTGTATTTCTTGCTATCGGCGCGCACTTAGGTAAGCGGGCCTTTATTCCTGCAGGAGACACTGCCCGAATTTTAGATGCAGTATCAGTTCTGCATATGACTGCCGATGGCCAACCGCCGATGTTAGGACGCAGAGTTGTTGTTTACGGTGGCGGAAATACCGCACTAGATGCTGCTCGAACCGCCAGACGACTGGGTGCTTACGAAGCGATTGTGGTTTATCGACGTACTCAAGAAAAGATGCCAGCCCATGAAGTCGAACTTAAAGAGGCTCTCGATGAGGGAATCGTCATGCGATGGCTCTCGACAGTTTCGCGAGTCGACGAAGGCAGCGTCACCATCGAAAAAATGGCTTTAGATGAAAAAGGATTTCCACAGCCCACAGGTGAATTTGAAAACCTAGATGCCGACTCCGTTATTTTAGCCTTGGGACAGGAAGTTGACCTCAGCGTTATCAATGGAATGACTGAGGTCAATGTAGATGATGGCGTTGTGGAAGTTGATGGCTTCTTAATGACAGGTCGTCGCGGACTCTTCGCCGGCGGTGATGCCGTCCCAGGTGAGCGCACCGCAACAAATGCGATCGGGCATGGCAAGCATGCCGCCCGAGCGATTAATTCATGGCTTCAGGACCAAAGCTTTGTACATGCCGATCGTCCCGACTTGGCTTCTTTCGATCGACTCAATACTTGGTATTACTCGGATGCCCCGAAAACCGTTCGACCTAAATTAGACGCCGCCAGAAGAGCCTCGAATTTTTCTGAAGTGGTCCAAGGCCTAGATGCCGAAACTGCGGTATTTGAAGCGCGACGCTGTCTCTCCTGCGGCAACTGCTTTGGTTGCGATAACTGCTTTGGCGTCTGCCCTGATAATGCCGTGATTAAAATCGAAAGCGGCAAATATGAAATAAATCTGGACTACTGCAAGGGCTGCGGCATCTGCGCCAACGAGTGCCCATGTGGGGCAATCGATATGGAGCTCGAACGCTCCTAGGTCCGGCATTTCTGACTTTTTCGCCTCAAAAAGCGAGAGTCGTTACTCTATGACCATGTCAAAAGTCTTAGCGTCCTTACCTGTAGGCGAACGAGTCGGTATTGCTTTTTCCGGAGGGTTAGATACCTCGGTCGCGGTGGCTTGGATGCGATCTAAGGGAGCAATTCCCTTCACATATACCGCTGACCTTGGCCAATACGACGAACCCGATATTGATTCGGTCCCAAGCCGGGCCAGTGCCTATGGCGCCGAACTTGCTCGATTAGTTGATTGCAAGCGCGCCTTGGTGGAAGAAGGTCTAGTAGCAATTGCCTGCGGTGCCTTCCATATTCGTTCTGGTGGCAAGCAATATTTTAATACCACCCCGTTGGGTCGTGCCGTAACTGGCACCCTGCTGGTTCGAGCAATGATGGAAGATGGTGTTTCTATTTGGGGAGATGGTTCTACATACAAAGGCAACGACATCGAAAGATTTTATCGATACGGCTTACTAGCTAACCCCGCTCTTAGAATTTATAAGCCTTGGTTAGATGCCGACTTTGTTCAGGAACTTGGTGGCCGTAAAGAGATGTCCGAGTGGTTGGTTGAGCATGGTTTTCCATACCGAGACAGCGTCGAAAAAGCCTATTCGACCGATGCCAATATTTTAGGTGCTACTCATGAAGCAAAACGACTCGAACACTTAGATACTTCGGTTGAATTAGTAGAACCAATTATGGGTGTGAAATTTTGGGATCCTCAGGTTGAAATCAATTCTGAAGATGTGAAAATTTCTTTTGTGCAGGGTCGTCCCGTTGCTATCAATGATGTCGAGTATAAAGATTCTGTTGCGTTGATGAACGAGGCAAATGCAATTGGTGGGCGTCATGGACTTGGCATGGCCGATCAAATTGAAAATCGAATTATTGAAGCGAAGAGCCGAGGCATTTATGAAGCCCCCGGAATGGCTCTCTTGTTTATCGCATACGAAAGATTAGTGAGCGCTATTCATAACGAGGACACAATTGCCAATTATCATGCCGAAGGTCGTCGATTGGGCCGACTCCTTTATGAAGGTCGTTGGTTCGATCCACAAGCTTTGATGTTGCGCGAATCGCTGCAGCGTTGGGTTGCCTCCGCTGTTACCGGTGAGGTCACAATCCGACTTCGAAGGGGAGATGATTTTTCAATTATCAATACTCAAGGTCCAGCGTTTAGTTACCATCCCGACAAACTTTCGATGGAGCGAACCGAAGATGCTGCATTTGGTCCCGTAGACCGAATTGGCCAACTCACTATGCGAAATCTAGATATTGCTGACACTCGAGCGAAGTTGGAACTCTATGCTGCTCAAGGGCAATTGGGCGGTCAGTTTCCGCTCATTGGCCAGTTGCAGTCAGGGGGCGCGCAGGTGATTTCGGCCGCCAGAGCGTTGCCTGCCGATGAGGTCCGAGATCTGAGCGTGGAACACTCCCTGGATCGAGCTGCGCTTGAAGCAGGGAACGATTGATAAGAGGCACCTCTCTATCCTTTAAGGGTTGAGTTTTTCGCACGCTTGCGAACTCTCAATTAGACCTCACGAAGGTGGCAATAACCTCGCAAAAGAATAAACTTATTGTGTGGAAAAGGTACGGAACGTACAAAAAGTACAGCGAGCAGTTCTTGCTTTTGCTTGTTCCGCGACCTTGCTCATCGGGCTAGCCCCTTCGGCTCAAGCAACTTGGTTGACCTACCTAACCAGCCCAGCTCATCAGTCGGTCAAGACCAATATTTCAATTAATTACGAGGTACAGCAAATTCACTTTGGGATCACCGAGACCGACCCACATCGATATTACTTCTACCTCAATTTCGTTAAGCAAATAACTTCCAAACTTTTTTCTGACGGATTAAATTCCTATAGCGGAATTGATCTTGACCTCAATGGCGACAATCAAATGGACTATTCCATCCGGACTGACCCTGCCCTTCCTTACGAAAGTAATTTGATTCACGCTGGAATTTTTTACGAGTTAGCATCAGGAAAATCTGTTCTAAGTCAAAAATGCGAGGTTCAAACATTCTCGGACATCTTAAAGCAAGTGGATTGGATCGGATTTTCGATTCCAAAAGATTGCCTTCCATTTGGTACATCATTTTCCGTTCAAGGATTTTCGCAACACGACCCCAAAGGCAAAAAAGAGTTTGATCTGGTACCGGAAACCCCTTGGAATGTCTTGTTAAATGCCGACGGCACCTCTTCTGCCATAAGTTCAACAGTGTCAACCAGCGCTAGCTCCACTCCGGTTGTAGGCAGCAACAGTGAACTTCCTTCAGTCACCTCTGAATTCAGTCCTTCGATTGTTTCGCCAGCAAAATCGCCTGATGATTTAGTTGCCCTCGCGGCGGTTGAAACGCAATCTGTAGTGACCGTAAATTGTGGAACTGGATTGGGCAGTGGTTGGTCTGCAAAAGTTCAACTTACAAACAAAATGATCGCTGCAGGGTACAAGTCTTATGTCATCACAAACCAGCACGTCATCAAAGAATGTATCGAAAGCAGAAATGTCACATTAACCTTGGCGAATCAAAATACCATTCAGGGATATCTGCAAACTTGGGACGAAACCAACGATATGGCTGGCATCTTGACGAAGCAGTCAATCCCGCAATTGAGTTTAAGTGGCGTTCGCCCTCAAGAAGGTTGGTGGGCTGGAGTGATCGGAAGCCCGCTTGGTTTCCCCGGCGTACTCACCGAGGGAATTATCTCTAGCGTTTCTGCAACCAGTGCGCTTGCGACAACTACTGCTCATATCAATCCAGGCAATTCTGGTGGGCCGGCATTTGATAGAACCGGGCGCGTTGTCGGATTAGCGACTGCCAAATATGTTGATTCTGAAGGGTTTGGCATCATTCACGGCACACCGTCGCTCTGCCTCAATATCCTAAATTGCATCAATCCAGAAAATCTGTGGGCGCAGGGAACTACAACTTCTACTGCCACTTCTTCATCTTCCACAGAAGTGGATCTCCTCGATAAATCTTTAGCACTGAGAAATGCCAGTCAAATGCTCTTAGAAGGAGCGAAGGGACTCTTGGAGCGAACGATTGCACAACTTAAATTGGCCGCAGCAAATTATCCCGCTGCAAAAAAAGATCTTCTTAAATTTGAAAGCTTGGCCCCACAGCCACCTACGACCACTGATTCCGTCGTGAGTGATGTGAACGCCATTGCCGGTTTCGCCTCTGAAGTCACCAGTTTTGGGAAACTGGTCAATGCTAGAGTCGACGGACTTTCAGTCACGACAAAGGTAGTTAAAGAAAAAACGATCACGTGCATAAAAGCAACAACCACCAAGAAAGTCACTGGTGTTAATCCCAAGTGCCCGAGCGGGTTCAAAATAAAGGCTTAATTGTTCAAGTAGCGCTAGCCCTAGCCATTTATTGACTTCTATTAGTTGCAAAGGTGATTTATTGACCAATTTGGTAAAGAATTAGTTCATGAATCGGAAGCGTTTGATCTTGCGCACAGGAGGTCTACTTTCGATCATATTAGTTCTATTGGTCGGTCCAAGTTCCACTATTTCTTCAGCACTCTCACTTGATCGCGCCACTTCGAAAATATATCTTTCGCAACCGCCGTCAGCTTCCAGTTCATATATAAATTCCATAGTCAGCCCTGCCAGCGCTCCAATTGACCTAGTCCAGATGGCAAAGAAAGTCACCGAATCGGTCGTCACCGTCGTGTGTGGGAAAGATTCCACAACAGGATTCTCTGCTCATGTAGCGGTCTCTCAAGCAATGAAAAATGCAAATTTTCTTTCGTACATAGTGACCGATCGAGATAACATTTTTAATTGTTTAGCTACTAAAAAGGTAATGATTACCTTGCCCAACCTGCGTGAGTATCCGGGAACGATTCTTATTGACGACGCATCGAATGATTTGGCCGGCCTAATCGTAAATATCGCAATTCCATCCTTGGAATGGCAAGGGATTACTCCTCAGGAAGGTTGGTGGGCAGGGGTGATAGGGAGCCCGTTAGGTTATCCAGGTGTTTTAACCACGGGGATTATTTCAAGTGTTTCTAGCGAGAATGCAATTGCAACAACCACAGCTCATATCAACGTTGGAAATTCCGGAGGTCCGGTCTTTGACCGAATGGGAAGAGTCCTTGGTATCGCTTCGGAACATCGCTTGGGAACTGAGGGATTCGGTCAGGTTGTCGGGTCTCCAAAACTTTGCGAACTGGTAATAAAATGCCTACCAAAGACTGTTGTCTGGGGAAAAGGAACAATCCAGAAGAGTCCAACCGATGTGAACTCTGGTTCGCCCAATCCAACCGCATCCACCCCCGCTATTTCCCCTCAGCCCAATACAAACAGTCTGGCTCAGGCAAGCGCGGATTTGCTGGCCAGTACTAAAAAAGTCGTTGCAAAGGCTTCAAGTGATGTGCGTATGGCCTTAATCAAATATCCAAAAGCGAAGGCAGCCCTAACAATAATATTGAAAGGCGAACCCAAAGCTCCTACCTTTGTTGGCGATCTAAATATCGATATTGATTCGGTCACCAAATATGTTTCTGATGCCAAAAAATACTTAATAAAGGTTTCGGCGGCAATTAAAGCCGCAAGTACTAGTGGTAATGGAAAGATTCGGGCATGACTTCTGAATCTACTCCCCAGCGGGAAATATTGACCTATGAGCAATTTGGAATAGCCACCAGAGAGCTGGCACAGACAATTGCTGACTCAGGATTTCAGCCGGACATCATTCTCTCGATTGCAAGAGGTGGTTTTTTTCTAGGTGCTGGTCTTGGCTATGCGTTGGGCGTCAAGAACTCATTTACGATCAGCGTGGAGTTTTACACCGGGATTGGCGAAAGATTACCAATGCCAGTGGTGCTTCCTCCAGTTCCGAATCGAATTGATGTGCGCGGAGCCCGTGTCCTGATAGCCGATGATGTTGCCGACTCAGGAGAAACGTTAAAATTAGTTCAAGATTTTTGTGAGGGATATGCACTGGAAGCCAAGTGCGCAGTGCTTTATGAAAAACCTGGAACGATTATTAAGCCAGATTATGCCTGGCGGATAACCGACAAATGGATAGATTTTCCATGGTCGGCACAGCCACCCGTGAATTTTGGACTTTCACACTAACCTTCCCGCACTTTCTATTTGAGTAAGGAGAATCCCATCTACAAAATTGGCAGATCGGATGGGAAGAGTTCGCCTTCTTCCTCAATAATTACATTAGTTCTGGCCATGTCTGGCGCTGTGGTCTCCTTGATGCAGACCCTGCTCGTGCCTCTACTTCCTGATCTTCCAAAATTAATTGGAGTAAGTGCGGACGATGCATCGTGGTTGATAACTGCAACTCTCTTAGCAAGTGCCGTTGCAACCCCTTCGCTGACCCGATTAGCTGACATGTTTGGTAAGCGGCGAATGATGTTCTTTAGCCTCACTGTCATGATGGCTGGTTCGGTTGTGGGCGCTATCGCTCATTCACTGCTGCTGCTTGTGATCGCGCGTGCAATGCAAGGATTTGCGATGGCGCTTATCCCGATCGGGATTAGCATCATGAGAGATGAATTGCCTCGTGAAAAATTAGGCTCGGCGGTCGCACTCATGAGCGGAACTTTAGGTATTGGGGCGGCAATTGGGTTGCCGTTGTCGGGGTTTGTATATTCCCACTTCGGCTGGCACGCAGTTTTTTGGTTCTCAACTGGTTTGGCAGCTTTATCATTTCTTGGCGTGATCTGGTTTGTCCCCGAGTCAAAGGTAAAAACTGGCGGTCATTTCGACTTACTCGGAGCCGTGTTGCTCTCTATTTCACTCGCATTCTTGTTATTGGCAATTACCAAAGGGGGAGTCTGGGGTTGGTCTGAATTTCCGACTCTTGGCAGTTTCTTTATTTCGATGGTGACTTTGCTTTTTTGGATACCTTGGGAACTTCGAACCCAAGACCCGCTAGTGGACCTAAAAACTTTTTCCAATCGCAGCGTACTTTTTACCAACATTGCCTCCCTTTTGGTGGGCTTTGCAATGTATGCAAATATGCTCACAACAACTCAGTTATTGCAGATCTCAAAAGTAAGCGGATACGGATTTGGGATTTCCGTTCTCACAGCGGGAATGGCTCTGTTGCCAGCGGGGTTGACCATGGTTGCATTTGCTCCGGTGTCAGCAAAAATCACAAAAGAGTATGGAGCCGAAAGAACACTTTTTATTGGTGCATTGGTCTTATCGCTTGGTTATGTGGCACGTACTCTTCTCTTGGCTCACGAATGGGAAATCATTGCAGGTGCGGTAGTTATTTCTGCTGGAACCGCGATTGCTTACGCTTCGATGCCGACCTTAATAATGGGGGCGGTCCCTATTTCTGAAACTTCTGCGGCAAATGGAGTCAACACGGTCTTGCGAACTATCGGCACCGCTACAGCAAGTGCTGCTATTGCATCCTTGCTATCTAGCAATATGTTGAAAATTGGAGCGCAAGAGTTTCCAAGACTGGGGAGCTTCCGAGAGGTCTATATCTTGGCTGCTGTAGCCGCCGCGATTTCTGGTGGGGTAACTTTTCTAATACCGAGAAAGGATAAGCAATTCCAGTAATGGAATGACTCCATATTGGAACTTAGCTTTTCTTTGTAGCCGTTCTCAAGCTCATCATTAGTAAGAGCGCCGTACATAAGGGAATGATCGTCCACGACTGTGCGAATTGCCTTTGAAAATAGTGAGTAGCCACAAAGGTGAAGATGATTCCAGCGGCTACGCGCCAATCATCGCCAATAATGAAGTCGTACCAAAACTTTCCAAATTCCACCAAACCATGAATAAATCCTGACTTCACTTCAGTTAAAATTTGTATCTCATCTATTTCGCTTAGCCGCAAGTTTGCATCTGGCAAAGTTACTTGTGCAGTTTGATGCTTTTTCTTAAGTAGAGCAATGAGAGTCATAGCTGTGATACTCGTAAAGGCTATGAGAGCAATCAGGGAAAGGTCCTTACCTGGCCAGATCACTCCAGAACCTTCGCCACCCCAAAAAATCCCAAATGAAGTCAGCAATACTCCCACAACAAATTTCATCGAATTTTCTGGGACCCGTGTTAGCGGTTTGGCTAGAGCAAAGCCGGCGGCGGTAGCGATCAAAACAGCGAGTATTGCCGCCAATGAGGCAAGTCCAACTTCCTTTTGAATTGTTCCAAAGGTCAGGACTATGAAGACAACCTCTAACCCTTCCAGAAGCACACCCTTAAAAGCTAAGGTGAAGGCATACCAATCTGAAACTCCAAACCTGATTTTCTTTGTTGCCTTCGCCGCCGCTTCCAGCTCTTCTTGGAAAATTCGGGCTTCATCGTGGAGCGCCTTAAACCCGCTGGCGCGCAATATCGCTTTTCGAAGCCATTGGAGACCGAAGACAAGTAAAAGTCCACCTACTCCTAACCGCATCGATGAAATGGGAAGATGTGAAATTGCTGGTCCGGCAAAGGCGATGATGAAAGCCAATAATGCTATTCCCGCGCCGACGCCTCTAAAAGCCGACTTCCAATCGCGCGCCGTACCGGCCGCCAAAACTATGGTTACTGCTTCAACTGCCTCAACAGCGCTAGCCAAGAAGACTGAAAGGAAGAGGGCTAGGTTTGGGCCGGAGATGCTCATGAATGTGAAACCTCGAATTCGCCACGTCGTTTGATAATTGCGCCATCAATTTACGATGAATGTCTCAACTATATTGGATCTGGTTGACTCAATTAGGGATAGGTTGTGAGCATGAAGGCCCTTTACAAGGCTAGCCCGATTGCAGGGTTAGAACTCATAGATATTGCCGAACCAACTCCTGGCCCTTTTGAAGTGAAAATTAAGGTGATCAGCACCGGGATCTGCGGAACGGATTTGCACATCGAATCATGGGATCCATGGGCCGCATCGGCCGTGAATGTCCCGTTGATACCCGGTCACGAATTTTCAGGACGAGTTGTTGAAGTCGGAAGTAGCGTGACGACAATTCAAATGGGTTCATTGGTGTCAGGTGAAGGTCATGTGGTTTGTGGCCTTTGCCGAAATTGCCGCGCTGGTCGAAGACATCTTTGTATGAACACTTCCAGTATAGGAGTCAACCGGAATGGGGCATTCGCTGAATACGTTCTCTGCCCTGAAACAAATGTATGGGTGCATCCAGAGGGGATAGATCCTGACCTCGCAGCGATATTCGATCCGTTGGGAAATGCGGTACATACCGCGCTGACTTTTCCCTTGGTTGGTGAAGATGTAATTATCAGTGGCGCCGGTCCAATTGGCCTGATGGCGGCGAAGATAGCTCGCCATATCGGCGCTCGATTTATCGTGATTACTGATGTCAATGAATCGCGATTAGCTTTGGCACTATCGATGGGTGTTGATCGAGCAGTTAATGTGGCTCGAGAAGATATTGGGAAAGTTCAACGTGATCTTGGCATGAAGGAAGGCTTTGATGTTGCCTTCGAAATGAGTGGGCATCAAAGCGCCTTGCCACTCTTGCTTAACAACATGGGTCATGGTGGCCGAATTGCACTCTTAGGTTTACCAACCGTCCAATATCCGATCGATTGGGCCAAAGTTGTTAGTCACATGATCACCATCAAAGGCATTTATGGAAGGGAAATGTTTGAGACTTGGTATGCCATGAATGCAATGGTCGGCAAGGGTTTGGATGTAAGCCCGGTAATTACCGATCGATTTGAGTTTGCTGAATGGAAGGATGCATTTGCGACTGCCAGAAATGGCGATCGTGGCAAAGTAATTATCAAATGGTCATGAGGTGAGGGTGTATGTACCAGAATGTTAAAGCGCAATTAGTGCAAACTTTGGAAGAGATCTCTAGCGCAGGATTATTGAAGAATGAAAGGGCTATCGAAAGCCCCCAAGGGCCCCACATCCGGTTTCAGCAAAAAGAATTACTCAATTTTTGCTCAAACAATTACCTGGGATTATCAAGCGATCCCAGACTTATTCGATCATCTCAAGAAGCATTGGAGACATTTGGTTTTGGAATGTCCAGTGTCAGATTTATTTGCGGTACGCAAACGATACATCTGGAACTAGAATCGAAAATTTCTAAATTATTATCGAGAGAAGCAACGATCCTTTTCCCCTCTTGCTTTGATGCCAATGGCGCGATTTTTGAGGTATTGCTGACAGATGCCGACGCGGTAATTTCTGATGAACTTAACCATGCATCCATTATTGATGGAATTCGTTTAAGTAAGGCGGTGCGTTATCGATATAGGAATCGCGACATGCATGACTTGGAAAAGCAGCTCTCCCAATGTTCTAGCGCTAGGCGTAGGCTCATTGTCACCGATGGGGTCTTTTCAATGGATGGATCGTATGCGCCGTTGCAACAAATTTGCGATCTGGCGGAGCGCTATGACGCACTGGTAATGGTGGATGACTCGCATGCGGTGGGATTTACTGGCAAAACCGGCGCAGGCACCCCCGAGTTATTCGGGGTTTCCGATCGTGTAGATATTATTTCCGGAACCTTAGGCAAAGCCCTGGGAGGTGCCTCCGGTGGTTATATTTCGGCTCATAAGGAAATTGTTGATTTGCTCCGACAACGTGCTAGGCCTTATCTCTTTTCAAATGCATTGGCACCTTCAATTGTTTCCGCTTCGCTTACGGCGCTGGAGTTAGTCGAACAAGGAAGTGATCTGCGCGAAGGTTTGGCGAGGAATGCTTTTCATTTTAGATCTAAAATGAGTGAGGCTGGATTTACGCTCTTGCCGGGCGAACACCCCATAGTTCCTATTATGTTTGAAGATGAACACCAAGCAAAACAAATGGCTGAAATCATGCTCGACTTAGGTATCTATGTTGTTGCCTTCTCTTATCCCGTGGTTCCTCTAGGCCGAGCCAGAATCCGAGTTCAACTTTCGGCCGCTCACAGCCCCAAGGACATAGATCTATGCGTTGCCGCTTTTGTTCAGGCTCGTGACATTCTCAGTGCGAACTAAGCAAATAATAATTAGAGGGATCTATTTAGGTAGCAGGCCAGCTTCATATTGCTGAAGTAAAGATGGAGCATCCTCATCCTTCTTCGACAGCACATAACTGCCAGGAGGCCAGTAGATATTTATTGTTGGATCAAATGGCGAAATACCGTGCTCGTACGGGGCGTTATATTCGCTGGAAAGTAGGTAGGAAACGACGCTATCTTCTTCCAAGGAGATAAAAGCATGACCTAAATCCCCTGATAAATAGATGCTATTTCCCGCTTCCGCGCTGAGTTCGACGACAACATATTGACCATAGGTGATTGAGCTGGGTCTGATATCGACCGCGACATCCAAAATGGAACCTCGAAGGCATGTGACCAATTTAGATTGTCCAGGTCCGTCTAAACTGTAATGGATTCCTCTTATAGTATTTTTCTTGGAAACAGAGATGTTTGATTGCTTAAACGAAACCAGAGGATCGATCTCTCTCAACTCCGATTCTTTAAACCACTCCCGAAAGTTGCCGCGATTGTCCGCGTAGATGGCCGATTGAAGTTCGAATGCTCCAATAATTGGAAGTGGCTGAATTTGCATGGTCTTATATTCTCACAAGAAATCTTCATTGGAGATTGCTTCTGTGATGGCATATTCCCAGTCACGGAGCGGCTCAATTGATAATTCTTCCCAATCCGAATGGTCCAGCACGGAATAGTTCGGCCGTTTCGCTTTTTGCGGGAACTGCGATGAAGGTACTGCCAGGATTCGATCCTTATCCTTGCCTATTAATTCAAATATTTTTTGGGCAAAATGAAACCACGATGTGGAACCGGCGTTGGTGAGATGATGCAACCCAGTGATATTAGTTTGTAACAGGTTTTCGATAGTGAAGCCTGCGACATCGGAACACCAGGTTGGTTGACCTATCTGATCATTGACCACCGAAAGTGTCTCCTTGACCTTTTCGAGTTCGATCATTTTCTTAACAAAGTTGGCACCAAATTGGCTGTACAACCATGAGGTTCGGAGAATCAGCGAACTATCTGGCATCGCCGCTTGCACCAGTTCTTCGCCCTTTGACTTACTTTCGCCATAAATCGAAGTTGGGTGTTTGGGGGCTCTTGTGGAATAAGGAGATGTGCCAGATCCGTCAAAAACGTAGTCGGTCGAAAAGTGGGTTAAATGAGCGCCGATTGCAGATGAGGCGATTGCTACATTTTCAGCGCCGGCCGCATTTATTTCAAAAGCCAGTTCCTTATTTGATTCGGCACCATCCACATTTGTATAGGCAGCACAATTAATGACATGAGTTGGTAGCTCTTTGGCAATTCTTTGGACAGTGTCTTCGCGATTTGAAATGTCCAGGTCTTGCTTGGAAAGAAGAACGTATTCTTGCTGACGCAGTTGAAGGGCTCGTTCAAACTCTAAAGCCAGTTGCCCGCTACCGCCTGTTACTAGCCACCGTCTATTCATAAGGTGGTTATTTAATCCTTTTTCGATTTCAATGGCTGCCACCAAGATTCATTTTCCTGATACCAACTTATCGTTGAACTGAGTCCAGATTGGAAATCAAACGCGGGTGCGTATCCCAATTGGGTACGGATTTTCGTTGAATCGACCGAGTATCGAAAGTCATGTCCCTTTCGATCAGTTACCTTTTCGATTGAGTCGGAACTTTTTCCCATTTTTTGCAGAATCATTTCCGTTAGTTCCAGATTGGTGATTTCCATTCCGCCCCCGATATTGTAAATATTTCCGGCGGCGCCTTTTTTGGCCACCAGTTCAATACCAGCGCAGTGATCTTCAACGTGAATCCAATCTCGAATATTGGATCCATCGCCATACATTGGAATTTTTAACCCAGCCATTAAATTGGTAATGAAGAGCGGAATGATTTTTTCCGGGAATTGATAAGGACCGTAGTTGTTTCCACATCTGGTGATCCGAACATCCATCCCATATGTGCGGAAATAGGACATTGCCAACAGATCAGAGGATGCCTTGGAGGCTGAATAAGGAGAGTTGGGATTGATGGGATCAGATTCGGGCCAGGATCCGGCTTCAATGGAGCCGTAAACTTCATCGGTAGAAACATGTACAAATGTCTTTACTGAATTATCAAGTGCTGCTTTCAACAGAACGTGTGTGCCTAGCACATTGGTCTCCACAAATTGATGTGGGTTAGCAATGGATCGGTCCACATGGGATTCGGCGGCAAAATGAACCACTAAATCCACCCGGGACATAATGGATTCCACCAATGGCCGATCCAGAATATTTCCGTGAATAAACTCAAACCTTGGGTCAGATTGGCAATCAGCTAAGTTATTCAGATTGCCTGCATAAGTAAGGGCATCCAGGACCACAATCTTTTCCCAGGAGGAATTTCCAGTGATTTGTCTGCGGACAAAATGTGATCCTATAAATCCAGCCCCGCCAGTAACCAAGAGTCGCATTTGGCAAAAGTACCGTAGTCAAGGAATGAACTTCCACTACGCTTATCGGTATGAAAGGAATCGTCTTAGCAGGTGGTACTGGATCGCGCTTATGGCCGGTCACAAAAGGGGTAAGCAAGCAATTGGTGCCGGTTTATGACAA
>CAINLV010000064.1 GCA_903850565.1 uncultured Actinomycetes bacterium
GACCTCTATACGACAAATTTGCAACGACTCAAATATGGGGTTGAAGCGCATGCCTCTAATGCAATTCTCATAAAGCCCAATCAAAATGGACTAGTAACCAGGACAATGCAAGTTTTGGAAACGGCGAAATCCAATGATTTTGGGACTGTTGTCTCTGCAAGAAGTGGTGAAACCGAAGATTCGTGGTTAAGCGATTTTGCCGTCGGCTGGAACGCCGGCCAAATCAAGGTTGGTTCGACGCACGGCGCTGATAGAACAGCTAAATGGAACAGGTTGCTTGAACTTGAAAATACAGAATTCTGCGAATTTACCAACCCGTTCAAAGGTTGAGTTAAGTAAAAGCATTAAAGATTTTGAGTACCTGGCATACTTTCTGGCGGAGACGAGAGGATTTGAACCTCCGAGGCCGTTTAACGGGCCTACCTCATTAGCAGTGAGGCGCACTCGACCGGGCTATGCGACGTCTCCAAGTGGTGGCGAAAGTTTACAGGCTATTAGGAGAATCTAATAACCCCGCATTTACCCCTTTCCTGGGCTAAAAATGGGCTTGGTTGGTCAAAGCTGGATGTACGAACCTTAAAAGTTGCCTCTTTTATTTATAACAATCAACTTATCCCAATAATCCAGACCACTCTTCATTTCACGAGGCAGGAATAGTGACACTGGATCCGAGATGTGATTGAGAAAAGTTTCTTGCCCAGGTTCTAACCAGCCAGCATCTTCAATGAAATAGTAACCGCCTGGTTTCAAGTATTGAAATGAGTTTTTGAAAAAGATTTCCGCTGCATGCTCTCTATGCAATCCATCGTCAACGATCACATCGAAAGGATTCTCGCTATTTGCTTTAAAAAAATCAGCAATTGATTCCGGCTCGGTTTGATCAACGCAGTAGGTTTGAATCCTCTCTTCGGTAAAGAGAGAATCGGGATCAACGTCAAGACCGATGATTTCAGCATTCGGGAAATATGCTCGCCATCCTCGCAAGCTGGCTCCGGGTGTGCCGTTTTGTCCCATGGAAGAGGGAAAGTTGGAGCTTGTAGTTCCAATGCCAACTTCTAGGAATCGAGTAACTGAAGCTCGAATTGAATCGAGGAATAGCGAATATATCGGCGCATAGTGATGGTAAGGCCAACCAGAAGGATGATTAGTCCCTTTCTGAGATGACCCTTTGTCCGAACCGTGAAATTCAAATAGTGTCGCGAGTTGGGTTTTGTCGTGAATCTCGTTTGAGTCAAAATAAAAGGTATTCACAGAAGTGCCCTCCTTATTGAGGCTACTTTCTTGCCGCCATAAATCACTCTTGGACCAAAAAAGCCATTTGTTCGTGAGTGCTCGTATAAGCGATTGGTATACATACGCGGGAAAATTCACTACACCACTCATTAAATGCACGGTATTCGTGCTCTTCGAATCCTTCATAATTCATGAATTCGTCGAAAAGAAGAATGCAGCCAGGTTCAATTCTTTCGTTCAATCCGTTTAGAACATATTTAGTCGATGAATACAGATCAGCATCTAGATGTATAAATGAGATCTTCTGGTTGTACTCATCCTTGAATTTATTTAAAGTGTCCTGAAACCAGCCAATAAAGATAATGGCACCGTGAACGATGGGAAAACCGGACATCGCAAACGTGCCCTTAGGGAAGCCATCTCTCCAATCCTCTGGCAAACCTTCAAAGGAATCAAAACCAAATGACTTCAGCGGGAAATGTTGCGTAATTACCGACAATGTCTTTCCGGAAAAAACTCCAAATTCAAGTGCCACTCCATCTGGAGATGCCTTGGAGAGCGCAAAAAGCAGCGTTTCCATAGGATTCGGAAAAGACTCGGCTCCTTTAACTTTCTCATAAAGGGCTGGATTGATTCGGAGGGCGAGAATACTTTCTGGAATCTCTTTCATAATTGGATTACGTACTGATCGTCGAGACTCCAGTTTGCTTTGATTTTATAGAAATCTAAAAATTGATATCGCTCGATTATTCTATTTGTCCCATTCCCATAATAATTGAATGGACCGGCTACATCTGGAGTCCCGTTTCTAGGGCAAGACAAAATTTCTGAATAGCATGAAATCTTTACATCCGGTTGATGCCACATCAAGAAATCCTCATTTGCAACTCCCCACCGTTTTGATTCTTGCAATTTCTCTGGAGTTAATTCGTAATTTTGAAGCGGCAGCAGGATCTCTGATTTTCTTTTTAGATATTCACCCCGATACAGGCCAATATTCATCGAATCCCACCTCTTTAGGGCGATTACTTCGTATTCTTCTGGTTCAACTGAGTACAAAAGTTTCTTGAAATTTGGTCCTACTTTCGTGGTGTCGTGAATCATAAAATAATAGCCTGAACCATAGTCATTTTGCGATAACTCTATAAGGCTGGTGAAATCGATTGAATCATAAGGCAACGTAAAAATATTATTTTCGATTTCGCTCGCTTCACCTTCATACCCACCCACAAAGGAAATAATTTCATTCTCTCGAAAACCGGCTTCTTTTAAGGAATTCAACAAAGGCGGCAATGTCATTTGGTAAAAATTACGGTTGCTATTAACCACAATTTTAATATCCATTTGGCTCATTTCTCTCTGGAATATACAGTTAACTCTACCTTGAGATTTGATGTTTCTTTTGAGAGAGAATGTAGGAAATGGTCATACTTAGAAACAATAAAATTGTGATAACTAAGGTGAAAAGCAGCAAAAATCCTCCGATATTGAATATCCAGCCACTCTTATTTGTGGCTACCAATAACAACCCAAGATTGAGTGCGAGGAATCTTTCGTTGGAAAGGAAGACCATTTTTTCATTGTTCAACCGAACGGCATTAGGCCCACCACCCAGGATCATTGGCACCAAATACGAAAGAGCTCCCAGGACAATTTGCATGGCAAATCCGATGGCCAAAATCAGGGAGATAGATTCCGTCCTACTTTTGATCTCTATCCACGAATCCTGGCTAAGCAGAGTCCACGATAGATCCAACAAGGCAACGAAAAGCCAAATAGATGATGCCGTTACTGACTTAATTGAAAAGGGTAATTTTCGTAGGGGATCGAGATAGTTGGAGTGTGGCGAGAGCAGATAAGACCAAGCAGCTAAGTAGCCGACCACCCCTAGGGCTACAACGAATCTATTTCCCAACAAAGCCCCACTTGCCGAAAGTGTCAGCGCTAAGACCAACCATGGGAGTGATTGCTGGCCTCGTTTTTCAGCAAACTCAGGGAGTTTGGTTCGGAGCATGGTGGGAATAAAGGTAATCAATGTTCCGGCCACTGTTAAGCCGACCCAACCCAAGATATTTACAAGATAATGAGCCACTAACAATCTGCTTTTAATTTCCGCCGAATGGTGCTGTGAAAGATTGGCACCTATTACTGCCCCGGCAGTTAAGAAGAGTGAGGCGCTGATGTAGTAGCGCATAACTTTTCGAAAGCGGGCTAGAAGTGCTTTGGAGATATATCTTCGGATTGCCAGCGCATGAAGGATGGCACTTTGGCAAAGAGCGGCAGCTCCGGTAAAGATCAAAAGAGGTGCTTCCTGACTTTTCCCGATAATCACCAGCCAAATTCCGATATTCAGAATTAGAACCCGAAATACATAGCCGCGATTTTCGGGAAAATTGGGAAGACGCAACATCGTTAAACTGAAATGTGTACTCCAAATAAATATTAAGTTGGTGATGGCACCTAAAAGTAAGAGGTGAATTAATAACCATTTCGGATCTTCGCTGGTCTTAATCCACGGCAATGCCAGGACCAATGAGAACAAATAGAAGAAGACTGGAATATGAGCGTTTATGTGCCAAGTAGAACGCCTCATGGTTTGACTGTACTGGCGTGAAAGCGGTCGACCCTAGAACCGCTCTAGACCGATTGTCTGGAATAGTCAGCGTTTTTCCCTTGAGTTCGGCCCGCCGCCATTCCACAATCTTGTTATGCAGATGGACCGGAATGAATCAGAGTTGCTCCACCGGATCCAGGAGCGGGTTTTATGGCTGGCGGTACGCATGATCGACCACGCCAACCGCGAGCGCCCCAATGTCGATGGCATCAAAGTCGGGGGGCATCAGGCTTCCAGCGCCTCCACGGTCACAATAATGACCGCCCTCTATTTCAAATTCCTAGATCGCAATGATCGAATCAGCATCAAGCCACATGCCTCGCCCATTTTCCATGCAATTCAATATCTACTTGGGAATCTAGATAAGAAATACCTCACAACCTTGCGGATGGCGGGCGGATTGCAGAGTTATCCCTCTCGCACTAAGGATCCAGATTTGGTGGATTTCTCTACCGGATCGGTTGGTCTGGGAGCAGCAGCCCCGCTCTTCGCCGCGGCAACTCGGCGCTATGTTGACGCCCATTTTGGTCCACGCGAACGTTCTCGCTTCATCGCCCTCATTGGAGATGCCGAATTAGATGAGGGAAACATCTGGGAGGCCGTTGCAGATCGCGCAACGGATGGGTTGGGAAAAGTGATGTGGATCGTTGATTTCAATCGACAATCTTTAGATCGTGTCATCCCAGGAATTCGAATCGAACAGTGGCGCTCGCAATTTGAAGCAGCAGGTTGGCACGTAGTTGAAACAAAGTACGGAGCTCGACTCAACGAAATATTTGGTGAGGATACAAAGGGAACATTTAGGATCTGGTTCGATGCTATTCCCAACGAACAGTACCAATCCCTCTTTGCGTTAACAGGGCAAGCCTTTAGATCTCGCTGGTTAGATGGTGCGCCAAGTGAAGTTGCAGAATTCTCATCTCGGTTTTCTGATGACCAACTTCGAGAAATTGTTACAGACTTAGGCGGTCATGATTTCAGCGCGTTATTGTCGGCATTTGATGAGTGCGATCAGGTGGTTGATAAACCCAGTGTTATCTTTGCCTACACCGTAAAAGGGTATCGATTACCAATCGCTGGAGATCCTAGAAATCATTCGGCACAGCTAAAAGAAAGTCAGATTAACGATTTGCGAGAAACTCTCGGAATCAGTGAAGTCAGTGAATGGAGCGATTTTGAGCCACGCTCTTTAGAAGCCGAACTCTGTCTGCGCAGAAAATCCGAACTAGCGCGAGTACATGAGGACCAAAAGTTGGAAATCAAGATTCCTATAACAACTGGTTCTCAAAAGACCGGGCTGGTTTCAACTCAAGAAGTATTTGGCAGAATCCTTAATGACATCAGTCGGGACGAAACTATCCGGCCTTACCTAGTGACCACGGCACCCGATGTCGCTACATCAACAAACTTAGGTGGGTTTATAAATCGCACCGGTGTCTTCAATCCTAAAATAGTGCGCAGGTGGAATGAAGATCCAATTCTTAAATGGGCCGAAGACCCTTCCGGACAACACATTGAACTTGGAATTAGTGAAATGAATTTGTTCATGCTTCTAGGTATGTTGGGTTTATCTTGGGACCATTCAGATCAGAGATTAATTCCCATCGGAACCGTCTATGACCCATTTGTATTAAGAGGGCTAGATGCCTTTATTTACAGTGTTTATTCTGGTGCCAAATTTATTATCACTGGAACTCCTTCTGGGGTTTCGCTCGCGCCGGAAGGTGGAGCCCATCAATCGACTATTACTCCATCAGTTGGAATTGAACTTCCAGGGGTTGTCTTAATGGAACCTGCTTATGGCCAGGCTTTGGATTGGATGTTATGCGATGCCATCGCACATGTGGCTGGAGTTAAGGCAGATACCACTCCAGACCTTCGACCGAATGAATTAGCATTTTATTTCCGATTGACCACCAGGCCGATAGATCAAGCACCGTTTGTTGCGGCGCTAGATCGGCTAGGTGAAGCGCCGTTGCGCAGTCAAGTTCTGGCAGGGGCCTATCGATTAGTGGATGGACGTTCCCGAACTAGTGGAAGTGAAGCCGAGGCGAGCGCCCCAGTTATTCATTTAGTTGGTGTTGGCGCTGTGATGCCTGAAGTTCTTGCCGCAGCAGATATTCTCAATTCTGAGGGGATTATCGCCCACGTAATAGATGTAACCTCCCCGGGTCGGCTCTTTGGCAGTTGGCAACGCACCATTCGCCAAGGCGTCCGAACCGCGACTACGCCATCTTTCCCCGGAGTATTTCGCCCAATATTTCCCGAAAAGGCACCGATAGTTTCAGTACATGATGGCGCCTCGCATGCAATGGCCTGGCTGGGATCGGCAGTTGGAATGCCTCAAGTTTGCTTAGGTGTGGATGCATTCGGCCAATCGGGCAATATCCACGATTTATACAACCTCAACGACTTAAGTTCTGGTTCTATCGTTAATGCAGCTCTTGCGGCTTTAAGCCTAAATGTCTGAAATGCCTCGACCCTAGTAATCATTTAGAGTTGGGCTTCGGATAATTGGAGGAATAGTGTCAGCAACAGATCTCACGATTTACAGCACAACTTGGTGTGGCTACTGCAAACGCCTAAAGCGCCAACTTGATGAAGCTGGGGTTACCTATTTCGAAGTAAATATCGAAGAAGCACCTGATGCCGCCGAATTTGTGGAGAAGGTCAACGGTGGCAATCAGACCGTTCCTACCGTTCTTTACTCCGATGGCACCGCAGCCACCAATCCTTCTGCTGCATCAGTTATCGCCAAATTAGCGGAGCTAGCGCCATCGCTTTAATCGGCTCTTTGCAAATAGAAACTGGTTGAGACCTACCTACCCAGTCACTAGACTCTTGATTTATGACAACTAAGGGCACCGTAAAACCCAAGCGAGTCGATGCGACTTTGGATTTAGTCGCAAAGACCGCCGGCGTGAGCCCAGCTACGGTTTCGCGAGTAATCAATGGAAGCGCCAAAGTTTCGCCAGAAAGCGAAAAAGCGGTCCGTAAAGCCATCAAGAAATACAACTACACCCCAAATATAACGGCCCGAAGATTGGCTGGCGGACGTAGTGGTTTAGTCGCACTTATTCTTGAAGAATCCAGCGAAGAATTCTTTCTCAATCCATTTTGGGGTTACGTCGTTCAGGGCTTCACTACCGCCATGAATGAAGCCAAAATGCAACCGCTGCTTATGATTCGGCCAAAGACCGGTTCTGAAGATGCTCTATTTGAATCCTTACGTTTAGCTCAGGTAGATGGAATTGCTATATTTAGTTGGCATAAACCAATAAAGAGTTTTGAAAAATTGATTCCAGAAAAGATGTCGGTTGTCTTCGGTGGCGATTTAGGTGGATCAGAAAAGTTTTCTTATGTCGACGTCGATAATGTAAAGGGCGGTTACATCGCCACCAAGCATTTGATGGACCAAGGCTGTAAACACATTATCAACATCACCGGCGATCTAAAATTGCAATCTGCCCGAGACCGGTTGTTGGGATTTGAGAAGGCCATGACCGAATCAGGTAGAGCGATTTCAGAAAGCATGATTATTCACGGGGATTACAGTCTCTATAAAGGTGAGTTGATCACCCGCGAATTAATCAGTAGCAAAGAGAAATTTGATGGGATTGTTGCCGCTAATGATTTAAGTGCAATCGGTGCCATCAACGCCTTACTAAAGGGCGGGGTAAGAGTTCCAGAAGATGTAAAGGTCATCGGTTTTGATGATTCTGTTCTGGCTTCCCGAAATACGCCACCACTTTCAACAATTCATCAACCAGTCCGCGAATTAGGCCGAGAAGTCGCTAAGGCTTTGATTCAAATTCTGGCCGGAGAAACCGTGGAGAAGAAGATGCTGGATGTGAATCTCATTGCGCGAGAATCTACCGCCAAATAAATTAGCGCAACAACCCGCTGTTTTCGATAATCGCCTTATATGCCAAAGCGCTGCGCTTAGGTAATCTTTCCTGGGTTTCAAAGTCCACATAAATCAAGCCAAATCGCTTCGCATAGCCTTCGGCCCATTCGAAATTATCCATAATTGACCAAGCAAAATAGCCACGAACTGGGACTCCTGCGGCGATAGCACGCTCTACCGAAGCTATATGTTCGGTGAGGTAGGAGATTCGATCAAAGTCATCAATAATTTCATCGCTCTTCTTTAAGTCATCAAATGCGGCGCCATTTTCAGTGACCATTAAATATGGGATTTGTGGCCAATCGCGATGGACTCGTTCCAACAACTTTCCTAACCCTTCCGGAGTAATGGGCCAACCCATAGAGGTATACGTGCCGGTGTAAGTAGAAGGAACACTCATATCTGCGCGATGAGAAAAGGGGAAGAGACCATCCTCTATTAACGGTTTTGTGGTGGCCTTTGGTAACCCTACAAATTCATCACGGTAATAGTTGATACCAAGAAAATCAGTTGTAATTTTAAGAAGATCTTCATCTCCAGGAAGGATTACTGAAGTGATTCGTTCACCATAGTTTTGCAGAAGATTTTCTGGATATTTGCCAGTAAGAAAAGCGTCAATCCACCATCGGTTGAGATTTGAATCTAATAGTTGTGATACTTCGATTAATTCGAAATTTTCAGGATCCTCTAGTTGGTAATTAGCCATATTGACGGTGAGACCTACTTCAACATGTGGGTAAACTGATTTGATTGCTCTTACCCCCGCGGCGTGAGCAAGCGCGGTGTGGTGAGATGCGATGATCGCCAAATCCATATCTTTCTTGCCAGGGGCATGTACTCCGTTTGCGTAACCTAGCCAAGCAGTGCACCAAGGTTCATTTAGCGTGATCCAACTATTGACGCGATCGCCGAATGCCTCTGCAGCGGCTTTGGCATAATGGGCAAATGCATCAATAGTTTTTCGATTGGCCCATCCACCTGCATCTTCAAGTTTCTGTGGTAAATCCCAGTGATACAA
>CAINLV010000065.1 GCA_903850565.1 uncultured Actinomycetes bacterium
ACACCAAGGAACACGAATGGGTAGCCGCTACCGCCAACCCCATGGTCTTTAGAGTCGGCATCACTGACTTTGCTCAAGGTGCGCTCGGCGACATCGTTTACATTCAACTTCCCAAAGTAGGCCAAGACGTGGCTTCGGGAAGTGTCTGCGGTGAAGTGGAATCCACCAAGAGCGTTTCAGAAATCTTTGCGCCGATTAGCGGAAAAGTAGTGGCTGTTAACGGCGATTTAGATTCTGCGCCTGAGGCGATCAACTCTGACCCATACGGCAATGGCTGGATAGCGGAGATCGAAGTTACTGCTATTGCAACTGATTTGCTCTCGCCAACTCAATACCAAGAGTTAACGGCTTGACCGTCACCCTCGAACTCCCATAGTGTCAGCCTTTAGTTAAACTTCATTGTTTGTCAGAAATCCATTGGATTTTTTAAAGGGAGAGGAGTCGGATGAGCGATCAACCAACTCCGCTAAACGAGACAACGACAACCATCAATCTGTCTGCGCTTCGATCGGCCCTGATGCCTTTGGCGGCAACTTTAGATGTCCTTTCCGAAGAGGAACGCCAAGTTATTTCCAATTTGCCTGAAGGTTCGGCAATGTTAATTGGAATAAGTGGACCAGGAAAGGGATCTAGATATCTGCTCAATATCGGACAGACGACTATTGGCCGAGATCCAAGTAGTGAAATTTTTCTCGATGATGTAACAGTTTCGAGGAAGCATGCACAAGTCGAACATGAGATCGGGACCAATTATTCGATTTCCGATTTAGGTAGTTTGAACGGCACTTACCTCAACGGGGTTGGAGTAAGTGGATCTGTGCTCGTCGAAGGGGACGAGATTCAGATCGGTAAATATAAGTTAACTTTTTTTGTGAAGGGGAAGTAAATGAGTGTTCCAGCTCGCGCGTATTTGAGCATTGGCGAAGTCCTAAGCAAGCTGCGCGGGGATTTTCCGGATATCACTATCTCTAAAATTCGTTTTCTGGAATCAGAAGGTTTGATTGACCCACAGCGAACCCCTTCGGGCTACCGAAAATTTACCAATGTAGATTTAGAGCGATTGCGTTACGTATTGCAGGCTCAGCGGGATCAATACTTGCCACTTCGTGTCATCAAAGAAAATTTGGATGCCCTTGATCGCGGTTTGGAACCAGCAGCAACACCTGGGGGATTGGCTGTCCCACGACTAGCCACGGTAGATGGCGAATTCGCGCCGGCGGCCTTTGCGCAAGAGAGTGATCTGCGACTTTCTCGGGAAGAGTTGTTGCAGGCTTCTGGGTTGGATGATTCACAATTGACCGAGTTAGAATCCTTTGGTCTTGTGGCAATTCGGGGTCGACATTATGACGGCGACAGTTTGGCGGTCGCTCGCGCAGTTGCCGAAATCGCAGCCTTCGGAATCGAACCCCGCCATCTTCGCTCCTTCAAGAGCGCTGCCGATCGAGAAGTTGGTTTAGTGGAGCAGGTAATTACGCCATTGCTTCGGCAAAAGGGAGCAGATGCAAAGGCTCGTGCCGAGGAAGTCCAGCGAGAATTGGCCTCATTGTCGGTTCGGCTCCATGCAGCTTTGGTTCGTGCCGGTCTGCAACGTCTTCGCTAACCAGAGATAATGTTCCCGTGCCTTCCTTTCATGTAGTCGAAGTAATCGGAGTTCGGGTAGAAATGCCCTCGAACCAACCCATCGTTCTTCTCAAGGAGCTCGACGGCGAGCGCTATTTACCGATTTGGATTGGCGCGGTCGAGGCTACGGCCATCGCCTTCGCCCAGCAGGATTTGTCGCCACCGCGTCCATTGACCCACGATCTGCTGGCTTCAACTATCGAGCTACTCGGGTCGCACCTGAATACCGTTCATTTAACTGAGCTAAAAGATGGCATTTTCTATGCTCAACTTAATTTCGAAGGGGGAGAGACCCTCTCGGCTCGACCCAGCGATGCTATCGCTCTGGCGCTTCGGATTGGTTCTCCCATTTTGGCATCTGAATCCCTGCTTTTGGAAGCCGGAATCGAAATCCCAGATCAATCAGATGATGAGGTCGAAAAGTTTCGCGAGTTCTTGGATCAAATCAATCCCGAGGATTTTGCGGGCTAACTCTCTACTTTATCTTTAAGGTTTGGCGTGTTGGTTATTGCCACCTTAGGAGTAGATATCTACCCTTAGGGTGTTCCGTAACGGAGCACTTCCCCGTAGAAGCGAGTCGAATTAAATGTCAGAAATATCGAACTCAGATATCGGCTACCGAGGCGCAACCGCCTGTGTAGCGGCAGGCATTACCTATCGCCAGTTAGATTATTGGGCGAGAACCGGTTTAGTTGAGCCAAGCATCAAACCCGCAACTGGATCTGGATCGCAGCGACTCTACGACTTTCGCGATATTTTAGTTTTGAAAATTGTAAAACGCCTTTTGGATACCGGAGTCTCGCTTCAAAATATTAGGTCGGCGGTGGAACACCTTCGCGATCGCGGCGTGGCAGATTTGGAAGCAATCACCTTAATGAGTGATGGTGCCTCGATTTATGAATGTACTAGCGCTGACGACATCATCGACTTATTGCAAGGCGGCCAAGGGGTATTCGGGATTGCTATTGGACGAGTCTGGAGTGAGGTCGAAGGTTCGTTGCTACTTCTTCAAGGCGAAAGTGTTCACGATGGTTCTATCTCCACAAGTGGGCAAAGTAACGATGAGCTTGCCGAGCGTAGGAAACGCAAAGGCGCCTAAATATCCTTATCCTTACCCTGTGATGAGAAATTTTGCTCTCATCTCGTTTTGAACGAGCATGAAGCGATTACGACAGGGGAAATTGATGAGCCAGGTTCGATCTCGTTTTGAAGATCGTCATATCGGTCCGGACCAAGGACAGATTGACTTCATGTTGAAAGAACTGGGTAGCTCCTCGCTGGAAGAATTCATCAAATTGGTCGTACCAGAAAATATCGCTCTGACCGAATCACTGCAAGGCCTACTTCCGCAGGCGGCCTCGGAAGTTGAAGCAATCGCCGAGCTTCGAGCGCTAGCCAACCGAAATCAGATTATGGATTCCTTCATTGGAGCCGGGTATTACGGAACTATCACTCCACCTGTTATTTTGCGAAACGTTTTAGAAAATCCTTCCTGGTATACCGCTTACACGCCGTATCAACCTGAAATCAGTCAGGGACGCCTCGAGGCAATTTTCGCTTTTCAAACTGCAGTTGCTGATTTAACGGGACTGCCGATTTCAAATGCATCAATGTTGGATGAAGCGACTGCAGCAGCAGAAGCGATGACCTTGGCTCGCCGCGTTTGGCAGGGCTCCGACAGCGCGGTTTTTGTGATCGATAAGGAATTACATCCGCATATTTCAGCGGTGATTCACACCAGAGCAAAGCCGTTGGGGATTTCGGTGGTTTCATCTGAAATGAGCGCCGGCGCACTTGTCGCATTAGGAGTGGAAATATTTGGTGGCGTGATCGCGCAATTTGGTACGACAGGGATTGTCCAAGATCCACAGTCGGCAATTGAATGGTTACATGAGAAAGCAGCGATCGCAGTTATTGCGACCGATCTGCTTGGAGTCACCATCATTAAGTCGCCAGGGGAGTGGGGCGCAGATGTTTCCATCGGTTCTTCGCAACGGTTTGGCGTACCGATGGGATTTGGCGGTCCACATGCTGGATTTATGTCAGTTCGTGCCGGGCTGGAGCGGTCGTTGCCAGGCCGACTCGTTGGTCAAAGCGTAGACGTCCATGGAAATCCAGCTTTTCGGTTAGCGCTTCAAACTCGCGAGCAACATATTCGTCGAGACAAGGCGACATCAAATATTTGTACCGCGCAAGTTTTGCTTGCCGTTATTTCAGCATTTTATTCGATGTGGCATGGACCGGCCGGACTTAAAGAAATCGCAGTGCGAGTTCGTGGATATGCCACAACAGCACAAGCGTTATTGAAAAAAGCCGGCTTCGATCCTGTTGTTGGCGAAGTATTCGACACTGTCACCTTTAAGGTTTCGGATGCATCGAAGTACGCAAATGAAGCCATGAATCGCGGTATGAATATTCGTGTTATTGATCAGCAAACATGTGGAGTTTCATTTGATGAAGCGACCACTCACGCGCTTTTTGCAAAATTGCTTTCGATTTTTGGTATCACGTGGGATGGAAATATTCTCGATCGGGAGATTGCGCCTAAGCAACTGCGCGTCACGTCTTACTTAAAACATCGGCTATTCAATACCTATCACTCTGAGACTTCGATGTTGAGGTATTTACGAGCTTTAGCTGATCGAGATTTAGCATTGGACAGAACCATGATCCCTTTGGGTTCGTGCACCATGAAACTCAATGCCACCACAGAAATGATTCCGATCACCTGGCCTGAGTTTTCATCACTTCATCCATTTGCGCCCGCAGATCAAAGCGCGGGAATCCGAGAATTGATTTCGCAACTCTCCGAATGGTTGATCAAGATCACCGGTTACGACGCGGTCTCTTTACAACCGAATGCTGGCTCTCAAGGAGAATTCGCAGGTCTGTTGGCAATTCGAAATTATTTGGATGCCAAGGGCGAGACGCACCGAAATATTTGTTTGATTCCTTCCAGCGCTCACGGAACCAATGCGGCGAGTGCGGTAATGGCTGGCATGAAGGTTGTCGTTGTTGCCTGTGATGAGCAGGGCAATGTCAGCGTCGCTGATATGAAAGAGAAAATCGCCCAGTACCAAGGCTCCCTAGCCGCACTGATGGTTACCTACCCATCAACTCATGGCGTATTTGAATCCGCGATTTCACAAATATGCGGTCTTATTCACGATGCGGGTGGACAGGTGTATGTCGACGGTGCCAACCTCAACGCGCTCGTTGGTTTAGCTGCGCCTGGAAAATTTGGTGCCGATGTTTCACACCTTAACCTTCACAAAACTTTCTGCATTCCTCATGGGGGAGGAGGACCAGGTGTTGGTCCAGTTATCTGCCGTTCTCATTTGGCTCCATACCTGCCCAACCATCCACTTGATCAACTAGCTGGGCCAAGTACCGGACCTGGTCCGGTTAGTTCGGCACCATTTGGTTCGGCCAGCATCTTGCCAATTTCGTGGGCATACATTCGGATGATGGGTGGATCGGGTTTAACTAAGGCCACGCAGGTTGCCATCCTTTCGGCCAACTATTTGGCAGCAAAGTTAGATCCGCATTTTCCCGTCCTCTACAAGGGCGAAAATGGGTTTATTGCCCATGAATGCATCATCGATCTGCGCGATATAACAAAACGCACGGGCGTCAGTGTGGATGACATCGCCAAACGACTCATGGATCATGGATTCCATGCCCCAACTATGAGTTTCCCGGTTTCCGGAACCATGATGATTGAGCCAACCGAATCTGAAGATATGGTCGAGCTGGATCGCTTCTTGCACGCCATGATCAGTATCCGAGCCGAAATCTCCGACATCGAAGCCGGCGAAATAACCGCAGAAGAGTCACCGCTTCATTTTGCACCTCACACCAGCGCCGATCTGGTTCGGGCCGAATGGGAGCGAAAGTACTCGCGGGAGAGTGCGGCATTTCCAACCGGCAACGATGTAGAAATCGGTAACCGTGGAAAATACTGGCCCACAGTTGGCAGAATCGATGGAGTTTATGGAGATCGCAATTTAGTCTGCGCTTGTCCGGCTATAGAAGATTTAGCGATCAACTAAGAATCTCAAGGTAAGTTCGCGGGGAGGGTCTGTCTGCTTTCCAGAATATTATCTGACATAATGTAGATTATCGGCGTTAGATAATAGTGAGTTCTTCTCTATCTTACTTACTTTTACCAAACCTACGATTCCAAGCCCAGCGACTGACTTTGGTTCCAGCCTCCCAGACAATCTCCTTGGTCATCTTGGATCTTCCAAAGGCTCTTTCGACAAAGGTAATGGGAACTTCGCTGATCTTGAACTTTCGATCGTGAATTCGCATCGCCATTTCGACTTGAAATCCGTAACCCTTACTTTGGATCTCGGGAAATGGCAGACCGGCCAAAGCTTGGCGAGTAAAGATACGAAATCCGCTGGTGAGGTCTTTGTAGGGCAAGTTCAGGACTCGCGAGGCATATCCGGTGCCGGCCTTGGAGATCAATTGTCGATGTAGCGGCCAATTGACGACTTTCCCACCTGGAACCCATCTGGAGCCAATTACTAAATCCGAATCCGCAGCCGCGCTCATTAACAAGGGCAACTCTTCGGGAAGATGACTGCCATCGGCATCCATCTCCACAAAGAAGTCAAAATCCCGAGCCAGGCCCCAGGTAAATCCGGCCAGATATGCCGGGCCCAATCCAGCTTTCTCTGGACGTGCCAAAATGTCGACATTATCCAGGCGCAGTTGGCGGACTAATTCGGCAGTGCCATCTGGAGAATTGTCATCCACTACCAAAATGTGAATCGAAGAATTGGTCAGGTGGCGGCGAACTTTATCCAGGCGTTCCAACAAGTCTTCGATACTTTCCGACTCGTTATAAGTGGGAATGATGACCAAATATCGGCTCGATGCTGTTACCAATTGAGAGCCGCAATCATTCGATCGATGCTGGATCCAAGTCCATAATCAGACTTAAATTGATAGATCTCTTCCAGGGATTCCGGGCGTTTCGGCATTTTCGTCGCCACCTTTGGAACTGGAACGTCCAAGGCGCAGTTGACCAATTTTGGAGCGATGGCAATGTAATCCTGACCTTCGATCAATTTTTTAATGAGCTGGGAAGTAAGTCGACTGTCTGAAGACTTAGCTGCAGCAAGTGCCTCCTCAATTGAAGCAAAATTGTTAGCAATATGGGCTGCTCCCTTTTCGCCAATTCCTTTTACCCCAGGTAGTCCATCTGAGGCATCCCCCCGTAACATGGCAAATAGCGCGTAGCGATCCCCTGGAATTTGATATCGATCTGCGATCCATTTCAAATCAACCAGATCATGATTAGCAATTCCCTTAGCAAGATAGACAACGGCTACCTTCCTTTTATCATCCACAAGTTGGAAGAGGTCGCGGTCACCAGTGACAATTCGAATAGGTCCGGGTTCATTAACACTAAAAGTTGCGATGATGTCGTCGGCTTCATAATCATCAACTCCAACAATAGGAATTCCGAATGCATCCAAAATATCTAAAAGTATCGGAACTTGCTCGGTTAAAGTTTCTGGTTCTTCTTCCTCACCTTTGGCGTCAACACGGTTGGCTTTGTATCCGGGAAATAACTCCACTCGCCAAGAAGGGCGCCAATCCCCCTCGATGGCCGCGATTAACCGATTAGGCCGATACTGATTGATCAGTCGAGCCGACATATCCAAGTAACCCTTTATTGCATTTATCGGCGTACCCGTAGGTGAGAGCAAAGTATCGGGCATTCCATAATAAGCGCGGTACCACAACGAAGCGCTATCCAAAAGCATTAGCGTCATATGACAGCCGCCGCGTACGTAACGATTCCTCTGTCGATGCGTTTAAGAGCATCTGAAACAACTGGAGCAAGATGAGGGGCGGCGGCCAGTAATTGACGAAGCAAATCAATGATCTGTTTCATCGATCTAACAAAATCCCCTACCGTCAATTCAGTGCCTTTCAATATTGAAGTCAATGACTGCCCATTTGCCCAGTTATATGCAACCCAACAAAATCCCATATCTGGCTCACGCATTGGAATTAATCCAATATCGGTTTCCGACTCTTGAATAATATTCCACTTACGTACCGCTTGGAGTAAAACTTCCTGAGGATTTCCTCGGGGTATTTTTGGAGTTTCCTCTTTCCTAGCTTCGTAGAGAAAGGCCGAAAGTACTGACACCAGCTCAGGTCCAGAAAGATCATTAAAGAGTTCATGTCGGATCATTTCCGAAATCAAAAGATCCGTTTCGCTGTAAATTTTAGAGAGCAATTTTCCCCATTGGGTAATTTCACCCGATTCTATGTAGCCAAATTTTTCCAACATTACCTGCACTAAGTCGAATTGTCGGGCAATCACATTTGTCCGATTATTCACTCGCTCTTTTAACCCGCGATTTTCTCGCTGCAAGCGGCTAATTCGTTGAGTTAGTAGTGAGTGACTTTCACGTTCCGAGCAACCATGACATGGATGAGAGCGCAACATTTTTCGGAGATCGATAATTTCTTCTTCTGCCTGCAGCCTTTTTGGTTTGGTCTTCTTATTCAACGACTTTTCCAAATCCGTCAGGCTTGCCCTGATTTCGGAATACTCTAAAAAATCGCCCAGGTGACAGGAAATTTCTTGTGAAAGTTCAGCTATGGCTAGATCATTTCGCTTAATTTGTTTTGCCAATCCAACAACTGCTTTATCGGCCTGATATTGTGCAAATGAGGATTCCAATGATGTACGAGCTCGCTGTGCGCCAAATTGCGAAATCAAATTTATTGTCATGTTGTAAGTCGGTTTGAACGAACTGCGCAATGGATAAGTACGAGTCGATGCCAATCCAGCAACTGATGCGGAATCAATATCTTTAGTCCAAAGAATCACGGCGTTTCCATCAATATCAATTCCGCGACGGCCGGCCCTTCCGGTCAGCTGGGTGTACTCCCCCGGCGTAATAGCAACGTGCGCTTCACCGTTCCATTTGGTCAATTTCTCCAGCACGACGGTTTTTGCCGGCATATTGATTCCCAGAGCAAGCGTTTCTGTCGCAAAGACTGCCTTCACTAAACCTCGCTGAAATAAAGTTTCAACAGTTTCTTTAAAGGTAGGCAGCAATCCAGCATGGTGTGCCGCAACCCCCCGTTCCAAACCGTCGGCCCATTCGTAATAGCCCAAGACCAACAGATCCTCTTCGGGGATATTGGTGATTGCCTGGGAAATCACTTGCCGGATCTCCGAACGCTCTTCAGAAGTGGTGAGTTTTAAACCAGCGCTCAGGCACTGATGCACTGCTGCGTCGCATGCCTTCCGTGAAAAAATGAAGGTAATGGCGGGCAGTAGACCTTCTCGATCCAATTTGTCGATGACATCGGCTCGCCCCAAGGAGCGAATCGTAGGAGTTAACTGCGAGTTATTTCGCCAATTGCCTTTGCTTTGACGTGACGAACCACCTTGCATTTTCACTTGCTTATGGGATTCTCGTTCCAATCGCAAAATCTCTGGGTTGACCTTGCCCTCATGTACGAAGAGATCCAGCAATCGATTCCCAAAAAGCACATGTTGGTACAACGGCACCGGACGAATTTCAGAAACAATGACTTGGGTATCTCCGCGAACTGTTTGTAACCAATCCCCGAACTCTTCAGCGTTGGAGACCGTTGCCGAGAGTGACACTACTTGAATACTTTCCGGCAAGTGAATCAATATCTCTTCCCAAACGGCACCACGAAATTTGTCAGCAAGGTAATGCACTTCATCCATAACGACAAATTTCAAATTTCCCAATGTATGTGAATTCGAATAAATCATGTTACGCAGGACTTCGGTAGTCATAATGACAATGGGTGCTTCGGAATTAATACTGGTGTCGCCAGTTAATAGACCCACTTGAGACTCGCCATATATTTGGCAGAGATCTTGAAACTTTTGATTGGAAAGAGCTTTGATTGGAGTTGTGTAAAAACACTTCATCCCCTGTTGAATTGCCAGATATGCCGCGAATTCGCCGACGATAGTTTTTCCAGCACCTGTTGGCGCTGCTACCAAGACCCCTTGACCATCTTCCAAGGCATGACAACCAGATATTTGGAAGTCGTCTAAGGCGAACGGGTAACTGGCTGAAAAATTTTGAGTGCGCTTATGTAAAGTTTTGACTCTACTGGCCGCATACTTCTCTGCTGGAGAGAGTGTCATATCGTTATTTGACCCAGGTAAGAAGGCTACTGCCAACCGTTTCTACATTGATGGGTAGATCTCCGAAATCTTCACCATCTGCATAAACCTTGGCATTGGCGCGAATCGTGAGTTCCTTGGCCCTGAATATTTCTACTTGTGGGTGTGTGATGTGAGTTCCTTTGAAAACCTTGGGAAATACGGCGATGAATTCTAGTTTTGGTAATGGTCTTAGGATCAAGATATCAAACATCCCATCATGGCGATCAGCGTGAGGGCAAACTTTCATCCCGCCGCCGTAGGTTGGTCCATTTGCTACCGCTACGAGCATGGCCTTGGTAGAGATTTCTCGCCCATCGGCAACGATGTTGTATTGAACTGGATTGAATCTGGGCAACTTCATAACCGTGGCAACGTTGTATTTCATTTTCCCTTTGAGCCGAGTGAACTGATTTGCTCGTTCATTTACGACTGAATCAAAACCAGTACTAAGGATTTGTCCAAACCATTTCACCGAATTTTGAGTCGAAACCCGCCCTAAATCAATTGCTTTAGGTTTCTCTAAGCACATGAATTCACACAATTGTTGTGGATTGAGTTGAAAAGTGCCGGAAGTTCTGGCGAAATCATTTCCGGTTCCAGCGGCAAGAACCGCCAGAGGGATGTTCGTTTCGGCCAAGACTTGAATGACGTTGTTGATTAGCCCATCTCCCCCGACCACTACTACCGCCTCAATATTTGCATTGGCGATAGCGTCTTTCAACTGGGCAATACTGTCGCCGGCGCTGGTCCCACAGATATCAAGGCATTGGATCTTTTTAGTTAATGCCGCTTCCTTGAACTCGTGGGCAAGGTTCAACCCGTTGCGTTTTCCAGAATATGGATTTATTACGATCGCCCAAACCATGATTAGTCCTGGTCGTCATCGATCGGTGTGGCATCTTCGACGACCGAACTTTCAGAGTCATCGATCTTCACTTTCGATTTTCCTCGACGTCGGTCCACCAATAGAGCAATTCCGCCAGCGGCGAAATAGAAAGCAATGAGCGGCAATGCTAGAAGGGACATAGTGACCGGGTCGCCGGTTGGAGTGAACGCAGCAGTGAAAAGTGCAATTCCAAAGATCGCAAAGCGCCATGGTTTGAGAATGCCCTTACCGGAAACGACGCCGGCCAAATTGAGAGCCACTAGGAATACCGGAAGTTCAAAGGCACCGCCGAAAAGCAAAATTACCCGCAATACGAAATCCAAATAGTCGTCAAATTTCACCAGGTTTGCTAATGAGTTAGGCGTGAAGCCCAGCAGAACTCGGACGGCGACTGGCAGAATCACGTAACCAAGAGTTGCACCCAATGCGAAAAATGGCGTGGCAACGATGATGAAAAGGATGGAACGACGCTTCTCTTTTTTATGTAGACCCGGCGCGATAAATGCCCAGAGCTGATAGATCCAAAAAGGAGCTGAAATAATTACGCCGACCAGTAGGGAAACTTTAATCTGCAAATTTAGCGGCCCAAGTACGCCGTTGATATACAAGGTTCCACAATGAGTGGCCCCACTTTTCTTGGCGGCTTTTAAATCGCAAACAGGCGCGGCAAGGGTGTTAATTATGTTGGTGTAGAAAAACCAACCGATTCCAGAAGTAACCAGAATTGCTGCTGCGGCGCGTACAACTCGCTTTCGAAGATCCCTAAAGTGATCCAGAAGCGGCATTCGACCGCCCTCTTGGGCGCTCATAGCCTTCTCTAGTTGCTTGGAGGGGTGTCGCCAGATTCGGGCGTAGCCTTCTTCTCCTCTGGGTTAAGTTCCTTCATCTCGCTTTTAAAGATGCGAAGTGAACGACCAATGGAGCGAGCCGAGTCGGGAAGTCGCTTAGCGCCAAAGAGCAGCACAAGAACGAGCAAGAGCAAGAGAATATGGCTGGGCTCTCTAAGAAACATGAAAACTTCCTATCCGTGAGTCTGGTGGAGAGATACTACAACGAGGAAGCGGAAATGCCCCATTAAAGCGCTATTTTTACCAAACACTTGGGACCACTTGGGACCACTTGGGACCACTTGGGACCACTTGGGACCACTTGGGACCACTTGGGCTCAATCCTGATAGTTGGCTAACGCTTGAGCTGCTCTATTTTTGAGAGATTGTGCCAGTGAATCAGGGGAAATCACTCGAATTGCGCTGCCATAGCCCAGCATTGCTCGAATGAGCCATTCGAAGTTGGAAATCCGTGCTTGAACCAGGGTCAATTCCGGACCGATGGAGAGAGTTTGAAGGACGGCGGCATTCTCTTCTAAGAAATTTCGAGCTTGAGCCGAGATTTCAAGTACTGGCTGCTCGCGATCCTCGGCGGCGAATTCACCCTCCGATCCAAATGGCGGCAAAAGATCACTCTCCTTGTGCTCGCCCGTGGAAGGATCCAGCGGGGCGCACGAGGTGATTCGGTCGAGTCGAAAAGTCCGCTCTGCGTGTGCCAGGTAGCAGTACCCTTCTAAGTAGACCATCCCATTCTCTAAGTAGAGGCGAGAAGGTCGAACATCGCGTTCTGAAATTTCATCCCTATTCCCACTGATGTAATCAATTCGGATTTTGCCATGCGTCGTTATTGAAGACTCAATCAAGGTGAGAAATGGCGAAGGTGGAAAGGCCAGTTGATTCGAGGCAATATTTAAGTCGGTGGATTTAACGGCAATTGCCAGTCGATTTCTCAACCCGAGGATTTCTTTCAAAAGCGGGTCTTGCGGGTCACGTAATTTTGCTAAGCCATCCAGGCTCAGGATCAACGAGAGAACTTCTCGGCGAGTCAATTTGCGTGGGCGATCCAAAGTTTGCGGTTGGCTTACCGAGACGTAACCAGATTCGAAAGACAAATCAATAAGCTCCAGGGGCGTATATCCAGGCAGACCACACACGA
>CAINLV010000066.1 GCA_903850565.1 uncultured Actinomycetes bacterium
CGCAAGGTTGTTATTGCGAAAGAAGAGACCACCATCGTTGAAGGTTCTGGCGACGCTGAGAAGATCAAAGGTCGTGTATCTCAGATTCGCGCTGAAATCGAAAAGAGCGATTCCGATTACGACCGCGAGAAGTTGCAAGAGCGTTTGGCAAAACTTGCTGGTGGCGTAGCCGTCATCAAAGCAGGCGCTGCGACTGAAGTTGAATTGAAAGAGCGCAAGCACCGCATCGAAGATGCAGTTCGAAATGCTAAAGCAGCTGTTGAAGAAGGAATTGTCGCCGGTGGTGGCGTTGCTCTTCTCCAAGCAGGTAAAGCAGCATTTGCGAAGTTGAATCTGACCGGTGATGAAGCAACAGGGGCTCGAATTGTAGAAGCTGCAATCGAAGCTCCATTGAAGCAGATCGCTATCAATGCTGGTTTAGAGGGCGGAGTTGTTGTCGAGCGCGTAGGGCGCGAAGCAGCAGGTTTCGGACTTAATGCCGCAACGGGCGAGTATGTGGACATGATTAAGGCCGGAATTATTGATCCAGCCAAGGTGACCCGTTCTGCACTTCAAAATGCTGCCTCTATTGCAGCGCTGTTCCTTACTACTGAAGCCGTTATCGCTGATAAGCCAGAACAGCGTCCGGCTCCAACCCAGCAAGGTGGCGACATGGATTTCTAGCCAACGGCTAGTTTTCACCTTTAAACCCCTCGAATTCATTCGGGGGGTTTTTAGTTTAAGGTGGTCCTATGGATATCGTGGATACATACGGGGCGCTGGCGATTGCTCGAGCCGCCGCCATTGAGGATGCCCAGAAATCCGAATACGTAGGCGAATTAGTCGCTATTGAATCTGAAAATGAGCGAATTGGTACTTATCTATTTGAAGCCTCACTGCCGGGCTATGTTGGCTGGCGTTGGGCCGTAACGGTTGCCAAGGTTGATGAAGAATCAGCAGCGACCCTTTGTGACGTGGTTTTGTTGCCAGGGCATGATTCTTTGCTCGCTCCCGAATGGGTCCCGTACATGGACCGGATTCAACCCGGCGATGTTGGGGTCGGAGATATCGTTCCTACCGCCGCCGATGATGAGCGGTTAGTGCCTGGGATGTCCGCCCTTCCTGGCGAAGAAGAGCTCGAAGCGATTCAAATTTGGGAATTGGGATTGGGTCGCGCTCGGACCTTGTCGATCATCGGCCGAGATCAAGCCAGTAAGCGCTGGTATGAAGGTGATCGTGGGCCAAATACCCCGATTGCCCAAAATGCACCACATCCATGCGCCTCGTGTGGCTTCTTTATCCCGATCGCAGGTTCACTTCGTTCCGCCTTCGGTGTTTGCTCTAATGCAATCTCTCCTGAGGATGCCCGGGTTGTCGCTGTTGATCATGGTTGCGGCGCTCATTCGGAAGCCTTAGTAGTAACCGAATAACCCTCCCGCGTTTTTCACGCGGTGAGTTAAACTAATCCTCTGCCCGTTTTATCGCGGCCCACCAGATTTACTTAGAATGGAGCTCACCATGCCAATTGGTCGCGTGAAGTGGTTTAGTCTGGAAAAAGGCTTTGGTTTTATTTCATCCGAAGAAGGCGAAGATGTCTATCTCGCGGCTGCGGCGTTACCAGCCGGAACTACTAGCGTGAAGCCAGGAACTAAGTTGGAATTCGGTGTTGCCGAAGGTCGCCGTGGGCCACAAGCTCTCTCGGTCCGAATCATTGAAGCACCAGCATCCATTGTTGCCAACACCCGAATCAACACCGATGATTTGGCGACGATGATTGAAGACACAATCAAGATTCTAGACAAAGTTGGAAATGGGCTCCGTCATGGTCGCCACCCGCAAGGACCTGAAGCAGAACGTTTAGCAAAAGTTCTCCGAGGTATTGCAGGAGCGATAGAAGGTTAATTACTTTTTCTGGTGTCGTTCGTGTCGGATTGTGTAAAGCAAGCCAACTAAGCCCAACCAGATCGCTACCACGCATACCCATAAGACATCACCGCGGGCACCGATAACTATTTCTACTACAAGCGCGATGACCAGTGACACTATTCCGAGGACGATGATGCCCACAGAACTTTTCATACCTCAATCTTAATCTAAAATCATTATCCTTACACAATGATCTCTGACTTTCCCTCGATGAGATCTTTCAAACATCGCAATTTTCGAATCCTTTTTGCAGCCAATGCCATTTCCAATATTGGTACCTGGGCGCAACGAATTGCGCAAGATTGGTTGGTCCTTGAACTAACTCACAGCGGACGCGATTTAGGCTTGGTTACTGGTCTGCAATTTCTGCCCGCGCTCTTGCTGAGCATGTATGGCGGTTCGTTGGCGGATCGTTTCAACAAA
>CAINLV010000067.1 GCA_903850565.1 uncultured Actinomycetes bacterium
GGAGTTCAGACGTGTGCTCTCCGATCTTAGCCAGCAAGTGACCATCGGCAGGCCCGGAGTGGGTTTTGGTCCGGCTACTCACTACTGGTTCTCAACTTCGCCTAGTAACCTCTCGGCGTGGCCGCGTTGACTCTCTCCGAGCTGATTGCCAGCTTGCCAGAGGAAGAGCGCGCAATTTTGGCCATGCACTATCAGCGCGGCCTGGGGACGGGTGAAATCGCCAATATGCTCAATGTCCCTGAACGAGCGGTTATTTCGGTGGTGGCCACGGCCAAAATACGCTTACTGTCGGCCGTCATTAGCGATAGTTGAGCCTAATTCTGGCCAAAGAAAGCCGATTTCCCACCTACCCCCGTAATGCGAGATACTTCTCCTCTCGTTTTCGCACTAGTTAGGTACTTAATAGATTTAGGGAGTCGAAACATGGCAGCCATGAAACCACGGACTGGTGATGGACCCATGGAAGTCACCAAAGAGGCTCGCAGTTTGGTGATGCGAATTCCTTTGGAAGGCGGCGGCCGCCTAGTTGTTGAACTTAATGTCGAAGAAGCCACCAACTTGGGAAATGCGCTTCAGGCTGCAGTAGCCCTCGTAAAGAAGTAGTAGCTCAACGTAGTCGCCCCACCTACGGGCAACGCCAATAAAATTCCCAGAATTGCAGCGTTCAATTCCGCACCCGTTAAGGTCAGTTGCGCGAACAATAACGAAACTGAAAAGCCAAAGATCCCCAAGATTCCAACCAGCCACAACTTTGCTGGGGCAAACCCCAATTCAATCTTAAATAATTTAGCCAAGCCCCAAGCCCCACATGCGATCCCGATCGGCTTACCTAGAAAACGGGCAGCAACAAGTATTAGCGCCATCTTCGTCAGATCTGAGTTCGCTGGCATCGTCAACACAATTGATAGTGATGAAAAGAGAAAGAGCGGGATGATCAGAAAACTTGAAAAAGGTTGAATTATTTGAATCGTCTTCTCAATGTTTAGGAGCGGCGTGGCCAAGCCCAGCAGAACTCCGAAGACGGTTGGATGAATTCCACTCTGTAAACCTTCCCACCAAACTAGAAGGGCCAAAAGGAGCAGTGCTGCCCCCTTTAGTAACCGCAATTTGCTAAATCTGCTCCTAAATAGAAGAGCAAATGCGAGCAGACTTAAGATCGCCACCGCAAAGTGACTTAAGGAGCTTCGATGGTGAAATCTCAAGGCGATAACCACGATCGATCCGACATCATCGAAAATTGCTAAAGTTAAAATGAAACTTCGAATTTCACCAGAAACTTGCTTGGGAAATAAATTGAGAGCCGCCAATGCCAACGGTAGATCGGTCGCCATCGGGATTCCCCAGGCATAAGAATTGACTCCACCCGCGTGGGACAGAACTAGGTAAATCAACGCAGGTACCGCCATCCCACAGATCGCTCCGGCTATCGGTGGGAGTGAAGAAGAAAATTTCTCGCCATTGCCAAAACCGCTTCGCAACTCCAATCCCGCCACATAAAAGAATATGACCAGAGGCGCAAGCGCCACCCAGTCTCGGATCGTGAATGAATATCCGGCGAGGCTGAGCTGATTTTGAAAAAAAGCGCTGAGTCCGTGCGGGGCTAATAGAAGGGCCAGGGCCACAACTGGAAGAAGCAAGGCGGTGGAGGCGCGCTCGTTTCGCAAGACCTGCGCCAAACCGGCCGTCAACTTCACAGAACTCTCCTCTTTTCGTTAGCGTGAGCATATGAACGCTTTTCCCACTTTAGAGCATCAACGGATTCTTCCCTCAAGCGCGGGGTACTGGAAGGGAATTGATGTCGCAGTTTTTGCTGCGAAGCCGGGGACAGGCGAAGGCCAGCGGCCACCAACCTTGATTCCAAGCGCAGTCAGCACAAATTTCGAGAAGACATTTCAGATTAATTTAGGTGCAGCGATATCGCAGTGGCCAGATTTTCTAGCCAAGCCCGGTGAGATTATTGAAATTCCAATCGATGACAAAAAGTTCTCGCTATCACGGGTTCTGATTGTTGGCGTAGGTTCATCATCGGCGCAAGATTTTCAAAAGGCGGGCATCGCCCTTTCCAGAAAAGTGAAGAACTCTGGAAAGCAAGTACTGAACGCACTCTTAGCTCAGCGAGAAAAACCTTCCGCTTCTGATCGCCAAAGCGCCATCACGCACATGGTTGCGTTAATACTTTCTAGCTATGTATGGAATATGAAAACCAAGGCCGCGCCAGAAACCGCAAAATTTCGAATAGCAGGCTCTTACCAAAATGAAATCACCAGAGCGCTAATTTTAGGTGAGGCAGTTTGGAACGCTAGAGACCTTATTCATACTCCCTCAAACATTAAAACTCCGGCTTGGATGGCCACTCAAGCTAAGAAATTGATAGCCAAAACTAAATCCACTGATTATTCAATTTCAGTTTTATCCGGAAAAGATCTCTTGCCGTTTGGTGGTCTTTCGGCAATTGGAAATTCCTCACCAAATCCCGGGCCTCGATTTATTGAAATCAGTTACGCGCCCAAAGGCTCACGCAACTGGCCACATGTAGTGCTGGTTGGCAAAGGCATTACCTATGACACCGGTGGAATTTCATTGAAACGACCATATGACGTTATGGCGCCAATGAAGTCCGATATGGCTGGTGCCGCTGCTGTGCTTGCGACGATTTCGGCTATGGCAAAAATCGCTCCGAAGGTGCGAGTCACCTCGCTCATGATGTGCGCTGAAAATATGTTATCCGCAACTTCAACTCGACCTTCAGATGTTATTACTCAATACGATGGCACGACGGTGGAAGTAATTAATACTGATGCCGAAGGGCGACTGGTTTTGGCCGATGGTTTGTCGTATGCGGTTAAACACTTGAATCCTGACTACCTAGTGGACATCGCAACTCTTACCGGCTCGGCAACTCTGGGGTTAAGTAGACAATATGCCGCGGTCTATGGAAGAAATAATAAATTGATCAGAACTTTCGAAAAGATTGGCGAACGGGTTGGCGATCGAGTCTGGCATATGCCGTTAATAGAGGAATATCGCGTAGCGCTAGAGAGTTCGATTGCCGATCTCAATCACACCGCAGAGAAACCAGATTTCAATGGCGGTTCCATTACGGCAGCGCTTTTCTTGGAGCATTTTGCAAAGAATTCAAATTGGGTGCACTTTGATATTGCCGGCCCGGCCAGATCCGATGGGGATACTGGAGAGAATCCAAAAGGTGGAACTGGGTTTGGAACTAGGTTACTCATTGAGTGGATTGCCTCGTTATGAGCCTGCTTCCTCGCGGAGATATGTCTGCGTATTCGGAATCATTTCCTCACGAAGATATTTTCATGCAGCAAGCGAGAAATAATGGAGCCGAGATTGGCTCCGTCAATGTGAGCCCGGCTGTTGGCGGATTTATTAAGTTTCTCTGCCAGCTAGCCCAAGTTAAATCAGTGGTGGAAATTGGAACTGGTTCTGGCGTTAGTGGGCTTTGGATTTTTCAAGGATTGCCCAAAGACGGTGTTCTCACTTCCATCGACACTGAGAGAGAAAATAGCGCAAGTGCTAGAAAGATTTTCGAAGAGTCGGGGATTTCATCGCAGCGCTTTCGACTCATCACGGGAAATGTAATCGATGTAGTGGGGAAATTGGCGGACACTAATTACGACCTGCTAGTTGTTCGGCCGGCGCAGGACCTCTTTGACATAGTCCAAGAAAGTTATCGACTCTTAGGAGTCCGTGGAATATTAGTTATCGACCAAGTCCTAAGTGGTGGAAAAGTAGCCGACCCCACCCAGCGCGATTTCGACAGCATCTCTAGAAGAGACACAATCCGAGCCCTGAAGGAAGATCCCAGATGGAACTCCACTTTGCTTCCAGTAGGAGAAGGCGTCCTGGTAGCCAGCAAAATGTGACGAGGCTGTCCGATTTTTTAGGATTGATTTTGGGTAATTCTCAGTAAATATTAGACTTTCATAGGCAAGATGGCGGTCAAGTTTTGTTAGGTTGTACCAGAATCTATGAAAATGATTAATTGGGGGCAAATGTGACCATCGACGAGCCTGGCTCAAATCCAGCAGTACCAACTTCAGAAACTCCGTGGTGGTCGACCCCGGCACAATCCAAGAATACTTTTTCAACTGGCTTCATCCCCCAACATGATTTTGCCTCCGAACAAAAGCAGCCAAGTTCACGAACCTCAGTAAGTTTTATCTTTGCGCTAGTCATGGCCCTTGTTGCCGGAGTCCTTGGTTCAGTGATTGGGGCCCAATTCAGCGCTCACAGTTCAGCAAAGATAGTCACCACTAATTCGGCCATTGAGCGAGCACCCAACTCCGTTGCCGGAATTGCCGCCAGAGTTTCGCCATCTGTAGTTTCTGTGGCCGTAGATAGTTCCAGTGGCAGTGATACCGGTTCTGGATTTTTTATTGCCAGCAATGGGTACATTCTGACCAATAATCACGTCATCGAATCAGCGGTCACCGACAATGGCACCATTACCGTCAGCCTGGAAAATGGGAAAAACTATCCAGCCACAATTGTCGGCCGCGATCAGGCATATGACCTAGCCGTTTTGAAAATAAATGTTACCGGTGCGTTGGCTCTAACTTTGGGCAACAGTGACCGAGTCCAAGTTGGCGACGCCGTTATTGCCGTGGGATCCCCGCTGGGATTATCTGGAACAGTTACCTCTGGAATTATCAGTGCAAAGAATCGCCCAGTCACTACTGGATCGGGAACCGGGGAAAGTTCTTTTATTAATGCATTGCAAACTGATGCTGCGGTCAACCCCGGTAACTCCGGCGGACCTCTCGTCGATTCCACCGGCGCTGTCATCGGGGTTAATTCAGCTATTGCTTCCCTGGGTACTTCCCTGGGCAGCCAATCGGGTTCCATTGGGCTTGGTTTTGCGATTCCTATTAATCAAGCAAAGAAGACCGCGGATCAATTGATAAAGACCGGAACTTCCACGCATCCCATTATGGGCATTTCTCTGGACAATCGCTTCACTGGTCCTGGCGCAAAGATCGCCAACACTCCAGCAGCTATTTTGAGCGGCGGACCTGCAGACAAGGCTGGACTAAAGCCAGGCGACATCATCCTTGAATTTCAAGGAAAAACGGTATCCACCTCTGATGAACTAATTGTGGCAGTGAGATCTCTCAATGTGGGCGATGTGGTCACGGTGAAATATCTCCGTGGAACCGTAACGGCAGAAGCCAAGCTCACTTTGATTGCTAAGTAATAACCGGATACGACTACTCTTACGCCATGTTCAATATCGGAGCCGGCGAGTTCATTATGCTAGCAGTTTTGGCACTTATCTTGGTCGGCCCGGATCGCCTGCCACATGTCGCAGCAGAAGCGGCAAAAATGTTGAAGAAGGTCCGCGCCATGTCACAAACGGCGACAGCCGAACTTCGCGAAAATCTTGGACCAGGTTTTGAGGATTTGCAGGTTTCTGATTTGAATCCAAAAAAGTTTATTCAAAAGCATCTCAATGAAGCGATGGATGGCGTCAATCCTGCTGCTGAAATTGCTGAGATAAAAAATGCGGCAAAAATCGATCCAGATTTGTTATGAGTTCACTTTCAGTTATTGACCGGGCTAATGCTGCGCTCGCCACAGTTATAGATCCAGAATTACATCGACCCCTTCCAGAATTGGGAATGGTGGAGTCGGTTGAATTTGTGGGAGGAATTCTCACGGTAAAGATCCTTCTAACAATTTCTGGTTGCCCGATGCGAGATCGGTTGCAAAGCGATGTGCTCGCGGCGGTTTCACCGATCGATGAGGTCAAATCAGTAGATCTGCACTTTGGGGTTATGAATGAAGCCCAGCGCGATGCCGTAAAGAAACTCCTGCGGGGTGGCCGCGAAAAATTTATTCCGTTTGCACAACCAGATTCACTGACACGGGTCATTGGTATCGCATCTGGTAAAGGTGGCGTTGGAAAATCTTCAGTCACAGTAAACCTGGCTGTCGCCGCTGCCGCAAAAGGATTGAAAGTTGGAATCTTGGATGCCGATGTATATGGGCATTCGATTCCCCGCCTCATGGGCATCTTGGGTCAACGGCCAACCGCCATCGATCAGACCTTTATCCCGGTGGAAAACTTTGGTGTCAAAGTTGTATCCATGGAAATGTTTAAGCCAGAACGGGCCGACCCCATCGCTTATCGGGGGCCGCTGCTTCATAGGGTCTTAGAACAATTGCTTAGTGATGCTTATTGGGGCGATTTAGATCTCTTGCTCTTGGATCTGCCACCAGGGACTGGTGATATCGCCATCTCTCTGGGCCAACTCATTCCTTCCTCGGAGATTTTGGTCATTACAACGCCACAGATTGCCGCCGCTGAAGTCGCCGAGCGAGCTGGTCGAATCGCGCACCAGATGAAACAGCATATATTGGGCGTCGTCGAAAATATGTCCGATATTTCCTGCCCTAAGTGCGGTGAACAGATTTCAATATTCGGAAGCGGCGGCGGGGCTGAGACTTCGGCTCGACTTTCTGCCCTTGTGGGAGCAGATGTTCCACTCTTGGTTCACATACCTTTTGATAGCCAACTTCGCGAAGGCGGTGATGGTGGGGAGCCAATCGTGCGTAGTACGCCTGAATCACCGGCCGCCCAGGCCTTCGCTCAACTTTTGGATAAATTGCTGATCCGGTCAAAATCAATTGTGGGCGTGCCGCTACCGCTTCACACCTAAGATTTAGCCATGAAACAGTCACCAGCCCCAATCTCTGGGATCAACACGGTGGCTCGCAAGATTGTTGGTCGCCGAGATTCGGTCTTAGCTAGAAAAAATATTAGAGAATCCTTGGTTTCGGTTGCTGGACTCATCGGTCGGCCGGTTCGAGATAATGACGGTCTAGATATCGGCAAATTGGTAGATGTCGTGGTGCGCCATGGCGAAGAGACTTACCCACCTGTTTCTGGGTTGATTGTAAAAGTTGGCCAACGAACCCTTTTCGTCAACGGCGCCAGAATTTCCCAACTGACCAAAGATGAGATTCGACTTTCATCTACGAAAATAAATTTGGAAGTATTTCAACGTCGTACCGGCGAATCGCTTCTGGATGCCGATGTTATTGATCATCAAATTGTCGACGTCGACGGACTGCGAGTGGTCCGATCGTCAGATCTATATCTGGCTCCCTTCGATAAAGAGATTCGTGTTGTTGGCGTGGATATTTCTTTTGTCTCATTCCTGCGGCGAGTTTTCCCTGGCGCCATCCGACGTCGACCCACACCAGATCATGTAGTGGATTGGGCATCGGTTGCCTCGTTAGCCGATGGAACGGGAGTAGTTCGCACTGCTGGATCTCGAGCAGCGCTGAGTCAGTTACGTCCTGCAGATTTGGCTGACTTGATTGAAGACTTAGCTGGTCGCGAACAAGGCGCCCTTATTGAATTGCTCGATCCAGAACTTGCTGCGGATGTCTTGGAAGAGATGGAAGAAGAAGAATTGCAAGGTTTGATCAGAGGATTGTCTGCAGAGCGTTCGGCGGAATTGTTGGCCCGAATGGAGCCGGATGAAAGTGCCGAAGTTCTTAGAGATTTAGATGTAGAACACCGCGAAAGCATTTTGAAGGTTATGGATCCAACCGTTGCCAAACAGTTGCGCCACTTAGTTTCATTTGATGAAACACACGCAGGTGGAATTATGACCACTCATATCCTCATTGTTCGCGAAAACGACACTGTTGCTTCGGCTCTTGATTTGTTAGTGCAAAACCGAGAGCGCGATATTTCTGATGGCGTGGTTGTTGTTGATAGTCGTGGCAAACTCCTTGACCATATCCAAGTCATCGAACTTGTTGCTGCAAAACCGTCGGCGCTACTTTCGACTTTGATCGGTCCACCGTACCCAACCGCAGTCCGACTAGAAGCGCCTCTCGATGAAGTTATCGAAGAGTTCTCTGATAACCGAGGATCTTCAATCATTGTCATCGATGAGAAAAACAAACCCGTAGGGCGAATATTGGCCGACGATTTAGTTGATGCTCTTTCGCATCTTGCGGATCGACGAATCTTTACGCAAGGCACTGGTGGTCTTTCATGACCGAAGTGAAAAAAGTAGCTAAGAAGAAGGCGCCGGCAGCTAAATCATCCCTCTCGCCAAAGCGAATACGGATCGCCGCTCTCTTGGCAGTAATGGGCCCTGGCGTCATTGCCGGACTGTCAGATGATGATCCGGCTGGCATTACGACCTATTCGGTTTTGGGTGCGAAATATGGCTACCGAATGCTTTGGGTGCTCGTTATCTCCACCGTCGCTTTGGTGCTCTTTCAAGATTTAGGGGCAAGAATTGGCGTTGTCACTCGCCAAGGTTTGATTGGTCTGGTGCGACAAAAATATGGCGCCCGGTCCGGTGTATTGAGCGCAAGTGCACTTATTCTTGCCAATATTGGAACGATGACTGCTGAATTTGCAGGTATTGCCGCAGCAGGACAACTCTTTGGATATTCCAGATACATCACTGTGCCAATTGCTGCTCTAACCGTTTCAGTCCTCGTTCTTCGCGGTTCCTTCTCCCGAGTGGAGAAAGTATTTTTCTTGCTCTCTGCCGTTTTCTTTGCCTATGCGGTCGCTGGTTTTCTCTCTCGCCCTGATTGGGGACAAGCATTCAGAGGCATGGTTGTGCCGTCGATGCCATTCACTCATGATGCGGTATTCATCGCGACGGCAACTCTTGGAACAACTCTGGCGCCATGGGGTCTGGCTTTCATTCAGTCCTATGCGGTTGATAAGCGGCTTACTAAAGATGATTTGAAATTGCTTCGAGTTGATGTTTGGACTGGTTCACTCTTAACCGGAGTCATTGGCTTCTTTGTAATCGTCACGTGTGCAGCAACTCTAAATAAGCAACATATTTCTATTCAGGATGCATCAGATGCCGCGGCCGCGCTTAAACCACTAGCCGGCACCTTGGCCAAAGATCTCTTTGCATTTGGTCTTATTGGCGCTGCGCTTTTGGCCGCTTCAATTTTGCCATTATCTACCGCCTACTCAGTTAGTGACTTAACCGGCCGGCCTGCTGCTCTCGATGATGGTCCGCGCGAAGCTCCGCTCTTCTATGGCACTTTTGCCGCCATTACGGTAACTAGTGCAATTTTGATTTTGATTCCCGGTGCACCATTAATCACAATTCTAGTTTTGACTCAGATTCTTAATGCAGTTCTGTTGTTACCACTTCTTCTTTATATGTTTGGAATCGCCAGGGATCGTAGATTGATGGGTGATTACGCCGCGACAAAGACTATGAGCGCAATTTATGTTGTGATTATTTCCCTCGTTGCTGTGTGCGTAAGCTGCATGCTGTGGTTCACGATTAGATAAATGGCCACCGACGATCACACTGCTTTACCAGAAGGAAGAGATATCGCCTTTCTTTCACTGGGAGTTATTGGGATAGGAACTTCCGGGCCAGTAATTGCTCTGAGCACAATGCCAGTTCCGACCTTGATTTTTTGGCGAAATTTAGGTGGAGCCCTCACCATGCTTCCCTTCGCGCTTAAACGTAAAGAGTGGCGCACTCAAGAGCAACGAAGAGCTATTTTGTGGTCCTGCTTTGCCGGCGCTTTGTTGGCCTTGCATTTCATCGGCTTCTTCATTGCAATGCGCTTTACCAGCGTTGCAGCAGGTACGGCGTTGACCGCTATGCAACCGGTTTTTGCTGCCGCATTCTTGCGCCTTCGAGGAGGTGTTATTCCACATCGTGCTTGGATTGGCATGGCGATCGCATTTGGCTCGGTTCTGCTAATCACCGGCGTAGATCTTCATCTCTCGTTCCGATCATTTCTAGGGGATTTAGCCGCGTTGGTGGGCTCCGCACTTGCAGCTGGTTATATGTTGGTTGGGGCGCATGCTCAGCGTGCCATCTCTACCAGCACCTATACAGCGGTTTGCTATTTCTTCTGTTCACTGACGGCATTTCCTATGGTCTTCATGGCTCAGTATTCGTTCACTGGATTTCCAGCGCGTCAGTGGCTCCTACTACTCGCACTAATAGCGGGCGCCCAAATATTGGGGCATACGATGTTTAATCTTTCATTGAAGCGAGTTTCTCCAGCGGTCGTTTCACTTATCGTTTTCTTCGAAGTTCCAGTGAGTGCGATATTGGCATATTGGTGGATTGGCCAACGACCATCAGCGGGGACTATCCCAGGCATTGTTGGACTTCTGATTGGTTGCGCGATCTTCGTACTTCGATCAAAAGTAGCCGAATAATTAAGGCAAGGTAGATTGGTCCCGTGATTGATCTTCATACCCACACATTGAACAGCGATGGCACCGACACCCCTGCTCAATTGATCAATAAAGCATTGGCCCGAGGAATAGAAGTTTTAGCCATTACAGACCACGACACAATTTCAGGCTGGGATGAAGCGATTCGGCACCTTCGTCCACCAATGCAACTTGTTCTGGGTTCAGAGATTTCATGTCAAACCTTGGAGGGCATCAGCGTTCATATGTTGGGTTTGCTCTTTGATCCAAACTTTGCCCCACTTGCGGAGGTGATGCAGAAGACCAGAGAAAATCGATACGGCCGAATGGAGAAAATCCTTACTCGCCTTAATAAGGCTGGTTATTTGATAACCATGCACGATGTTTTGCAACAACTTTCTGAAGGCGCCACGTTGGGACGACCACACTTAGCAGATGCATTAATTGCAAAAGGTTATGTAAAAGATCGAGAAGAGGCTTTTGCCCAACTCCTGCATAACAATTCCAAGTTCTATGTCTCACACTATTCACCCACCCCTGAAGAAACAGTTCGCTTGATAAAAGGCGCCGGGGGAGTAGCCGTCATCGCTCACCCATTTGCATCCCTGCGCGGTCGAACCCTCCCACCGGAAGTTTTTGCTTCCTTGGTTGAAGCGGGTTTGGATGGAATTGAAATTGATCATCGCGATCACTCTGTTGCCGAACGAGAGCAACTACGCGGCATCTTGACCGAGTACGATCTTGTTGCTACAGGGTCTAGCGACTACCACGGAACGGGAAAATTAAACTTACTGGGGGAGTTCACGACTCGACCGGACCAGTGGGAAAAGCTTGAAGCTAGAGCTCGAGAACAAAGGGTGGTAACGGCATGAACAACCTTGCAACAATTTCAGCAGTCACTTTTGGTATGCAGGCGTTCGTAACGTTTTTCGTGATTCTAGATCCGCCTGGTGCCACACCGATATTTCTCTCCCTAGTCTCCAGTCGAACTCCCCGTGAGCGAGTTCGTATGGCTTGGCAAGGAGCTGGAGTTTCCTTGGTGGTAATCGTGGCATTCGCTTTATTTGGAAAATTGATTTTGGATTATCTCCATATTTCGGTGAATGCGCTCCAGGGAGCAGGTGGGCTACTTATGCTCCTGATCTCTTTGGAACTGCTCACGGGAAAAGAGAGCAAAGAAACAACTCATGAAAATGTAAATGTGGCGCTGGTTCCATTGGGCACCCCGTTGCTAGCTGGTCCAGGAGCAATTGTCACGACCATTCTCTATGTTCAATACGCTCACTCAGGTACGGCCAAACTTGCATTGGCTTTGGCGATTATCGGCGTGCACTTAGTCATTGGCTTCACCTTGATGTTTTCTACAAAAATTCTTGGTCTCATTAGAGACTCTGGAGTGACGCTATTGGCCAGAATCGCTGGTTTGTTACTCGCGGCCATCGCCGTTGAAATGGTTGTTCAATCCATCAAAGGCTTCTTTAATTTATGAGTCAAGAACCTTCCTTTTTCTTGCCGGGTTCAGTTACAAGAAAGATTCACTCCGATCCAGCTATGGCAGTTGCAGGAATCCGAGCGCTCTTGCAACAGGCACTGCATCCTGCCGCCATGGCGGGTGTCGCCAAGTATTCTGATTTTAGAAATGACACATGGGGTCGTCTGAAACGAACCAGTGATTACGTCAATGTTCTAACCTTTGGGCCGATCCAGCAGGCGCAAGCACTTTCATCACGGATTCGATCGGTTCATAGCAAATTAGGAGTCGATGATCCTGAACTCCTGCTGTGGGTACACATGGCAATGGTGGATTCTTTCTTGGATTGCGCCATCCGTTCTGGATTGGTTTTGACCAATAATGAACAAGATCAATATCTCCTTGAAATGGTTCGTTTCGCCGAACTTGTTGGTCTGGATCATGAATCTGTTCCTGCGAATGTAAAAGAGATGAAAGATTATTTTCTTTTGATGATGCCATCCCTTGCTGCAAGCGATGATGCAAAACGTTCGGCGCTTTTCCTGACCTTTCCGCCAATGTCACCCAAACTTCGCTTTGCAACTCCGGCAGCGCCAGCTTGGACCTATCTAGCATCTCTGGCGTCTGCCTCATTGCCGGTTTGGGCGAGGAAGATGTACGGAGTGCCATCACTTCCGGGCCACGAAATCATTACCGATTTATCGCTCAAAACCGTTAGGAAATCGCTGACCTTGATCCCCAAGAACTTGCTTCCCAGTTCGTTGCAGCCTACCTACTTCGAAGATTTGGTAGGGCAACCATGACAATCTTTCTTGCGATTGCTAATTCAGCCGGTGGAAGTGGAAAGACAACCACCGCCCATGCTTTGGCAGTTGCTTGCGCTGAATATGGGCGCCGGACTTTGCTAGTCGATTTTGATCCAGCAGCGCAATTAACCTACTTGCTGAAAGTAGAAAATCCGAGAAGTTCTGTAGTCGACGTGCTTCGGGAGCAGTCCTATCTTGAAAACTCCATCCATAGCACTAGCGAACGTTTTAGTTTCTTGCCTTCAGATTCTCGTTTGTCTCACCTAAATTTTAATAAGAAGACTGTTGCCGAAGTTTCCAGCAATTTTCGAAAAGCTTGCCAAGAATCAGACCCAACCTTTGATCTGGTGATTCTTGACTGCGCATCTTCCGTATCAGCTCTCTCCCTATTGGCCTTCGCAACTGCCGATTATGTTCTGACTCCATTCGTGCCAACGTTGCACGGCGCACGAGGAGTTCTTCAATCGTTGGAAATTTCTCGATCACAAGCAACCAGCACTAATGCCGGCCCCGAATGGTTGGGCGCGCTACCAATTCTTATGGGTAGCGATTCATCCGAGATTGATCAACTGCTTGCGAATGAAGTAAAAATAATGAGTCCAAGCATTCCAAAATCTCGATCAGTTCCGGATTCAAGTTATTCAGGAAAATCAGTTCTTAATTCTGCGCCGCAGGGCAGCGTAGCCTTGGCATATCGCGAACTTGCATATTTCCTCTTGGAAGGAATGCAGGACTGAAAAGAACTAAAAGAACTAAATAGTGGCAAATCCAACTTTGCGTTCGGCTGAGGATCCAACTTCTACAAACGAAATTTTTGCCTGAGGAACAACGATCTGCCTTCCCTTAACATCAGAAAGTATCAGCGGAGTTCCTTCGGTTAAAGACTTTGAGACATCGGCCAAAATTTGTTCTTGGGATTGGTCGGATTCGATGTGTAGTTCCTGAGTTGAATCAGAAATGCCAATTCGAATTTCGGTGTGATTAGAAGCTGTTTTCTTTGTGGACATAGCCGACAGTTTAATCGAACTCGTTAACCTACGCGCGACTTAACTTTGAGACTTGGGAAAGCCTGAAATACCTCGCCAAATGAGGTTCGAGACCAATTCGCCGGCTATTTCTCTATTAATTTTGCCGTCTCGTTCCAGCCAATGGCGTGCTGCCGTTTGTGTTGTGCCAATCAAACCTACCGCCAACATCATCGAAGCTTCTTTGGACAATCCTGTATCCAATGAAATTACGGCGCTCAAAGCCGCAGCGCAATCGTATGTCATTCGATTAAGGCGTTCACGAACTTGGGGTTCTACGCTCATATCGCTTTCGAAAAGGAGTCGAAATGCTTCTCCTTCATCATTTATAAAGGAGAAATATGCATCGACGGTGGCCTGAACTCGATCAGCATTATCACTAGTGGAAGCAATTGCCTTTTGAATATCAAAAACCAGCGAGTCAATGTGCAAATCTAAAACGGCCAGATAGAGATCGAGTTTGGAGGGAAAATGCTGGTACAAAACTGGCTTGCTGACCTTGGCTCGATCTGCGATTTCATCCATGGCCGCCTGGTGGTAGCCGGCCGAAGTAAATACTTCTAACGCTGCAGCCAGCAATTGTGCTCGGCGCTCATCGCGAGGCAATCGGCCTCGGCTGGTGGAATCTATGCTCATTGGCGAAATCGTACGACCAAAAGTAGTTTTTCATGCCGATTTTCTTGCAAACGATCCGCAATTAGGCCGATTCTTGCTCAAGTTAAGCGCGTGAAGTTATTTGGCTTTGCGCGAAGTGAGCAATATCAAGGAAAATTACCTGGTTGGTCAGATCGAATAGCGCGCAGCGCTTGAACGAATTTCACAGTAAGTTCCGTTGGAAAGTTATCAGAGAAGAGTTGTAATGACGCAGACATTAATGCCATTGGTGGAACCAGGCCCTGCACTTACGGTGGATGAAGTTCGCCGATATAGCCGCCACCTGATAATTCCTGATGTTGGCATGGCTGGGCAGCGACGACTGATGAATGCCAAGGTGCTCTGTGTTGGTGCCGGCGGTTTAGGTTCACCAGTCTTGATGTACTTAGCGGCTGCCGGTGTTGGCACGTTGGGGATAGCTGAGTTCGATGTTGTTGATGAATCAAATTTACAAAGACAAATTATCCACGGCCAGTCCGACATCGGTAAGAGCAAGGCAATTAGTGCAAAAGAATCGATCCAAGAAATTAACCCTTATGTGAATGTGATCATTCATAATCTTCGATTAGATGTCGATAACGTCATGGAAATATTCTCGCAGTATGACTTGATCGTAGATGGTACTGATAACTTCGCGACTCGCTATCTGGTCAATGATGCTTGTGTCCTGTTGAAGAAACCTTATGTGTGGGGTTCGATCTATCGTTTTGATGGTCAAGCAAGTGTTTTCTGGGCCGAACATGGTCCTTGCTACCGATGTCTCTATCCAGAGCCACCGCCACCTGGAATGGTTCCAAGTTGCGCTGAAGGTGGAGTTCTCGGGGTTTTGTGTGGCTCTATTGGTGCGGTTCAGACAACAGAAGCGATTAAGTTAATTACCGGTATTGGTGAATCTCTAATTGGCACCTTGATGATTTACGACGCCTTAGAAATGTCATTTCGCAGAATTAAAGTGCGAAAAGACCCTAACTGTCCCATCTGTTCCACCGACCCGAAGCAAACTCAATTGTTGGCGGATTACGAAGCATTTTGTGGGGTCATTAGCGATGATGCAACAGCCGCCTCTATGAATTCAACAATTTCGGTTTCAGAATTAAAATCCAAGATGGATGCCAATGAAAAATTCTTTTTGATAGATGTTCGCGAACCCAGCGAATGGGACATTGTAAGAATCCCTGGCGCGGTATTAATCCCTAAACAAGGATTTTTGGATGGCTCAGCCTTGGCGCAGCTTCCACAAGATGTTCCAATTATTCTTCACTGTAAAGCTGGTGTACGTTCGGCAGAATGTTTGGCAATCCTGAAGCATGCAGGTTTTGCCGATGCTACGCATGTAGCCGGCGGCGTCGTGGCTTGGGTGAAACAGATCGATAATTCACTTCCTATTTACTAGAATTTTTCACCTAACTCGAACCGGAAATTGAGGACTTACATGACATCACGAAGTCTGCTTTTAGTTCACGCACACCCTGATGACGAAACCATCAACAATGGGGCAACCATGGCTAAATATGCGGCCGAAGGAATCAAAGTCACTTTAGTTACCTGTACCAGAGGCGAAGAAGGGGAAGTTCTAGTCCCTGGGTTATCGCACTTAGCAAGCTCAGTAGAAGATGGATTGGGTTTGCATCGTGAAGGTGAACTTCGCGAAGCGATGCAAATCTTAGGGATAGCCGATCATCGATTCTTAGGCGACCCAGAACGACAATGGCGGGACAGCGGAATGATGGGGAGCGAACCGAATAATCGCAAAGATGTTTTTTGGCAGGCGGATTTAGATGAGGCAGCCGGTTATTTGGTGGCCATCATTCGGGAAATTCACCCTCAGGTCTTGGTCACTTATGATGAATTTGGTGGTTATGGTCATCCCGACCACATACAAGCGCATCGGGTTGCTATGCGTGCCGCCGAACTTGCAGCCGATCCTAACTACGGGGTTGGTCCGGCATGGGACATACCGAAGATTTATTGGAACACCATGCCCCGATCGGTGATTCAGGCGGGCATCGACAAGATGAAGGAAATTGGATCTGATTTCTTCGGAGTAACTAGCGCCGACGATCTCCCATTTGCAAAACCTGATGAACTGGTTACCACGGTCATAAATGGATCTGACTATGTAGATCAAAAAATGGATGCAATGAAAGCGCACGAGACTCAAATTTCTCTAGATGGCCCCTTTTTCGCATTGAGTAATAACGTTGGCTTAGATGTTTGGGGCCAAGAGTTCTATACCTTAGTTAAAGGCGCAATCGCTGGAACCCTTGATGCTGCTGGTCGAGAGACCGACTTATTCTCTGGAACTATGTCACAGGAATAATGGTGAAATTTCTTTTATCCACCGGTGCTGGAATTTGTATTGGATTTATCGGAGTTGTGTTACACAACTTCGCACCGCCATTTGGACTTATTTTGGCCTTGTTGGAAAGCGCAGTTGGAATTTGGATTTTAGGTAGATATTGGCAATCAAAATTGGTGCGAATTCCTGCTCTTATTGGTTGGCTCGCAATAATTTTGCGAGCCGGTACTCACGGGGTTAGTTACGAACTACTTGTTATGGGCAATAACAATGGAAATATTTTTCTCATCGGCGGTTTCGTTTTATCGATGCTGATGGTATTCGCCAAGATTTAATCCAGTATTTCCCACACTTGGCCAGTTTGCGTATCTTTCACTACAACTCCCAGCTCTAACAATCGATCTCTGAGCAAATCACTATTGTGAAAATCTTTACTCAAGCGAGCTATCTGGCGTTCCTCAAGCAACCTCTCCGCCTCTGGCGGAAGGGTTAAGTCACGGGAAATTCTGCGATCTAGATCTAAACCTAAAATCAGGTCGGCTCGGATAAAGATTTGATGCTTGGTTTTTGGAGAAATTGTTGTTTCTCGTTCTAAAAATCTGATTCGCTGGATCGCTTTAAGGGTGTCTAGATCATCCTCCACGGCACTCAAAATAATTTCCGTCTCGGCTGCAACGGCGCCTTCATCGAGCTCACCATCGTTTTCCCAACTGTGCATCTTCTCTCGCCACCTATGAATTGTGGTATTTGCTGCCACGATGGCTTCCCAAGTGAGGTCCATCTGGCTTCGATAGCGATTTTCAAGAAAACATAATCGAAGTGATAACGGATCTAAATTCTTCGCGGCAACGTCCCGGACGAGAACTACATTCCCAGTACTTTTAGACATCTTTCGGCCTTCAAAAAGTAAGTGTTCGCCATGAACCCAGTTATCAACGGCCTCTTCTTCGACTACAGAATTGGATTGAGCCCGTTCGTTTTCGTGATGCGGAAATCTCAAATCCATTCCACCCAAATGTAAATCCACATGTCCGTCGAGAAAGGCAAGTGACATTGCCGAACATTCAATGTGCCAGCCCGGAAAACCAATTCCCCATGGCGAAGGCCAAACCATTTGAGTTCTTCCACCGGCGCTTTTCCACAGTGCCCAATCTGCATGGAATTTCTTAGCACCATCATCGTGATAATCGAATCGATGACCGGGTTTTAGTTGATCCAGGCGATTGCCACTTATTTCACCATAAGTCGAAAAAGTCTGGGCATCGAAGTAGACGGTCCCATCCCCGCCTTGATAAGCCTTTCCCTTTTCTATGAGTTGTTCGATGAGGTTTTGCATTAAATCGATGCATTCGCTGGCGCGAGGATAATTGTCAGCTACGCTGATATTGAGCGAGCGCAAATCCTGGTGGTAGCCCTGTTCATATTCTCTGGCTATCGCAAATGGATCCCGATTTTCACTTTCTGCTTGAGCCAAAACTTTGTCTTCACTTGATTCCTGAACTAGGTCATCGCCAACATCTTCGCTCATGTGTCCGACATCTGTGATGTTTTGAACTAACTTAGTGTTGACGCCTCGAGCATGGAGAATGCGAATAACCAAATCACTTAAGAGAAAAGTTCGCAAATTACCAACATGGGCATTTCTATATACCGTTGGACCACAGCAATAGATGCGAACTTCTGTCTCATTGGAAGCGGAAATGAACGCCTTCTTTCGAAGTCGGGTGTCATACAACTGCAATGATGTTTTCATTTCATCGCCCGGTATCGATAATTGTGATGAACCCGAAATTTCAACCTTTGATAAAGCGCGATAGCCGCGGCGTTATCGGTGGTCACTTGTAGCGCTAATTTTTTAACGTCTATTTGTTGGACCAGCGCACTCATTAAAGCTGCGCCAATGCCCTGACCCCGGTACTCGGGGAGAACGAATAATCTGGTGATAATCGCCCAATCTTCATATTGGGAAATTCTGCCAACGCCTACGACAAGGCCATCCTTGGCAAGCCCCACATAGGTGGAGGGATAGCGAGCCATAATCTCCAAGCTGAGATTGACTCCCTGAACTTGAGCCCACGCAGCAACGGGACTTTCCCAAATGTGGAGGTCGAAATTGGCTAACTCGATTATTGGAATATCTTCAGTGTCGGCGACCATGACATGAGATTCAATAGTTATCTGCCAATTCAATTTTTCAAGGTAGGTATCCAAATCTTGGAAATGGGGCAGGCTGATGTGAAATACCGGGGGTAAGGCGCGGGCTCGGTAGTACTGCAGTGCCAACTCGATGGCTTCATCCAGCTCCATCTCAGTTAGCCCATAGGGTGGAAGGCCAATGGGTCTGATTGAATTGGCTCGATTAGTAACGCCGCCGTTGCTGCGAAAGCGCCAGCCGGCCTGGTCGGTAATTTCGCTGGCGGGCCAGGTTGCCTCAATAGCCTGCTCTAACTCTTGGACTCGCATGGAAAACGGGGCTCCGGTTCCGGCCTTCGGAATGACCTTTGGCACCAAGCGCCAAGCCCAAATATCATCGGGATTGAATTCGATCAGGGCGCCACTGCGACGACGGATTGCCGATGGCCTCTCCAATATCCCCAAGATGTCCCGGTAGCCCCCAGATGGCTCTCGAAGGCGCATACTCACGCGGGATCCGACATGGCTGAGGTCGGGTGCGGCTTGATGCCCATGTGGGCTGGCACTCGTTCCTACTTCACTTTCTGAAAGTGACATGTTTTCCTCCATGACCTGGCTCTATTCTGTACCCTTGCGACATACGGGAACCACTCGAAAGGAACATCGTGACCTACATAATTGCCCAACCTTGCGTTGATGTTAAGGACAAATCCTGCATTGAGGAATGTCCAGTTGATTGCATTTATGAAGGAAGTCGGATGTTGTACATCCAACCAGATGAGTGTGTTGATTGCGGAGCCTGCGAGCCAGTGTGCCCAGTGGAAGCTATTTACTACGAGGACGATGTCCCTTCCCAGTGGAAGGAATACACGGCGGCCAATAGTGAATTCTTCGTTGAAATTGGCTCACCTGGTGGCGCCAGCAAAGTTGGCAGCTCAGGTAATGACCACGCTGTGATCACTGCACTTCCGCCTCAAGCAAGCGAGTAACCAATCAAGCTTCCAGACTTTCCGTGGGATACCTTGGCACCAATCGGGGATATCGCACGGAGCCATCCTGGCGGGATTATTGATCTTTCCCAGGGAACCCCGGTCGATGCGACCCCTGACTTTATTCAAAAAGTCTTTGCCGAAGCCGCCAACTCGCCTGGATATCCATTAACCGCAGGGACAGTTCAACTGCGCGCAGCTCTTAAAGAGTGGGCAATTAATTACTTGGGAGCCAGTGGGGATTTTGATGTCCTTCCCACCATTGGATCAAAAGAGTTAGTGGCGTGGTTGCCAACTTTCCTTCAGGCCCGCACTGTTCTCATTCCTGAAATCGCTTATCCCACCTATCTGGTGGGATCAATCATTGCCGGGGCCGAAGCAACGCCGGTTGGAATCGATGCATCAGATTGGCCAAAGGCAGATATGGCTTGGATTAATTCCCCATCCAACCCAACCGGCCGCGTTCATTCCGAAGCCGAATTAAGCAAAGTATTGGAATATTCAGAAAAAAATAATGTTGTTATTGCAAGTGATGAGTGTTATTTAAGTTTTCCTGACACAGTCCAAGGTACTTCCATTCTTCAAGTTGCCAACGGCTCTAATAGAAATATTTTGGCAGTTCATTCGCTCTCGAAACGATCGAATTTGGCTGGATACCGCGCTGCATTTCTGGTGGGGGATTCGCAGCTTATTTCGCAAATTCGAGAATTTCGAAAACACGCAGGAATGTTAGTTCCCCTTCCCGTGCAAAAAGCGATGGTCGCAGCTTTATCCGATGAAGTGCATGTAGTCGAGCAAGCGCAACGTTATCGAGCCAGGCGGAAAGCGCTTCAGCCGGCATTAGAAGCAGTTGGCTTCACCGTTGAATACAGCGGAGCTGGGCTTTATATATGGTGCACCAGAAATGAAACAGATTGGGATTCCGTTAGATTTCTTGCTCAGCTAGGAATTTTGGCCACTCCAGGGCACTTCTATGGAAGCGCCGCTGCTACCTATATTCGAGTCGCATTAACTGCTACGGATTCGGCAATTGCGGATGCTGTGCAGCGTCTTCTTGGATCGGTGAAATGATTCCATGAGTTATTCGGCAATTTTGTTAGTGGGCGGTTTCGGCACTCGGCTTTCCCCATTGACGAAGAACACGCCAAAACCGATGTTGCCAGTTGCTGGCGTACCTTTTATAGAACATCAGATTGCTAAGGCTCGTGAAGCTGATATCCATGAGATCGTTTTAGCAACTTCATTTATGGCCGAAATTTTTGAACCTTATTTTGGCGATGGCTCAGAGCACGGCATATCGATCAAATATGCCGTTGAGAAAACCGCGCTAGGAACTGGCGGAGCTATTAGTAATGCGGGCCAAATGCTTTCCGGAAGCGGTCCAGTGATTATTTTCAACGGGGATGTTCTTAGTGGCCACGACCTAAGCGGCCAAATTAGGTCACATGAAATGCAAGGTGCGGAAGTGACTTTGTATTTAACTCAAGTGGCAGATGCCAGACCGTATGGCGCTGTTGAATTGGATACTGCGGGAAACGTTTTGGCTTTTCGGGAAAAAATGGAGAACCCACCGACAAATACTATTAATGCAGGCTGCTACATATTTTCTAGAAAAGTAATTAGTGAGATCCCCACAGGTCAAGTGATAAGTATTGAACGTGAAACTTTTCCAGACCTTCTGGCTCAAGGCGCCCGAGTCAAGGGCTTTGTAGATAATTCATACTGGCTCGACATCGGAACGCCACAAGCGCTACTAAAAGCTTCCCATGACCTAGTCACTGGCGTATTGCATTCAGGTGCGACTCCGCCGCATGAAGACGATTGTCTTATTTTGGAGGGAGCCACAGTCGAAGTTGGTGCCACCGTTTCCCACGGAACCGTTATTGGGGAAAAATCATTTGTTAGTTCCGATTCTCTTTTAGAGAATTGTCTCGTTGGCCGTAATGTCAAGGTAGGTGCAGGATCAGTGTTGCGAAACTGTTTTGTCGCCGATGGCTATGAAATCCCAGCCAATACTTTGGCCGATTTCAATTTTTTTGGCTATTAAATCCACCTTTTTTAGGACTTTCGTTTTCCACGGACTTGACTAAAAGGGATTACAAGCGTGTAATTCACCCAGGCATAGTTACCTCACCAAGGTAGCCCATAGGTCCCCAAGGAGAATTCACAGATGTCAGAAATTCGCCCCATAGGAATATCCACCAGCCACCCTGGCGCAGGGGATATGGAGCCATCTTGGCAAGAGCACGCACTCTGCGCTCAAACCGACCCTGAAGCCTTTTTCCCAGAAAAAGGCGGTTCCACGCGTGAGGCCAAGCGTGTCTGCCTTTCCTGCGATGTGCGATCGGAATGCCTAGATTATGCGCTAGCTCATGATGAGCGATTTGGAATCTGGGGTGGACTCTCCGAACGAGAGCGCCGCCGGCTTAAGCGCCGCTCGGCTTAGCCACCTTTTGAGCGGTTTTACAATTTAACTTTTCTACTAAACTAATGCTTGCTCGTTTCCTCAAGTTTTTAGCCGCTGCCACTCTTTCTTGCCGCCGAAAAAGTTTGGCCATACGTCTGGATGGTGAATCCCGATGACCGATAATTTTTTTGTGACGGCAATTCTGGTTTCACATGATGGCGCCCTCTGGATTCCAGAGGTTATTGCAGCCCTAACAAATCAAACTCGGCCCGTTGATGCCATCGTGGCGGTTGATACTGGATCCACGGATCCATCGGTCAAATTCTTAAAGAACTCTGGAATTCAAGTTTTGGAACTCGCACGAGACGTTGGCTTTGGTAGCGCCATTGATCATGCGCTCGCCCAGCTCAAACCACTCACTGGGGGCGGTTCTGACTCTGTCGAGGAATGGCTTTGGTTTATCCATGACGACTGTGCGCCCTCACCCGATGCCCTTGAGAAGCTTCTCGATGCCGTTACCGATCGTCCAAATGTTGCGATCGCCGGGCCAAAGATTCGCGGTTGGTATGACCGCAATCATCTTCTTGAAGTGGGAATCTCTATCGCTGGGAATGGCACTAGGTGGACTGGTTTGGAACGACGCGAGCAAGATCAAGGCCAACAAGATGGTGGCAACAATGAAGTTTTAGGTGTGAGTACCGCAGCGATGCTTGCCAAGAGATCGGTCTTTGAAAGCATTGGCGGTTTTGACCCAAACCTTGAACTCTTTCGAGACGATGTAGATCTAGGTTGGCGCACCCATGTCGCCGGGCACTCGGTGATCTGTGTGACTGATGCCATTGCCTATCATGCTGAAGCGGCAGCATCTGAGCGCCGAAGCGTCGATGTATCGGAAGCCTTTCTTCACCGACCACTACTGCTGGATCGACGAAATGCTGCCTATGTGCTTTTGGTGAATTCTTCTTGGTGGAAATTGCCTTGGGTCGCAATCCAACTAATTTTGGCTTCCGGATTTCGAGCGATTATAAATTTGCTCGCTAAGTTGCCGGGATATGCAGCCGATGAACTTGCCGCCGTGGTGTTATTGCTCATCAAGCCAGCAGATTTAATTCAGGGAAGAAAAGAGCGTCGAAATCGACGAATGCTTTCACCGAGAATTGTTAATCGGTTTATACCCCCAAGAATTGACCAATTTCGGACCACTTTTGAGCGGGTTGGGAACGTGCTCTTTCGAGGTTTTAGACCAGATGTAGAAGTTGAAGAGAAACTTATTTCGCCGAGTTACTCCGATATCGGAATAATCGATGAAACTTTTGATGACCCAGAATTAATGGTCTCTCATTCCACTTCTTGGTTCACCAAATTGCGACATCGCCCATTCGCGTTAGCGATGATTTCACTATTTATCATCACTGCGATTGCATCTAGATCTCGATATGGAAATATTTCTGGGGGTGCTTTGCCCTTATCTCCTTCAGGGGCGATGGAGGCGATCAGAAGTTACTTAGATTCTTGGCATCAAGTGGGAATGGGTTCGGCAGTTGCTTCGCCACCCTGGCTTGCGATCATGGGTGGCATCTCTTTGTTGGCATTTGGGAATCTAGCTTTTTTTATCTCCGCTCTCTTTTGGTTACTTCCCCCGTTGCTTTTCTTAATTATGTTTCGGGCTTTGAGTAAATTTGACATTAAAACTGGCATGGCCGTATTTGGTGGATTGATTTATGCAATGTCTCCCGTGATCTGGGCCAGCATCAATCAAGGGCGGTTGGGAACGATAGCAATTGCTCTGCTTGCACCGACCTTGCTTTCGCATTTTCCACTAGATATTGGTTTAGAAGAATATTCGTGGCGCAAGACCTACAGATTCGCATTACTTGCCGGGCTAATGGCAGCTTTTTCGCCAATATTCCTACTTCTCTGGACGTTCTTTCACCTCATCTCATTTGTTCGCTTGAGAAAATTTTCAGCAATAGAATTTTTAAATTCGGCAACGGCAAAGCGAAGAATTACCTTATTACTTGCACCATGGCTGATGAACTTCCCATGGTCATTTGCGTTACTGCGTCACCCATCTCATCTATTGATTGAACCTGGAATCCCAACAATGTCGGGTTCAAGATGGTCCATTCTCTTGCTTAATCCCGGGGGAGCTTCCTCATTTCCCATATGGCTAATTGGGCCATCCATTGTTTTTCTTCTTCTTACAATGCTTCGCAAGGAAAATCAGAATTGGGGATTGGCCGGGATGGCGATTCTGGCTGTCGCGATCGTATTTTCTTCACTTCATATCAACGGCAATGGATCCACTTCAAATGTTTGGGTTGGCACTTGTCTAATTGTTTCTCAGATCTGCGGGCTAATCCCCGTTATTAGAGGTGCCGACGGTTTAATTCCAAACTTGCGAAATTCCCAATTTGGAATTGGACATATCACCGCTGCTTTCACTGCAATTATCTGTATCTTTTCTTTAGCGGCTTCGACGGCATGGGCCGTTTCAGCAGGCGCAAATTCCCTCACCAGAAGCGGTCAACCAGAAGTAATCCCGGCTTTCTTAACTTCGTTAACACAAATTCCGGCACGACCAAAAACCCTGGTGATAGCTAAAGCGGCCAATCAAATCCAATATTTCATATCACGTGGATTGGATTTGGAATTAGGCGACCCTGATGTCACTTCACCGCCATCGCCGCAATTGGAGAAAGCGATTTCTGATCTGCTTACGGGTTCTGGCGTAACCAGTAGCAAACTAATCGGTGAAAATGGGATTCAATATCTTTTCTTCAAGGATCCAGTCGAGCCTTCCATCGTTCGAATGATCGATGGCCAAGGCGGTTTCATCCGTTCTTCTGCTACGAAAAGTGGGATTATTTGGAAAGTCGTTGGTGCGCACCCAAGAGTTTTCTACACAAATATTCGCGGCAGAAGCGCAAATCTATCCTCCAGTGAAATCGGCGCCGTTGATAGCGTTTCAGCACCTGGGGTAATAACAATTGCTGAGAAATATGATCGTAAATGGCGGCTTATTTCCAATGGAAAATCGATTCCGCTTCAAGAGTCTCCTGCCGGTTTGCCGACATTTACTTTGTCCCAGCCAGGAACGATTATTTTGTCCCATGATGGAACCCTCCACCGGGGATTAACATCATTGCAATTGATAATGATCCTTACCCTTGTGGTCTTGGCTTTGCCTTCAGGCAGACGTCGACGCGAAGTTCCAATCGAGGAACTTGTATGAAGAATGTAAAAGTTCTTTCTGGGATTGCATTGGTGGCTTCGGCCGTGGGTCTTACCTATTTGCTCCCGCAGGTATCAAGTCGAGTGCATTTAAAGCAGTCATTCCCACCGGCTGTCTGCTCGGGTATTCCAGGTGATGGTGTTACAACAGCTTATTTATCCAGCAGTAAAATCGGAGTGCGTCCAATTCTGGGCAAGTCGGTGAAATTTGTTGCATCCGGTTCTAGGAATGTAGTCATGTCCAAGAACTCCCTCTTAGTAGATGGTGGTTTTGCAACTTCAGTGCTGACAACTTCGCAACCCGGAAAATGGTTAGGAAGCACAATTTGTAGTGCCGGTGCTGGTGATCAATGGTTTGTTGGAGGCTCTGGTGAGATCACTAGTAAAGCCCGACTTAATTTGGTGAATTCAGGGCTCAGCGAATCAACGGTTGGCGTGACTGTTTTTACTGCGCACCAGAGCGCAGTTACAAGCACGGTACTTGTGGGCTCAAATTCCTCGCGACAAATATCGTTAGATTCGTTGGCGCCCGGCGAAAGTTCGCTGGTGGTTCATGTCCTCACCCAATCTGGCCGAATGTCCGCATTTTTATTTGATCAGAGAACAAAAGGGTTGAGCTCACTGGGAATGGATTACGTCAATCCGGTTAGCGAACCAACTTCCACAGTGACCATCCCAATGGTTCTTAGTTCGCCAGGTCAAGGGCGAAAGATTTCACACTTTTTGCGCCTGCTGGCACCTGGAAATTTAGATGCAAATGCAAAAGTCACAATTATTTCAAGTGATGGAAGTTATACACCCATAGGGTTTGATGATCTTGTTATCCATCACGGCAAAGTGACTGATATGGCTTTAACCTCAATATCTGAAGTTGATCCCTTTTCCATTCTTGTGACATCGGATCAGCCGATCTTGGCTGGAGTGAGAAGCCAGATATCTGGAAATGGCAATGTTGACTTCGCGTGGTCAACTCCCGCGCCGGTGCTCACTAACAACACTTTCAATGTTGGTGGTTATTCGCCACAATTGGTTTTCACTGGAACAAATTTCAAAGTTAAGATCGCTTGGATCTCGACGTCAGGTAGCACCGGCAATGAAACAGTGTCGGGAGACCAAATTGGGTATTGGCAACCCAAGAATCCGCTTTTTCAAATATCGATTTCCCCCAAATCTGAAGATGTTCGCGGCGGGATGATTTTCCTCAATACGAAACCTGGTTCTTTTGGCTTAAGTTATCTACCAATGCTCAGCGGTTCCACGGTCCAAGCCGCGTTACTACCTGTTAAAGACGCTCACGTTATCTCACGTGGGTAAATCCACGCTTTTTGTTGGACCAGGCACTAACCTCTCAATATGAGGAGTTCACATCCAAGGTCAGGACGGGCTTGTTCTCGCGCTGGATGTCGCCAAATTGCGACTAACACCTTGACTTACATTTACTCCGATTCCACAGCGGTTCTAGGACCTTTAGCTACCTTCGCCGAGCCCCACGCCTACGATCTATGCACTGAACATAGCGCCCGCATGACAGTGCCAAAGGGTTGGACAGTTATGCGCCAAGATCTCACTGAAGCCGCTTCAGGGCCGAGTGAAGATGATCTAATGGCAATTGCAGATGCAGTTCGCGAAGTTGGCGCGACACCATCTCCTGCCGTAGCAGAAAATCACGTGACTCAAGAAATTGGGCGCAGAGGGCATTTACGAGCCTTACCTTCCAATTAATAAGTTTAGAAACGCACCGATTCACGATAGATTGCTGAGATGTTTACCGATGAATCCCTGCGCCAATTCATCAAGGCTTATGACATTCGAGGTCTTGTAGATTCACAATTATCCCCTGATTTTGCCTTCGCATTAGGAAGTGCCTTTGCGCGTTTTCTAGAAGACGAGCGCGAACCATCCACGGTTGTTATCGGTGAAGATATGCGTCCTTCCTCACCGCTTCTCGCTGCTGCATTTGCAGATGGAGTGACGGCCCAAGGAATGGATGTTATTCGGATTGGATTGGCATCCACAGACATGCTCTATTTTGCATCTGGAAGGCTGAACTTGCCTGGCGTCATGTTTACTGCCAGCCATAATCCGGCTGCCTATAATGGAATGAAACTTTGCAAGAGCGGGGCCAAACCGATTGGAATGGATTCTGGCTTAGCGCGAATCAAAGCCTTACTTATTGACGGTGTACCGATATCCAATCGTCCGATCGGCAAAAAGAGCGATAAAGATATGTTGGATGAGTATGTAGATTTCTTGTTATCTATATTCCCCAATCAAGATGGCCATACCTTACGAAAACTCAAGGTGGTTATCGATGCCGGAAATGGAATGGCAGGTCACACTGCTCCGGCCGTGATGAAGCGACTTAATGTCGATGTAACGGAAATGTATTTTGAATTAGATGGAACTTTTCCTAATCATGAAGCGAATCCAATCGAACCAAAAAACCTTGTGGATCTTCAGAAGCAGGTCAAAAAATCAAAAGCGGATATCGGATTGGCCTTCGATGGCGATGCTGATCGGTGCTTCTTGATCGACGAAAAGGGTGATCTGGTGAACCCGTCAGCGTTAACCTGTTTGATCGCTGCCAGAGAGTTAAAGCGAAAGCCTGGTTCAACGATTATTTATAACCTCATTTCTTCAAAGTCGGTTGCCGAGGTTGTTGCCGAAAATGGCGGAAATTCGATTCGATCTCGTGTAGGTCATTCGTTTATCAAAAAGCTCATGGCCGAAAGTGGGGCCATCTTCGGCGGGGAACATTCTGGTCATTTCTATTTTTCAGATTTTTGGCGAGCCGATTCCGGGATGTTGGCCGCGCTCTATGCCCTTACCGAACTTGCCGAAGGCGATCGGCCACTCTCAGCACTTTTGGCGCCTTATAACCGCTATGTGGCAAGCGGGGAATTGAACACTCAGGTGGGCGATATTTCGGCAGCTCTCAAAGAGATTGAGCAGCGCTACCGCCCAATCCACGATTTCGATGAATTGGATGGAATCACGGTATCCGCCGAAGATTGGTGGTTTAACGTCCGCCCTTCAAATACCGAACCCTTGTTACGGCTTAATGTAGAAGCAAAGACCGCTGACCTGATGAAAAAAGTTCGAGATGAGGTTCTTGCGGTAATCTGCGCACATTAATGGATGTTCAGATCTAGAGTGATATAACCAAGGAGACGCTTGTGTCTGTTGAAACTGCCCTAAATTTTGATGTTGCCAACCTTGACTTGGCCGCTGCCGGAAAAAAGCGAATTGAATGGGCGCAGCGAAATATGCCCGTGCTGGCTCAGATCCGCGCTCGCTTTGAAAAAGAGCAACCATTTGCTGGAATCAGAATTGCTGCCTGCATGCACGTGACCACCGAGACTGCCACCCTAATGCTTGCCTTAAAAGCCGGCGGTGCGGAGCTTGCGCTCTGTGCTTCCAATCCGTTGTCGACTCAGGACGACACAGCAGCGGCGCTAGTTGAGGAATTTGGGCTGAGCATCTTTGCCCGCAACGCCGTGGATAGAGATGGCTATTATCGCCACATCAATGCCGCTTTGGATATTAAGCCTCATTTGGTCTTTGATGATGGTTGCGACCTAGTCAATACTTTGCACACATCCCGCACCGAACTCATTGACGGAATTATCGGCGGCTGCGAAGAGACTACGACTGGAGTTATTCGACTTAGCCAAATGACAAAAGATGGCGCTTTGAAATTCCCGATGATCGCTGTGAACGATACTGACACAAAGCATATGTTTGATAACCGTTTTGGAACGGGACAATCAACCTTGGATGCAATTTTCCGAGCAACCAATTCATTGATTGCTGGAAAAGTATTTGTAGTAGCTGGATTCGGTTACTGCGGAAAAGGCGTTGCCGAGCGAGCAAAAGGCTTGGGTGCAGATGTTGTTGTCACCGAGATTGACCCAACCAAAGCACTTGATGCGATGATGCAAGGTTATCGGGTCATGCCCATGTTGGAAGCGGCGAAAATTGGCGATTTCTTTGTCACCGTTACTGGTAACCGCGATGTACTTCGTGAAGAGCATTTCAAGGTTCTCAAAGACGGAGCGATCCTTGCCAATGCCGGCCACTTTGATATCGAAATCGATGTGGCTTGGTTGGAGCAAAACTCCGCAGAAAAGCATTCGAAAATTCGTCATCAAACTGATGAATATCAACTCAGCGATGGGCGCCGAATTCTTTTGTTAGCCGAAGGTCGACTGGTAAATCTTGGGGCCGCCGAAGGACATCCAGCTGCAGTAATGGATATGTCTTTTTCTGACCAAGCGCTTACTGCAGAATGGCTATTGAAAATGGCTGCTGAACTAAGTGCCGGCTTACACAATGTGCCAACTCAGATTGATAAAGAGGTTGCTCGTTTGAAGCTTGAAAGTATGGGCGGCTCGATTGATAAGTTAACCGCAGCACAAGATCTTTACCTTAACTCGTGGGAGCAAGGTAGCTAATGACTCTGATCATGGTCGTTGACGACGACCAGGATTTGGCAGAGATGTTGGGTATTGTTCTTAACAGTTCTGGTTTTGAAGTTGACTTGATCAACCGTGGCGATGAAGTCATGGATTTATTTCGAGCTCAGACCCCAGATTTAGTGTTGTTGGATGTAATGCTTCCGGGCATGACTGGGATCGATGTTTGTCGTGAAATTAGAAAAGAATCCATGGTCCCCATCGTCATGCTTACGGCCAAAGGGGATACCCACGATGTCGTCTTGGGGCTGGAAGCAGGGGCCGATGATTACATGGTTAAGCCATTTAATAATTCCGAGCTTGTTGCTCGGATAAAGACCCGACTTCGTAGAGTCATCTCTGAAAACTCAGGCGGGCTCAAAATTGGCGATATCGCTATTGATCAATTGGCACACTCCATTACTCGAGATGGTCGCGTCATACCATTAACACGTTTGGAATTCGATTTGTTGGTTGCACTTGCCAAAGAGCCAGGTCGTGTCTTTACTCGTGAAGCCTTGCTTGGCGAAGTGTGGGGCTATCGGCACGCAACAGATACTCGATTGGTCAATGTTCATATTCAGAGATTGCGCTCGAAAGTTGAACAAGATCCTGAAAATCCTGAACTCATTGTGACCGTTCGAGGAGTTGGCTATAAGGCAGGTGCGCCAGGCTCCAGAGAAATTGGAAACTAGAAATTGTGAATCAGACTCGACGCCCTTGGCGTAGTTCCTTAGTTTGGCGAGTCACCGGTAATAGCGTCTTACTTTCCTTGGGAATTATCTGGTTGGTGGGGTCCGCACTTTTCAGCCAAATATCGACTGGAATATTTAGTGAGAAGTTGGATAATTCGCTCTCTGATAGTGCATCCTCCCTTCGTTCCATCGAAGTGCAATTAGCAGTTGCGCAATTCCAAAATGATGATGCTGTAAAGAAAATGGTGGATCAGATTATATTTGTGGCCTCTATCGGCGGAAAAACTGCCGGAAGAGAAGTTGCCCTTCTGCATTTTCCAACCGTAAAGCCGGTCAAGAACTCCTTTGAACGAACATCCAATCTTTTATCTTCGAAATCAGTTCCAAATGACCTTCGGTCCAGGGTCCGAACTCACACTGGAGTTCAGTGGTCTAAAACTCAAATACGATATTTGGGCGGCAAAGTAGTTAATGCCATTGCAGTTGGATCCATGTTGGAAATTCCGCGATCTGGTAGCTATGAAATCTATTTTCTTTACGATTTAGTTTCGCAGCAAAACACGTTAAACCTTATTCGGACTGCGCTCTGGTTTACCGGCATTGCTCTGATCTTCTTAATTGGTCTAGTTACTTGGCTGGTTATTCGCCAGGTTGTAATTCCAGTGCGGGAAGCGGCCGAAATTGCAGAGCAATTATCTGCGGGAGATTTAGGTCGGCGAATGGAAGTGCATGGCGAAAACGAAATTGCTCGGTTGGCAACCTCGTTCAACGAGATGGCTCTTTCGATGCAGCAGCAAATTTCCAGATTGGAAAACTTATCCAGATTGCAGCAGCGCTTTGTATCTGATGTTTCCCATGAGCTGCGTACCCCGCTCACCACAATCAGAATGGCATCCGAAGTCATCTTCACTTCTAGGGATACTTTTTCTCACAAGGTCGCACGAAGCGCGGAGTTGTTAATTGCTCAAATAGATCGATTTGAGCGGTTACTGGGAGATCTCTTGGAAGTCAGTAGATTCGATGCAGAAGCTGCAGTTATGCAAGTAGAACCCATGGATATTGTTGGAGTATTAGTCCGCACCGTCGATTATCTCCATCCAAGTAAAGATCGAGTCATAAATGTTCATGCTCCAAGAGAACCGATTTATGTCGATGCGGATTCGCGCCGCGTGGAGCGGATCTTTCGGAATCTGATCACCAATGCAATTGATCATTGCGAAGAAAAGAATATTGATATTACCGTTGTTGAATCTGACGATGCAGTTGCGGTAGGTGTTCGCGATTATGGAGTTGGTTTTCAGGAGAAAGATGCCTCTCGCCTCTTCGATCGTTTTTGGCGTGCAGATCCAGCTCGTGCCCGAATTAGAGGTGGTACCGGTTTAGGTCTTTCGATCGCGCTGGAAGATGCGAAATTGCATCATGGAACTTTGGAAGCCTGGGGGCGACTTCGTCGTGGAGCTCACTTCGTCTTAACCTTGCCAAAAGTGGCAGGGATGGAATTGATTTCGCATCCCATTGATCTGATTCCAGAAAGCGAACTTTCCACAATTAATGGCATCGTGGACGACGAGGAGTTATGAACTAAGTAGCGTTGGGAAGATGTTCGGCGCGATTGCCTCGCTTTCAGATTTAATTTACCCGGCCCAGTGTTTGGGATGTCGAACACTGGGTTTTTCCCTCTGTCCGCGATGTACCCGCCTTTGGTCTGGGCGCCCGATTTATTCTCAGCTTTCTGGCGTTCGGCTTTTAACCACGACAAAATACAGCGAGCAAGTTGCACCCATAGTTTTAGCTGCGAAAGAGCGAGGATCTTTGGCAGCAAGAGAAATATTGGCCGATAGCATCGCCCGTTCAGTTCAGGCCTTGCTCATAGAGAGCGCTGCCAACCCGTACCAGGCACTTTTACTCAATATTCCCTCAACGCAAAGCGCTATCCGTCGGCGGGGCGAGAACCACAGTTGGGCGTTGCTGGGCGAAGTCCAGAAGTGCCTGCGCCGGGGCGATAAAACCGGCCAATGGGAGATTTCCCGGGTCAGCCCGTTTCAACTACTTCGCAGGGTTAAGGATCAAAGTGGCCTAGACCCGGAAGAGCGTCGGCAAAACCTTCACATGGCACTTACAGTTCCCGCAGAGCATTTCCCCATCTTGGTTTCGAATAATGTGGTGATTGTGGATGATGTGGTGACCTCCGGGTCCACCTGTCGGGAAGCCATTCGAGCCCTACTGGCGCTGGGAATTGTGCCGCTGGGGGTTGTGGCGGCCTGCGCCAGCCCTACCTATTTCCCAGTTCGATAGTGGTAGGCGGTTCCCAATACGATAGTGCCAAGGCAATTTCTCAGTAGTAGGTCCCAAAAAGACCCTGGCTCGGCATCCATACGCGATGCAGGGTTTTATCAGAATGGAAGAGGATTAGTGGTTGCGTTCATAGAAAAAATGTTGCGTGCTGGTGAAGGCCGGGCAATTCGGAAATTGGAAGCTATCGCTGCGGCGGTTAATGCTCAAGAACCGAAAATTTCGGCGCTTAGTGATGTCGAACTCCGTGGAATGACCGATCAATTCCGATCGCGGCTAACCGCAGGTGAAACCTTGGATGACATCTTGCCCGAAGCCTTTGCCTGTGTCCGCGAAGCAGCGATTCGAACCCTGGGACAACGTCATTACGACGTGCAGATGATGGGCGGTGCGGCGTTACACCAAGGCAATATCGCCGAAATGCGAACTGGCGAAGGAAAGACTTTGGTTGCCACCCTTCCCTCCTACCTCAATGCATTGAGTGGTAAAGGTGTACACGTAGTCACAGTTAATGATTATCTAGCCGAGCGCGATAGCGAGTGGATGGGTCGTATCCATCGCTTCCTTGGATTAAAAGTTGGCGTGATCCTGTCCAATATGGAGCCACAACAACGTCGTGAGGCATACGCCGCCGACATCACTTATGGAACCAACAATGAATTTGGCTTTGACTATTTGCGCGACAACATGGCGTGGAGCTTAGAAGACTGTGTCCAGCGCGAATATAACTTTGCGGTTGTTGATGAAGTGGACTCGATCTTGGTCGACGAAGCGAGAACTCCACTGATTATTAGTGGTCCTGCCGACAAGGCCACTAAGTGGTACGTCGAGTTTGCCACCATTGCAACCAAGTTAGAACGCGATGTGCATTATGAAGTAGATGAAAAGAAGAAGACCATCGGCGTTCTAGAAGAGGGCGTTACAAAGGTCGAACAACTTTTAGGTATCGACAATCTTTACGAAGCGGTTAATACTCCAATGATTGGGTATTTGAATAACGCGGTTCGGGCAAAAGAACTGTTCAAGCGCGATAAAGATTATGTAGTTATGAGCGGTGAACTCCTGATTGTTGATGAGCATACGGGCCGTATTCTGGCCGGTCGCCGCTACAACGAAGGGTTACACCAAGCATTAGAGGCAAAAGAGCGCGTTGAAATCAAGGATGAGAACCAGACCTTGGCAACAATTACGCTTCAGAATTATTTCCGTCTGTATAGCAAATTATCCGGAATGACCGGTACTGCTCAGACCGAAGCATCTGAATTCTTGCAGATTTATAAATTAGGTGTGATCCCGATTCCTACCAACAAGCCAATGTTGCGTGATGACAAATCAGATTTAATTTATAAGACGGAAGCGGCAAAATTCACCGCTTGTGCGGAAGACATTTCCACTCGCCACAAGGCAGGCCAGCCAGTTCTCGTTGGAACAGTTAGCGTGGAAAAATCTGAAGAACTTTCCCACCTACTTAAAATTCGCGGAATTCCACATGAAGTCTTGAATGCGAAACAACATGAACGCGAAGCAGCCATCGTTGCTAGAGCCGGAACTGTTGGAGCAGTGACTGTTGCCACCAATATGGCCGGTCGTGGTACCGACATCATGCTGGGTGGAAACCCAGAATTTATGGCAGATTTTGAATTACAACGCCGGGGCTTAAGCCCGGTTGAAACACCAGAAGAGTACGAAGCAGCATGGCCGGCGGAGTTGGCTAAGCAGAAGGCCGCAGTGTCCAAAGAGCACGAAGTTGTTATCAGCGTCGGTGGTCTTTATGTTTTGGGAACTGAGCGCCACGAATCTCGACGTATTGATAATCAGCTAAGAGGTCGTTCTGGTCGCCAAGGTGATCCTGGTGAATCTCGTTTCTATCTATCGCTTCAAGATGACTTAATGCGACGATTCAATTCTGGATTAGTGGAGCGCTTCTTGGGTGCTGCTGGCATTCCAGACGATGCACCTATTGAATCCAAAATTGTTTCAAATGCTATTCGTTCTGCTCAAACTCAAGTAGAAGCCCTCAACTTCGACATGCGAAAAAATGTTCTGAAGTATGACGATGTTATGAATCGCCAACGAGAAGTGGTTTATGAGGAACGACGTGAAGTTCTCGAAGGCGCCGACATCAAAGATCAGGTTCAGACTTTCATGACCGAAACTTTGACCGCTTATGTAGCAGCCGCTACTGCAGATGGCTATCCCGAAGAATGGGACCTGGATACCTTGTTTACTGCGCTAAGAGCGCTCTTCCCAGTTTCCTTTACGCCAGAAGAATTACTGGCCGAAGTTGGCGGGGCTGCCGGATTGGACCAAGATTTCCTTACCCACAAGATTTTGGAAGATGCCCAAGCCGCTTATGCAAAGCGTGAAGAAAGTTTGGGAGTTGAAGTAACCAGAGAATTGGAGCGAAAGATTCTGCTCTCGGTTCTGGATCGAAAATGGCGAGAGCACCTATATGAGATGGATTATTTGCAAGAGGGAATTGGTCTGCGAGCCATGGCTCAACGAGATCCTTTGGTGGAATACCAACGAGAAGGTTTCGATCTCTTCGCTGCGATGATGGATTCCATCAAGGAAGAAATTGTTGGCTATCTCTTCAACGTAGAAGTCCAAGTCACCTCAGATACTCACGAAGTCGAAGCAAAGGGATTGGTTGCCGATCAGCCTGCTCCGCAACAACTTCGCTATTCAGCCAGTGATATCGATGGAGCAGTTCGAAATGCCGGCGAGGTTAGCCGAAACGCACCATGTCCTTGCGGTTCCGGAAAGAAGTACAAGCGTTGTCATGGAGTGACTGAAGCTCCACGACATATGGTGTAGTCCATACTCGCCAGAATCGCTAAAGCAGAATCATCTCGGTACATAGCCATCGCTTGTCCACGCCTTCAAAGCGCAGGATAAGCGATCGGACTCGATCTGCAATCTTCAAGGTGACGGTCGTTTCACAAACCCCCTCAATAGGTTGGGAGAGATAGATCTTTCGAACCCGGGGTATCTCTTTGAAGGTACCTGATTTTCTGGCTAATTGCGCATGAACGCTGCGGTGGCACCATCTGGCTAGCTGCATCGGGTGACGCCGCCCGCCCCAAATCTCGACGACGGCAACCACGAAGCGCTCAACCCAACCTTCTAACTCGGGTAGTTCGCTCAGCGGACTGGGGCGCGGACTCCATTCTGGATCGACTGTTTCGCCAGGCAGATTATTGGGAGTTGGTACCAAGAAGAGTTTTCGGGGGATGGCGGGAATCGTTCTCGCCACCTCCTTCTCGGCGTATAGCGCCAACATGGGGTGAGACCACATCGCTGGATCAATGGGAACTTTGGAGCCAGAAGTTGCGAAATTAAGCGCGCGAGAAATCATGGCTTGACTCTGCCTTCCTTCGCCTGACTTTTCTTCATCCGTTCGGATGAAAATTAAAAAACACTTTGCGTGAGGTTGTGGAAGAAGCGAAGCGCAATTTCGCCGCGGTGCTTTAAGAATGCACCATGCTAAATATCAAATTTCCAACTCCTCGCAGCCCGCGAACCTACGTTGCCATTGGATTAATCTTTCTCGCTTTGGTGGCCGCGATGGCAATATCTGGTGAAGCACAAAAAACCTCATTGGTCTGGGCCGCCAGTCGAGATCTCTCGCCTGGTCATTTAATTATCGCTGGGGACCTTATGACTAAACAGGTACTCCTTCCGGATAATGCTCGCGGATACTTTCTCCATTCTGTAGCAGTAACCGGCTATTCAGTTACTCGCGCTATTTCCACTTCTGAATTAATTCCTACCTCTTCGATTTCAAAATCTCAAAGTATTTCGATCATGCGCAGCTTGCCGATTCGAGTTTCGCGAAATGATATGCCCATCAATCTTCGCGCTGGTCAAGAAGTTGATATTTATTCGATTCCGCTTCCCAATAATCCCAACCCTTTTGATCCGCTCTTAGTTGCAAGACATCTGAACGTTGAATCAATTGATCAAAAGACTATTGATTTGGGTGGCGAAATTGGTGTGGTTCTCTCAGTCTCAGACACCTTGGTTTTGCCAATCATCAATAACATTGAGAATTCCAGAGTGTTGGTGGTGCGTCATGCGCTCTGAGATCCCACAACTAGAAGTAATAACCGCAATTTCTGATGCAGAAACTGAAGATTTCGTCTCTCAACTTCTCTTTTCGCAGGGCTGGAGTATCATTTTTCGAGCGATCGATGGTGCCTCTTTGAAGGCGGCGTTAAATGAAAGAGGAGCCGAACTTCGCACCGTCATTATTTACCGAAACGATTTGCCTGGAACAGAAGTTGGCGAATTAGAGTCCTTGGCTTCTCCGACCATATCCATGATCTGCATTGACAATGTAGAAGTTAACTCACACAAGCTTATGGTGCACATTCGGGGTCAATTGCGATTGCCACTAGTCCAGCAAGGCGTGCGCTCCGAATCAGTTGCACTGGCAAGTGGAAGAAATCCAATGCCCGCAGTCATTGCGGCCGAAAAACATCAGCCAAAGATTGTTACTGTCACTGGAACTGCCGGCGCACCCGGTCGAAGTCACGTGGCTTTCAACTTAGCCAACTATTTGTCATGGCAGCGGAGCGTGCAATTGATCGATGCAGATCTTCGTTCCCCTTCATTGGCTTATCTCATGGGCAATGGGAAGAACGCGGGAAATAGATGCCAATTGATCACGATGGACCTTGAGCAAAGGCCGATTCAGATTCCGCATCAAGCAAACTCACCCAGAGAAGTATCGGTTATTGATATCGGCGCTCTTCCACCGATAAAGGAGGTCATCACTGATCGACGTTGGCAAGCCTGTCTCATCAATAATATTTTGGAATCTTCTTCCTCATTGGTTTTTGTCACCAGATCTTCTGGTCTAGGGCTGATGAGGTTGCAGCAATTCATCGCTGACTTTCCTATCCTTCTTCGAAAAATTCCCATCATCTATGTCCTCAATCAGAGCACGACTACACGAGAAGATCGCGCCATTGAATCTCGATTCCTGGCTTTAACGGCTGGTGAAGAACATTTCGTGCTTCCTCACGATCACCGTCCCGTAACTGGCCCACGTGCCAAGAGTGGTCCACTTGATTTCAGCAACAACATGTCTCGCTTAGGAAAGGAGATTGGTAAGATCGCTGCTGTTGTTTCATAAATGAGACGAAAGATCGCAGGAGTGGGGGGTCTGTTATGAGTGCCCGCAATGATCAGATTCCAACCCAGACTGCGTTGAGCCAAGCAGATCGAGATCGATTATCTGAACTGGTTGCTGAATGGCAATTACTGGCCGACCTCTCCTTTGCAGATTTGATTTTGTGGGTACCGAAACGGCGTGATTACATCACCTGGCCAGAGGGATATGTGGCCATAGCCCACATCAGACCCACTACGGCTGCGACAGTGTTCACCCAAGATGTGATTGGAAGAGAATTAACTTGGGGCGAAAATCCTAGAATTGATCGGGCATTGGCTCAGGGTGAAATCGTCCGAGACAGCCAACCTGAACTTGTGGGTGACTTGCTCATCAAAGAAGAGACCGTCCCGGTTCTCTATCAGGAGCGAGTCATTGCCGTTATTTCACGCCACCGCGATGCGGTTCAAATGCGTTCTGCATCTCGCCTGGAGATAAATTATCGCGAAATTGCCCACAATATTTATCGAATGGTTTCCGAAGGCGCTTTTCCGATTCAAAACAGTATTTATCGAGCCGAGTCTGCACCTCGCGTTGGCGATGGACTTATTCGATTGGATGCAGCAGGAAATATTACATATGCCAGCCCCAATGCTCGCTCTGCACTGAGCCGAGCTGGTTGGGATGCGGAGTTAGAGAATCATATTTTCGGGGAAGTGTTAGAAACTCTTTCCAAATCGCTTAAGCAGGCAACCGATGAACGTTGGCGAACGGTCATGAATGGAGAGCAACTTCGCCGAGCAGATTTTGAAAATGAACTTGGAATCATGGATTTATTAATTATTCCTTTGACCCAAGGCCAGGATCGAATTGGTGCCATTGTCTTAATTCATAATGTCACCGAACTTCGCAGACGAGATCAAGCGTTAGTAACTAAGGATGCAACAATCCGAGAGATTCATCATCGAGTAAAGAATAATCTTCAAACAGTTTCGGCCCTGCTTCGGCTTCAATCTCGTCGCGTCGAAGATCCAACTGCAAGTGCTGCTTTGGCCGAGGCCATTCGTCGCGTCGCGTCGATCGCGATTGTTCACGAAACGCTTTCGACCAGTTCCACCGAAACCGTTGCCTTTGATGAAATTTATGATCGAATTGTGTACAACGCGATTGAGTTAAGTTCTCGCCCCATCACCTTGGCGAAAGAGGGGACCTTTGGAATATTTTCGGCGCAACAAGCTACCCCGTTGGCACTGGTGATCACCGAGCTCATTCATAATTCGCTAGAACATGGATTGGCCGAAACTGGGGACACGCTCCGGGCTGAAATCTCCAGAACTGCCGATTCCTGCACTATCTCCATCATCGACAACGGCGGCGGGTTGCCAGAAGATTTTGAATGGGAGCAATCCTCTAATTTGGGGCTACAAATAGTGCTTACTCTGACCGAGAATGAATTAAAAGGGACGATTAGCCTTACCCGGGTCGGCGATCAGACTTGGGCGACCTTGAATTTTCCGATCCGATAACCACAACCCTCGTGCGGCAGTAAAAAACCAGCGGGTTTAGAAGCTGTTCTGGCTCTCCATCATTCGAGCGCGATTTCGAGCTGCCCGACGCTTCAACGCCCGACGCTCATCTTCGGACAAACCGCCCCACACCCCAGCATCTTGGCCGCTTTCCAGCGCCCAGGCTAGGCAGGAATCCTTTACGACACAGCGATTGCAGACCTTTTTAGCCTCTTCAATTTGGGCTAAAGCCGGTCCAGTATTTCCTATCGGGAAGAAGAGTTCAGGATCTTCATCACGGCAGGCCGCTTCGTGTCGCCAGTCCATGGGTCGTTGATCTCCTCGATAGGTTGGTAGTTGCTTCGTGCTGGCAGTAAACCAGCGACGGACTTTGGTAAAGATAAGCACCTCAACTGTGAGATACCTAAGGTCGTATTCTCTCGCGAACTACCTACCTTAACAAGGACATTGGCTGAGAGATTCCTTCAAATATCGGGCAATGGGTAGGGGATAGGTCACATTTCGAGAATTTTCACAGGCAATTCACCTAGGGTGGCTAAATGAAGCGAATTTTCACGACAATCCTGCTCTCCCTCACCGCGCTGACCCTCGCCTGCTCAGCCCAGGCATATGCGATGGGTTCGGGAAACTCATATGTAGATGCCCAAACCGGGCTGACCTATTCGCTCTATAAGCCAGTCAATACCGCGGGATTGGCCCAAACCAAGTTTTCCCTGCTGGACTGTGGCGTCGGGAAAGAGCAATGGGTAGCCGTCAGATTCGCTAGTGGAAAGAAAACCATTGAAGTTATGCAGACCATGGCTGGCGCGCACTGCTCAAACCCTGGGCTGGCGAAGAAATTAGCTTTGGTAACGGTCAGCAATAGAACCGCCGCCGTCTACGTCTTTTGTGACCCGGCAAAGCCTGCCGCCTTTAAGAAGTGCGGCACTGCCGATATCAAATCGGTCGGGGGATACATCTCCTTCCGCCTTCCTGGCTATTACAAGATGAAGGCGACTGATGTTGAAGTCTTGGCAACTGGGGGCATCACGTATACTCAGTTGTTAGCGGTATCTAGATCGATGACCCCGGCATCAACCAGTTCATCTAACTAGCAAAAGGGAAGATTTCAAGGCGCCGGTAACTTAAGGTTTGCGCAGCTTCTTGATGGAACTGGCATCTTTTCAAGGGGAACAAGATAGCCAAACCTGCGAAGATACCCGCATGAGCGAGAAAGCCTATTTTGCGACCGGATGTTTCTGGGGCGCTGAACGACGTTTCTGGAAGATGGCGGGAGTCTTGGCGACTTCGGTGGGCTATATGGGTGGCGCAAGACCGTCGCCCTCCTACGAACAAGTGTGCACGGGGGTAACTGGGCATGCTGAAACTGTAGAAGTCGAATTTGATCCGGAAATTGTTGGCTATCAAAGGCTCTTGGAAGAATTTTGGGTAATGCATGACCCCACTTCACTGAACCAACAAGGTGGCGACATTGGAACTCAGTATCGAAGCGCGATTTTTACTACCTCGCCAGCACAGATGATCGAGGCGATAAATTCCAAAGATATTTATGAAGCCGAATTATTAAAAAACGGGTTGGACAGCATATGTACCGAAATCCAACAAGCAGAGGGTCATACCTATTGGCTCGCTGAGGAGTACCACCAAAAGTATTTGAAGAAGAATCCCAACGGATATGACTGTCATTCATCAACTGGTGTTGCCTTCCCGACTTTAGCGTCCGAATTGGAGAAATAATGAGCAAAGATGAAATATCGCCGCTGCGAAGTGATGGCAGTCAGTATCCAGTTCAATTGGATGATTCAAAATTACAGAGCGAGCTAGATGCGCTTTCCTATGAGGTTTTACGAAAAGCGGCTACCGAGCGACCTTTTACCGGTGAATATACCGACACAGATAAAGTCGGAGTGTATAAATGCAAAGCTTGCCAGGCAGAACTTTTTCGAAGTGAAACTAAATTCCATTCCGGATGTGGTTGGCCATCTTTTTATGCCCCTAGTGCAGATGATGCTGTAGAACTCATTGAAGATCGTTCGCTATTTCCACGAGTTCGAACTGAAGTGCGTTGCGCTTCTTGCGGTTCGCATTTGGGTCACGTATTTGAAGGTGAGGGTTATGAAGTTCCTACCGATCAACGCTGGTGCATTAATTCCGTATCTCTGATTTTGGAGCCCAAGGAGTAAAAAGTGGCGGGCTAGTTTTCTAGCGCTCGCCAGCAGTACCAGGCAACCACACTCTGGTGACCAGAAAATTGCGCTCCAAGTAGTTCCAGTTCTTCGGGTTTAATTTGTGCAGGTAATTGGTGCAATCTTTCCCAGCCTCTGCGAACGCCTAAGTCTCCAACTGGCCAGACATCTAACCGGCCTAAGTGAAACATTAAGAACATTTCTATAGTCCATCGCCCGACCCCCCAAAGCGCAGTTAATTCTGCTGAGATTTCGGCATTGCTCATCTTTGGGAATTTATGAAAGTTAAGCGAACCATCCAGAGTGGCGTGAGTGAGTTCGGAAATTGCTCGGGCTTTTGCTCCGGATACACCTGCGGCACGCAAATCTGAAGCGCTCAGCGGGGCAATAGTTTCTGGGGTAATTTTCCCGCCCGCCATGGTTTTGACTCGGTTTCGAATAGTCTCGGCTGCCTTCGTAGCTAATTGCTGCGAAAGTATGGAACTAACCAAAGTTTCGTAATGTCCACGACTGTTTCGCTTTGAACCAATGGAACAGAGTTGCGAATTTTTTATCAGTAATTTGAAAGCCGGATCGGTTCTGGCGATCCGACGCACAATTTTTTGCATCTCCTCCGGTGAAGTAATCCCCATTACAAACTAAATGAAGGGTAATCGTCGGTCACTAGCAAGAATGCATAGCCGTAAACTCGATTGATGTAAGCGATGGTGCGCAGCACATGGCGCGCGGCCCACTCTGGATACTCCCCGGTTGCAGAAGTAATTATCCACGCAAAGAAAGTTAAGACTAGGGCGTAGAGAACATAAAAGAAGCCAAAAATGTATAACGGAATCGCCAAGAACCATTTGATAAGTGGCATGA
>CAINLV010000068.1 GCA_903850565.1 uncultured Actinomycetes bacterium
ATTTACTCTGGGAGGAGCAAGAGCTCCTCAATTTACTCGGGGAGGAGCAAGAGCTCCTCAATTTACTCGGGGAGGAGCAAGAGCTCCTCAATTTACTCGGGGAGGAGCAAGAGCTCCTCAATAACCTTCGCTACCCCATCCTCTTGGTGTGGCTCCGCCACAAATTTCGCGTATTTACGCGCATCCGGGTGGCCATCTGCCATCGCCCACGATCGCTCTGCCCAAGCCAACATAGAGAAATCATTGGGGTTATCCCCGAAAGTGACGCAATCTTCGGCGGTAAAACCGGCTCGCTCCGCCATTTTCGCCAAGATTAAACCTTTTGAAACTCCAACGGCGGAAATTTCTAGGAGTGAATCGATGGCATTTGAATGGGTAACTGTGGCGATCCCTTCCAATTCGCGAAGTGCGATCTCCAACATCTCATCTGAAGAGAGGTCTCCATCTGAACAACGAGCCAGGATTTTGAAAGCTGGTTGCTTCATTAAGGTTTCAATCCGCTCAACGCCAATGTTGTCCATCCCAATATCCCAGCGAGGAACATAGGCAATCTCCCTATGGAAAGTGTCGTCGAATTCGATTGCAAATGAGATGGTAGGAATCGCACTTCGAAGTTTTCCAGCAATCATCAATTGAGATTCCACTGAGATGAGCCATTTTTCAATAACTTTGTGAGTAGGCAAATCAAAAAGCAACGCTCCGTTCGCGCAAATGGCATTTCCAAAACCGAAGGTATCCCGAATTTCTTCCATCCATCGAGGTGGCCGACCGGTTACAAAAAATATTTCAATACCTAAATGGTGTGCTTTCGTAAATGCAGCAACGGTCCGCTCTGAAATGAATCCATAATTTGAAACGATGGTTCCATCCAAATCAGTTGCAATTAACTTTGGCCGTTTGCCCGTAATGCTCACGCAGGCACCAAAGTGTCCACACCTAAGAATGGGCGAAGTGCCATGGGAACATTTACTGATCCATCTGCATTTTGATGATTCTCTAAAATCGCAACAATCATTCGGGGAATCGCAACCAGTGTGCCGTTAAGTGTTGCAACTGATTTAGTTCCCGAGGAATCTTTGTATCTAATATTCAATCGGCGCGCCTGGAATTCCGTGCAATTAGAAGTGCTAGTCACTTCTCGATAAGTATTTTGAGTTGGGATCCACGCTTCACAATCAAATTTACGAATTGCACTGGAACCCAAATCTCCAGAAGCTACATCGATAACTTGGTAGGGGATTTCCATTGCATTCAAGAAATCTTTTTCCCACTGGAGGAGACGTTGATGTTCTGCCGGTGCATCTTCCACTTTGCAATATGAAAACATTTCGACTTTATCAAATTGGTGGACTCGAATAATTCCTCGGGTATCTTTCCCGTAAGTTCCCGCTTCGCGACGAAAACAAGTTGAGTACCCGGCGTAACGAAGGGGGAGGGATTGCTCTTCCAAAATTTCGTCCATATGAAATGCAGCCAATGGAACTTCGGAAGTTCCCACTAAATAGAAATCATCTTCTTCTAAGTGAAAAACGTTTTCCGCAGCCTGGCCTAAAAATCCGGTGCCTTCCATTGCTGGTGGCTTGACCAGCACAGGTGGAATCACTGGGGTAAAACCCGCTTTAGTCGCTGAAGAAATCGCATAATTCACAAGTGCGAATTCCAACAAAGCTCCCATGCCGGTTAAATAGTAGAAGCGAGCGCCAGAAACTTTTGCCCCTCTTTCGGTATCAATAGCTTTAAGAATCTTCCCAAGTTCAACGTGATCTCTTGGTTGAAAACCTTCGGCGGCAAAATCCCTTGGGGTACCGATTCGTTCCAAAACTTTAAAGTCTGCTTCGCCACCTACAGGTGCATCTGGATCAATAAGGTTGGAAATTTGAAGTAATAATTCTTTGTTAAGGATTTCTGCATCTGCTCGCTGACTGTCGGCAGCTTTAACTTTTTGAGCCAACTCTTTAGCATTTTCCAATAGGGCGGCCTTATCTTCACCTTTCGCAGATCCCACAGCTTTCGACAAAATATTTTGCTCGGCACGAAGTGCCTCGAATTCGACAATAGCGCTGCGACGAGCATCATCAGCCAATAAGAATTTATCTACCAAAGTTGGGTCTTCGCCTCTTACTTCTTGAGACTTTCTTACCGCATCCGGATTATCGCGAATCACTTTAATGTCGATCATCTTTGTTTGCTATTTCCTATCTACTTTTGAACGCGAGCGGCTCGGGGATAAGAACCAAGAAAACGAATCTCTTCACAAATTTCTTTTAAACCTTCAACAGCCTGATGAACTGGCATATCTTCAATATGTCCTTCTGCGTCGATGATGAAGTGGTAGTGGCCCAATTCTCGTCCAGTTGGTCGGCTTTGAATAAAAGTTAAATTCACATTTTGTTTTGCGAATTCAGTCAGAATTTCAAGTAAGGCACCGGCATGATCGATATCGATAAATGCCGCAAGAGAGGTTCGATCATTGCCGGTCGGAAGCGATGCGGGTCCGGGTTTTTCCACTACGACAAATCGGGTAATGGCACCTTCGTTGTCACCAATATTGTCAGCAACGATCGTCAACCCATATTTTTCTGCCGCAAAAGATGAGGCAATAGCCGCGTCGTAATTCTTCGAAACTAATCCTGCGGCAGCTGCGGCCGTGGAGGGGGTCTCCATGATTTCAGCGTCTGGCCACTCTTTCGCGATAAAGGATCGGCATTGGGCTTCGGCATGGGGATGTGTGGCGATTCGGGTAATTGGGGATTTGGCATTTTCCGGCAAAACCATCAAGGCAAAGGAGACCGGCAGAGTGGTTTCGGCCGAGATAACCAGCGGATCTCCGGTGGCTAACTCATCCAAGGTTCGGGCAACTACACCTTCGACGGAGTTTTCGATAGGTACAAGCGCCTTCTCCACCGAGCCAGATCGCACTGCATTTAAGGCGGCGGTCACATTTGCATAAGGACGGAGTTCATCCGATGGGGATGTGATTTGCAGGAGCGCTGCTTCGGTGAAGGTCCCAGCAGGACCTAGATAGGCATAACGCGTCATGCCCTAAGAGTATCTGAGAGCGGCGCGCGCCTGCCCAGGTTTGTCGCTCATGATGACATCCACGCCTAGGTCATTACAGAAACGGACATCATCATCATCGTTTACGGTCCAAACAAATACTTTTTTTCCTTCTTTATGTATTTGCTTAACCAGGTTGGGGTTCTTTCTCACAAGGTGAATTCCTGGCCCTAATATCTGAGCCGGATTATCTTGTAAGAAGAGCGGCCTTTCGATCAAGAAAACCCTTTCGAAAGGCGATTTTTTTACCCGTTGAACGGCGCGGACCGAGAAGGACATAATCGTTATCCAAATTCCGCTTGCTCGAATTTCTTCTTCTCGACTCTTTAAAAGTTTTAGTACCGCTACTTCGATGGCACCACCGGTAGAAACTGGATGCTTTGTTTCAATCGCCAGGTTCTTTCCTTGCGAGATGGCAAAATCCAGAAGCCAGGAAAATTTCAGTGGTTGTGCGAATTCCAATTCGGCCAGGGTTGATTGCGAAATTTTTAAGTTTTTTGAGCTATTCCGTTTTGTATCGGAATCATGCCAACAAATAATTTCTTGATCTTTGGTTAACCGAATGTCGCATTCAAAGCCATCGGCCCCTTGTTTTACCGCAGCTTCATAGGCAACCTGAGAATGCTCAGGGAAATCGGCGGATGCGCCTCGGTGTGCGTATATCAACATGTGCGCGAGAGGGGATTTGAACCCCTACACCCTTGCGAGTACACGGACCTGAACCGTGCGCGTCTGCCGTTCCGCCACTCGCGCTTCTTCGAAAGTCAGATTAGCACCGTACGCTAGTAACCTGAAGTCAAGGAGGTGAATCGATATGTGGGTGTTTAGAACCATTGCTGAATCAGACTTGGGTTTAATCCGCGAGGGAAACGAAGACTCAGCCCTTGTTACCTCCCGACTCCTGGCTGTGGCTGATGGCATGGGCGGACATGTCGGTGGCGAAGTTGCCTCCAAGATTGCGATTCATTCTTTGGCCAAACTTGAACCAGTATTAAATGAAGAGAAGATCGATGTAGCTTCTCGCGAGGATTTGCTCCTAAACATCACTTACGAAATCGATCGCGAAATTGCCATCCAATCCCAACTCAACCCAAGCCTGACGGGAATGGGAACCACGCTCACTGCGCTCCACATTGAAAAGAAATCCATCGAATTACTTCATGTTGGCGATTCCCGGTGTTATCGCTATCGCGATGGAAAGCTAACCCAATTGAGCTACGACCACACTGTGATGCAAGAACTTATCGACCAAGGTCGATTAACGCATGAGGAAGTCTTTGATCATCCGCAACGTTCGGTGCTCACTCAAGTTTTGATGGGTAACTCTCAACTAGATCCAGTACTGCAAATCTTTCCGACCGAAGTCGGCGATCACTTTTTATTATGTAGTGATGGATTGACTAGCGTTTTGTCAGATCTTGAAATTGTGGAAATTATTCGTAACTGCAATGACTCCGAACTTCTGCCGGAATTAATTTCGGCAACGAAGTCTAAAGGCGCTCCGGATAACATCACGATCCTTTGGGCCGAAGTTGTGGTGGCCAACAAAGACTCAATTGGTGCTGTTTTGATAGGTGCGGCACATGATTAAAATTTTGGGGACGCGTTACCAATTAGGCGAAATGATTGGCACTGGGGGAATGGCCGATGTTTACATTGGACAGGACTTAAGGCTCTCCCGAAAAGTTGCAATCAAGATCTTGCGAAGTGATCTAGCCAAGGACCCGTCATTTATCGCACGATTTCGAAAAGAGGCGCTGGCTGCCGCCGGATTAAACCACCCTGGAATTGTCGCCGTGTATGACTCGGGGGAAGAAGAGGGAAACTCCTACATCGTTATGGAGTTGGTAAATGGTCAAACCCTTCGCGAACTTATTCATAGCGGGGACCCCATAAGCCTGGATCATTCTTTGGAAATAATCTCTGGAGTTTTAGCCGCCTTGGCCTACTCGCATGCAAACGGAATCATCCATCGAGACATTAAACCTGGAAACATCATGTTGACCGATGATGGCGATGTAAAGGTGATGGACTTCGGTATCGCAAGAGCTCTGGATGACATCGGCGCAACTATGACTAACACCTGGAATGTTATTGGGACTGCCCAATATCTTTCTCCAGAACAAGCAACTGGCGAGACCGCAGATCGTAGAAGCGATATTTATTCCGTGGGCTGTTTGCTTTACGAATTACTAACTGGGCGTCCGCCTTTTATAGGCGACACTCCTGTTTCCATTGCCTACCAACATGTTTCATCGGTCTTTCAAAAACCTTCTGAAATTGATCCGCTTATTGATTCAAATCTAGACACTGTTCTTTCTGTTGCTCTGGCCAAAGATCCCAATAATCGCTATCAAAGTGCGGGCGAAATGCTCTCCGATATTCAGAGGGTAATCCAAGGAAAAGAAGTCACAACCAAGATTTACCAGAAGAAGAAGCCAAAGAAACGTGTAATTACCGCGGTTGCCGCGGTTGTTCTTCTGCTTATTGGTACTTTTTACGGGTTAGCCGCTCGGCCAAAAGCCGTTCCTTTCTTACAAGTTCCTAATGTTGTTGGTTTAACTTTGGAGCAAGCAACACCACTACTTGTGGCATTTACAACAAATATTGCACATGCCCCGGATGGACATATTCCAAAAGATCGCATTGCAAGTCAATTACCGGCTGCTTCCTCAAAAGTTCCCAAAGGCAGCAGTATCTCCATAACAATTTCCGATGGACCTGGAAATACTGTGGTCCCAGTTGGATTGGTTGGAATGTCATTAGCGGATGCAAGAAATAGTTTGACTTCGGTAGGGCTAGTAATTTCCCGCTCAATTCCTAAGGACTCAAACGAACAACCAGGAACAGTGTTAAAAGTAATTCCAGACGTTGGCTCCACTGTTGTCGCAGGAAGTGGCGTAATTTTGGAAGTCGCCAGCGGAAGTGTTCAAGTTCCATCATTAGTTGGAGTGGATGAGATTCAAGCTAAAACTATTTTGGTTCAAGCCGGATTCTTGGTCCGAGAAGTAGATGCCACCGATGCCGCTCAAGCCGCCAATAGAGTTTTAGCACAAGCGCCAGATGCTGGAACCAGCCAAACAATTGGTAGCACTGTCACGATTACAATCAACAGGATTTCGCTACCGACAGAATCACCGACGCCGATTCCTACAGAATCACCGACCAGTACTCCTAGCCAATAACTATTTTCGGTTGACTACCGGCGACAACCCTTCGGATCTTTTTCGTGCTCCGGTATCGCCGCAAATTTCCAACCAGTTTCCAAGTAATTGATGACCGTGTTCAGTGAGAACTGATTCGGGATGAAACTGAACTCCTGCTATCGGTAATGTTTTGTGTTGGACCGCCATAATTATACCGGAGTCGGTCTTCGCAGTGATTTCTAATTCACTAGGAACCGTATCTAGTTCGATCGCCAATGAGTGATATCTCGTTGCGGTAAAAGGTGAAGGAAGTTCTTTGAAGAGCCCTGCGCTGTTGTGTAAAACGGTGGAAGTTTTTCCGTGAAGTAATTCCGGTGCTCTTGAAACGGTGGCACCGAATGCAACACCGATTGCTTGATGTCCAAGACAAACTCCAAGCAACGAAATTTTCTTCGCTGCACAATATTTCACAAGGTCAACACTTATTCCAGCCGTTTCTGGAATTCCAGGACCGGGAGAAATGAGAACGCCATCGAAATTACTTGCTGCTTCAACTTCGACCTCATCATTTCGAAGCACGGTGCACTCTGCCCCAATTTGTGCCAAATATTGAACTAGGTTAAAGACGAATGAGTCGTAGTTGTCGACAACCAGAATCTTGGCTCGGCCCGTAATCATGGCTTTATTGTGGTGTAACCTTTCGCTATGCCTAAATCGAAGGTTCGCAAGAAGGACGCGGGATATGTCCCGCCACAAGTTCTCAACGCCTCAACCGCACCCAAAGAGAGCCCGCGCTGGCTTGCTCCAGCCATGGTTTCTGCCTTCTTGGTAGGCCTGCTCTGGATTGTTATCTTTTACATCAGCTCCACTAGCTACCCAATCCCTCATATCGGGGCTTGGAACATGGTGGTTGGCTTCGGTTTTGTGGGGGTTGGCTTCACGCTCGCTACCCGTTGGCGCTAAATAGGCCAAAAGCCTGCCGGTCTAGGTCGAAGGGTTATTAACTCCGTTTAATAAATTAACTCCGCTTAATAATAAGGAGTAAATAACAACGGTGTAATTCTCCACAAGGTGGATAACTCTTGTGGATAACTTGGCTATTTAAGCGATTTAATCAAATATGTAACGAGCGCCCCGCCGGCCAAACCACCTAAATGAGCATGCCAGTCGATTCCTGGGATGGTGAAAGTGATAATCAAGTTAACCACGATCACCCCACCCACACTTCGGTAATCGACCCCCATCCGCTTACCTGTGACCAGCATGGCGGCGAATAACCCAAAGATGGCACCTGAGGCTCCTACTGCTGGCACATTTTCGGCATTAAAAAATACCGAAGCCGCCGAAGCGGTGAGGAGTGAAACTAAGAAAATGATCGAATAGCGGACCTTGCCGTAATAAGCCTCAACTGGTGTGCCAACCGAAAGCAGTGCCAACATATTAAATATCAGATGGTTCCAACCACCATGCGTGAGCGCAACAGTGGCTAATCGATACCACTCACCTGTCGCAACTCCATGAATAGCACCGTCGCTCAAGATGGCACGACGGATCAGGAATAGTTGTTCTTGTAGCGGAGGGTTGGTCAAATTTGGAAAATAAGTAGCCACAACAAAGAAACCACTAATAACAAAGATTAGGGAGCTAGTCAGTGTTCTTTTATCACTCAACACTTATAACTCCCTATCAAAGTAAATAAAATTTCTGAACTGCCTTATTCGGAAATAGTTACCGAATTGATGGTAATTGCCTGGAGTGGTCGATCTCCGGATCCGGTTTTTGTCGTAGCGATCGCATCAACAATCTTTTGAGATTCTGCATCGGTAACCTCTCCGAAGATGGAGTGCTTGCGATTGAGCCATGCGGTTGGAGCAACAGTTATAAAGAATTGTGAACCATTTGTTCCTGGTCCAGAGTTAGCCATGGCTAAGAGGTACGGGCGATCAAAATTCAATTCGCCATGGAACTCGTCAGCAAACTTATAGCCCGGACCACCGGTACCTGTACCAAGAGGGTCTCCGCCTTGGATCATAAAGTTTGCAATGACGCGGTGAAATACTGTGCCGTCAAAAAGGTTGGCATTGGTCTTCGCGCCAGTACGCGGATCAACCCATTCTCTAGCTCCAGTGGCTAGTTCAACAAAGTTTGCGACAGTTTTCGGCGCCTGGTTTTGGAAGAGCTCTACGGTGATATCACCCATCGAGGTGTGCAGAATTGCTGTGGACATGAGGACCCTTTCGGCGAGACGAACAATGGAAAATGTGAGGATTTGCAGTGGTGCCAATCTTAACGGCACCTGAGTGTAAACGTGAGTTAAGGGTGCCCGAGAATTACCCAGCTTGAGTTATAAGATACCCAAATGCGCCAATCAACCATCCTGCGGCCTTTAGCCGTCAATATTGCTCTTTCTGCAGTGCTATCGCTCTCCCTTCTGGGGTTGGCAACGCCTTCATCTCAAGCAGCGGTCAAGGCAGTTACCGTCAAGACTTTGCATTGCTCTAAGTCGACAGCAGTTGATCACTCAGCTGGAACTTATTCAGCACCAAAGAAGTTATTAAAGGCCAAGAACTACACAATGAGAATTCTGACTAATTGCGGAACTATCGTCGCCACACTTGATGGAAAGAATGCGCCAATAACGGTCACAAATATGAGCTTCCTAGCTGGCAAGAAATACTTCGACAACACTTTATGTCATCGATTAACCACATCCGGAATTGATGTACTTCAGTGTGGTGATCCAACTGGAACTGGAACCGGCGGACCTGGTTTTGCCTACGCCGATGAAAATCTTCCAACTAAAATTGTTAAAGGTCGCTACCCCGCCGGAACCATTGCTATGGCAAATGCTGGCCCTGGAACCAATGGTTCGCAATTTTTCTTAGTGTGGGCCGATGACACATATGACCTTCCTGCAAGTTACACAATTTGGGGTCATATAACTTCCGGTCTGGATATTCTCAAAGCGATTGGTGCCAAGGGAGTTGCTGGTGGTGGCCCCGATGGTGCTCCAGCGCAAACAGTTTCGATCAAGAGCTTAACTATTCGTTAGTAGTCCCGCTCCTGTTTATCGTACCTACTGCGTTCTCCACCCACACGAATTCGGCCGAAGAATTCTTTTAATAGTGGGTGGACTGGAACGTCGCGCAATGAATGTTTTAAATAGGTCTCGGAGTGAATCGGGAAGCCTTCAGCGACTCGATGTGGGATTTCGTCGAACCGAGATAAATAAATTCGGCCGAATGGCCGAGAAATAATAGCTACCCGGTCATTAAGACCTTCCCATTGTTGCCAATGTGGAGTGACGATACCTAAGAATCTTTCAGAGATTGCCCCGGTTGAATCCTTTTTAAAATAGCGATCCACATCCAACCGATCAACTGGATAAAGATCTGGCCGCATAAAAAATACGGTATTTGAATCAAAGGGAATTTTTTCGTAGCCTTTTTTTATTAAATAGAGAAAACGAAGATGATTTTGCAGTGAAGCGTAATTGTCATGAACTTCTGGCCAAGGATCGCCTGCAGTTCTAGCTAAATCCGACATCGCTTTAATGGTTACATCAATATCTTCTTGTTCAAAATATTCTAGAGTTGAGAAATAATCTGGTTCCGGAACATCCCATTCGGTGACGCCATTTTCCTTAGACCATATATTTTGAACTAAATTCTTAGACCGTGAAATTGCGCCATGGATTTCAACTTCTATTCCATATTCGCGAAGCGGTTCAATAACATTCGTTTTGATTCCAGGCCAAGTGTGAGACAGGGAGCGATTAAATCCCGCGATCAGCAATGAGAGTTTCATAAGTAAACCTCATTCTAAGTTAATCCACTTAAAGTGGAGAACTGCTTGGTTTAACCAGGTTAATTTCGCATTAGTGAAACCTCACATAGGTTAATTGATTCCGAACATGAGAATGCTCTAATTTCCCAATTTACTGTCGAGAGGTTTTTTAGTTTTATCCACCTTTGAAGCCGGAGTTTTATTAAATAAAAAATCCCCGCCTTGTGAGCGGGGATTTCTATTACGTGGAGACTCCCGGAATCGCATAGGTTGAGTTTTTACGCTCAAATTCAGTATTTTCTTTTACATTACGCCAGTACATTACGCCATTTGGTACATGTTCTTACGCTTAGTACGAACTTGGAAATCTCCAACTGTCTTAATTATAGGGGGAAATTCGGTAAGGGTTAAATCTGACCCACGCTCACCGATCACTTCAAATGGCTCAAAATCGCCCTCTGGGTGGGCTGTGGCTAGGGCAAACCCTATGCCTGACCTGATTAAGCGTCTGGGCTTCCCAGCCTATTTTAGCCAAACCTCTTACCTGAGCTAACCACTCGGCTCACTACCCCTAATTCAGGACTGGTTGGGGGTATTCGGCACTGTCTTTTTGGATAGGAGTGCTCATGCCCAAGAAGACTTTCTACAACTTTGAAGGAGATAGGGAGTTCGGCAGCGACGAAACGGAGTAAGACGACTTACACCTGTTTACGCTGGCAACTATAAACAACTTCAGTAGTGATAAAGCCCTATATCGGGGTGTAAATGGGTATCAAGTGCACGAAATGTGCAC
>CAINLV010000069.1 GCA_903850565.1 uncultured Actinomycetes bacterium
CACTTGGACCAAAAATCTTCGGGCAGTTCTCTCGCCGTCGTATCTTTGGAGCGTCGCTCACCATTTCCTCAGTCTTCTTGCTGGTTCTGGCTTCAGTCACAAACCTCGTTTTAGCCCTATTTATAGTGGTTTTATTAGGTGCTTTTGCAGGTCTCTCATGGGTAACTGGCTTCACGATGTTGGGCCTTGAGGTTGAAGATGAAGTTCGAGGTCGCACCTTTGCTTTCGTTCAATCGTTGATTCGTATTTCTTTGGTCGGTGTTTTGGCAATTGCGCCAGCCGTGGCTGCTGCGATCGGTCGCCATACTTTCCGCTTTGCGAAGTTTGAAGTTTCTTATAACGGCGCTGCATTTACGATGTTTGGCGCGGGGTTGCTTAGTGTGACTGTGGGAATCATTTCCTACCGTCGCATGAAAGATCGCCCAAATATTTCCTTGTGGTCAGACATCATGATGGCTTTTCGTGGCGAGCTTGGTGGAATTACTGGGGCTACACATCAGGGTATTTTTATTTCCTTTGAAGGCGGAGAAGGTTCAGGAAAATCTACCCAGAGCAAAATGTTGAAGGAATATTTAGAATCTATTGGCGAGACTGTGTTGTTGACGCGCGAGCCGGGTGGTACTGATTTAGGTGTGAAGCTGCGGGGGATCTTGCTGGCAAATGAGACGGGGCATATCTCACCGCGCGCCGAAGCGTTGATTTACGCAGCTGATCGTGCCCACCATGTGTACTCGATGATTCGCCCGGCACTCGATGCTGGCACAGTTGTGATTACTGATCGCTATTTAGATTCATCCATTGCTTATCAAGGCGCGGGGCGCGTATTGCAACCTTCAGAAGTTGCGCGAATTAGTCGTTGGGCAACAGAACAATTGACACCGACGCTAACGATTATTTTGGATTTACCGGCCGATGTTGGAATTGGGCGGTTAAAGTCTAAAGATCGCTTGGAATCTGAACCAATAGATTTCCATGAGCGCGTGCGTAACGAATTCTTGAACTTAGCCAATGTGGATCCAGATCGTTATGTGGTGGTTGATGGCAGACTGAGTGTCGAAGAGATCCACGCTGTGATTAAGGAACGAGTCTCGGTCCTGCCTTTACTGAAGATCAATAAAAACCTGAAAAAGGCTTAATTGTGAGCGTATTTGATGCAATAGCGGGACAGAAGCAGGCGGTGCCTGTGATGAAGATGGCGGCGAAGGCAGCGGCGAATGACGCATCTGAATCTCAAGAGATGACCCATGCGTGGTTGTTTACGGGCTTTGGTCGCGAAGAGGCGGCGCTCATATTTGCAGCGTCACTGATTTGCAAGAGTCAGGGCTGCGGATTGTGCCAAGAATGCTTAACGGTATTGGCTGGATCGCACGGAGATTTAGAGTTAATTCAAACAGATGGCTTATCAATCAAAATTGATGATGTGCGCGAATTGGTGCAGCGAGCATCATGGAGTCCATCAACATCTCCTTATCGCGTCGTGATTTTGGAAAGCGCCGAACGCTTAACGGATTCAGCAGGGAATGCACTTTTGAAAGCGATTGAAGAACCTGGTCTTCGGACAGTCTGGATTTTGTGCGCTCCTTCGGATGCCGATGTTATTTCGACTACTCGAAGTCGAGTTCGTAATCTATCTTTTGTGGCCCCAGCTTCACTGGCAGTAACTACGTCGGCTGAAATTTTGAGATTGCCATTTGAGATCAAGGATGTGGCATCTGCATTTGCTGCCGCAGCAAAAATCGTGGAGTTAGCGAAGAGCGGCGCAGAAGCTGTTGCCGAAGCGAACAATGATGAGGAGATTCGCAAAGCAAAAGAGGCGTGGGGCCAGCAGGGTAGTAAGTTAACTGCGGGTGGAAGTAAAGCAATCAAAGAGTTAGAAAAGGGACAAAAGTCTCGACAGACTCGAATGGTGCAAGATGCCCTGGATACAGTGTTGTTGGATATTGCCGTGAAGTATCGGGACCAGTTGGTTTCCCCGGTGGCGGGCGGGAGCGCCGCGGATAAGGTGAAAATCCTTGAGAAAATTGATGCGATTATGGAAGCTCGTACGCGACTTTCGCGAAATGCGGCGCCATTATTAACCCTTGAGGCTTTGATGGTGGCCCTGCGGTAGGTCCGGAAAATCCCATCTTTATAACGATTTTGTTCTTTTTCCCCGCGTGAATAGATGCATAGTTGGTAAAGAGCACCCCTTTTAATGGTGCAGAATCTACTCATGCGCTTAGACCACGTCTCTTA
>CAINLV010000070.1 GCA_903850565.1 uncultured Actinomycetes bacterium
AGATGAATTCTTTTTTACGATAACGCAACTCCAGACCGGGGAGAATATTTTTCCACTTTCGCAATTCTTTAATGCGTTGTCTCAAAACGGACTTTTGGAAATTTCTGCAACCAAGAGTGAAAGCGACACTTTTTATCATTACTCAAAACCACATCCGGAGTCTGATTAACCTGCGATCGAGATAAGCGCCACTCCAGAAACTGCCAGAAAGATTCCCAAATATTGAACTTTGTGCAATCTCTCGTGAAGATAATGAAAAGCCAAAATTGAAGTCACGATCGGAAAAAGACTGCCCAACACCATCGCAATAGAAACTAACCCCTTTGTGGTTGCAATGCCCAGAAAGAAGTTTGCCGAAAAATCACTTATTCCAATTACGGTAAGTGCGAGAATATTTGCAACCCCGAATCCGCCAATCGTTCTATATCGGGCGGCAATACCAAGACACATGAGCAACGTGAACATTCGCATGGTGGTCATGGTCATCAGCGAACTTGTTTTAGAACCCATCGCCATAAATGTCAGCGCAGTACCGAATCCCAGCGCCGCACCCAATGCAAGGAGAAGCGGTCGCAACGAGACTCCCCCAGCTATCTCGGGGCCACTGGCACAGAAAGCTCCGGCGAGCGCAATCGCCATCCCAATCAATTGGAGAAAAGCTGGTCGCTCACCACGAATAATGGCAACGGCCATCGGAATTAGGGCGCAGAGAGAACTAATCGGTGAGACCACACCCATGCGACCAGTAGAAAGGCCGGCATAGAAAGAGGTCAGTCCAAAGAAACCACAGAAGCCGGCGCAAATACCTGGGAGCAGATAACCACTCCAAGAAAGATTAGGTGCGATCCATCCTCCAGTTACTAGAACCAGGAGCAATCCAAAGCAGAGTCCGACTGCCTGTGAGACACCAGTGACCGCTAAAGATTTGAATTTTTTACTTAAGTTCCCACCAAGAAAATCTGCAGACCCCCATAAGACGCTGGAGAAGAGTGCAAGAAGTGAGGCCACGGTGGCGATGGTACTTGAATATAACTACCCGATCTCCAACGCGCCTTCCGATGAAAAAGAGCTCCAGTTATTACGATGGAACAATGCGGGAATTAAGTTTTGACCAGATCATTGCTGAGATCCGCGCAATTTCCACCCGAAATGAAATTGAAGTTGAAGAAGTTCCGGCCCCACAGCGATTGGCTCCCTTTGCGATTGCCTTAACTGCAACTGTACTTGGCGACGTTGTCATAACTTCTGAATCCGAAGAAGATGGCGAAGAGATTGCCACCGGTCGTTTTGTTCTACTTCATGACCCAGAAGGTCAATATGGCTGGGGCGGGCGCTTTCGTTGCGTTACCTTTGTCCGAGCAAATATAGATCGAGACATGGTCTCTGATCCGCTTCTGGCCGATGTGGGTTGGACTTGGCTCTTGGAATCTCTTACCAAATTAAATTGCGACTATACCTCTCCTAGTGGAACCGTGACTCGCGTTGCTAGCTCCTCCTTTGGCACACTTTCTAGTCGCGCCGAGGAATCAGAATTGGAAGTACGAGCCTCATGGACCCCACTTTCGGCCGAACGCCTAAGCGATCATGTTCGTGCCTGGTTGGAAGTTCTAGAAATTTCTGCCGGACTTGCCCCCATACCTGAAGGGGTCAGCCAATTGGGGCGAAATAATTCCGCGAGCGCTTCTCGATAAATGGCTACTCCGTTATTGGCTCCTCGCTCTGGCGTGCCACCACTGATCGAATCCGCATCTGCTTTTGAACGAGCCATCGAAGAACTCCATCAGGGGAACGGTCCGTTAGCAATAGATGCCGAACGCGCCTCTGGATATCGCTACAGCCAACGGGCCTATTTAATTCAAATCTTCCGACGAGGCGGCGGCTTGCACTTAATCGATCCCATCGCCGTTGGTCCGACTCAGCTCTGGAAGAAATTAAGTGAGAACCTGGCAGATCAAGAGTGGATCATCCACGCCAGTACCCAGGATCTACCGTGTCTTCGCGAAGTTGGACTTCAACCGCAATTGCTCTTCGATACCGAGCTCGGCGCTCGCATAGCTGGTGCACCCAGAGTGGGACTTGGATCGCTAGCGGAATCACTGCTAGATCTGACTTTGGCAAAAGAACATAGCGCCGTCGATTGGTCGATACGACCCCTTCGATCTGAATGGCTCAACTATGCCGCGCTCGATGTAGATATCTTGGTGGATCTGCGGGACGAAGTAGAAAAATTGCTCGTTGAATCTGGAAAGTTAGAGTGGGCTTTAGAAGATTTTGCGGCAATCATTAAAAGCCCTGGCTCCCCACCGCGTAAAGATCCATGGCGACGAACCTCCGGAATGCACAAGATTCGGGACCGCCAAACCTTGGCGATCATCAAAGAGTTGTGGGAAGCGCGAGATGCCTTTGCTCGCGAAATTGATCTCTCCCCTGGCCGGATTTTCAACGATGAGGCGCTCATAACAATCGCCACAAAGAGGCCCACAACCGAGGCCGAGATGAGAAAGATCATTGAACGCCGGGGTCGCTCTGAAAATCCGCCAATTGCCAAATGGCATGCCCTCACTCTCGAAGTTGCCCAGTGGCCGGTCGAGCGTTACCCCGAAGTGCGAACTCCATCGCTTGGACTTCCGCCGATCAAGACCTGGCGCGAAAAAAATCCCTTGGGCTATGCCCGACTCACCCATGCCCGGGCTGCAGTTTTAGAAATTTCCGGGCAGCTAACTATTCCAGCCGAGAATTTGATTTCACCTGAATTAGTTCGGCGCCTTTGTTGGCCTGCCCCTGATGGCGCGACCACTGAATTGGCTCCCTGGGTTGCAGCCACCTTGTCTGAATTAGGCGCTCGAAGCTGGCAAATTGCTCTGGTAACACCAGCCTTGGCCCTGGCCCTGCTTGAGACCGAAGCGCTCGTTGCGCCGACTCCTGAGGCGAGTGAAGGCGAAGAAGCTCCGGCTGATACTGAGGATCTGGAGAAGTGATCGGAATTACGCAACATTCCAGTTGCGTAATTCACCGCCCAACGCTTAGGCTCTGAGGCGTGCTAAGCACCTTTTTAATCGCCCTCCGCGAAGGCCTGGAAGCCGCTCTCATCGTGGGAATTCTCGTTGCCTATCTCTCCAAATCTGGCTCAAAGGCCAGGCTGCCTTATCTCTGGTTGGGAGTAGCTGGGGCCATCGGCTTTAGCTTTGGCTTAGGCGCATTCTTGAGCTTTACCTCAACGCAACTCTCGGTCCGCGGTGAAGAGATCTTCGCTGGCACCACCTCTCTCGTTGCGGTTGCGCTTGTGACCTGGATGGTCTTCTGGATGAAGCGAAGCGCTCGCGGGTTAAAGAATGAATTGCAAGGAAAGGTCGATCAGGCCTTGCCTATGGGGCGAACCGCCTTAATTCTCACCGCTTTCGTGGCCGTCGCTCGTGAGGGGTTGGAAACCGCCCTCTTCATCTACACAAATTTCAAAACCGTCTCTCAAGATACTGCGCCTACGGTTGGCTTAATCTTTGGTCTCTTGGCGGCAATTTTGCTGGGTTACCTCATTTATCGTCGCGCCATCTCGCTCAACCTCGGAAAATTCTTTACCGTCACGGGCATTGCCCTACTGGTCGTTGCCGCCGGAGTTTTCTCACACGGGATCAATGAATTTCAAAATTTTGGGGCGCTTCCTGGTGCCAACGCCTTCGCGTGGAACTTTCCCAACGATTCTTCAATACTTGCCACCATCTTTGATGGAACCATCGGAATCGGCGCTTCGATCACTTGGCTACAACTCCTCCTCTGGGGCAGTTACTTGGCTCTGACCTTGAAGGCCTACCTCAAGAAATCGGTTGTGCCCACCCGCGTTGGGTAATTCCCTTTTTCATTACTCACGAGTAACCTTTCGATGTCGGTGTATGAGCGTGAAAGTTTTCTGCGCGATCACTCTTTGAAAGGTTTATCAATGATGAGCAAACGAGTAGTGCTGGTTGATGCCGTAAGAACACCTTTTGGCAAAGCAGGCGGGATGTACGCAGGGACAAGAGCCGATGACATTATGGTTCGTTGTCTGCGTGGCTTGCTTGAGCGAAATAGTTCCATTCCACTCGCTGCTATCGATGACGTTGCCATTGCCGCTGCGACACAAAGTGGCGATCAAGGCATGAATATTGGTCGCTCAGCTGCGCTACTAGCCGGCATTCCAAACACAGTGCCTGGCTACTCCGTCGATCGCTGGTGTGCCGGTGCGCTCACTGCAGTGACCACAATCTCCGGAGCTATCAGTATGGGCGCCTACGACATTGCCCTAGCCGGCGGTGTTGAACATATGGGCAATCACCCTATGGGTGAAGGAATTGATCCAAATCCCCGATACCTTGCCGAGAAAATTGTTGATGGGGATGCATTAAACATGGGGTCAACTGCGGAACGGCTTCACGATAAATTTCCGCACCTGACCAAAGATCGAACGGATAAATATGCGCTGGCTTCGCAACAAAAAACGGCTGCTGCCTATGCCGCCGGAATCATCCAACCAAATTTAATCCCAGTTGCAATTCGAAGCGCAGAATTAGGTTGGGGCATTGCAAGCGTGGATGAACCACCACGGCCAACAACCACATTAGAAGCTCTAGGAGCGCTCAAGACTCCCTTCCGCGCAGCCGGACGGGTCACTGCAGGCAATGCTGCCGGACTTAACGACGGCGCATCAGCCGCGATATTAGCCAGTGAAGAAAAAGCTGCTGAACTTGGTCTACCCGTCATAGCCAAACTGGTCACCTTCGCCTTCGCTGGAGTGGAACCGGAAATTATGGGATTTGGTCCAGTGCCAAGCACTATCAAAGCCTTGGGCAAAGCGGGTTTAACTATTGCCGATATTGGACTCTTCGAAATCAATGAGGCTTTTGCGATTCAAGTTCTCTCCTTTCTGGATCATTTCGGAATCGCCGATGACGATCCACGCGTCAATATTTATGGCGGCGCAATTGCAGTTGGCCATCCATTGGCTTCTTCTGGAGTTCGCCTGATGATCAACTTGGCACGAGGATTCAAGGATCGCCCGGATGTTCGTTACGGATTAACCACCATGTGCATCGGACTTGGCATGGGCGGAACCATCATCTGGGAGAACCCACATTTCACCGGATCGGTTTCAGAGAATGGGACGAAATAATCATGAGCGAAATTAAACTTCCAGAAGGTGCCCCAGAAGAGGTAGTCACCCAGGCCGTTGTGCGACTGGTAGATCTGCTTGCCTTCGGTTTTTCTGGTTCATTAGCGTTGATCACTCTTGATAATGGGTACGACCACAATCGCCCAAATACCTTTGGGCCAAAATCCTTAATTTCACTCTCCGAAGCGATCGCGCAGGCCGAAGCAAGTAATGCAGATGCGATTGCAATAACAGGTAAGCCGTTCATCTTCGCCGCGGGTGCAGATTTGAGCGCGATCGGATATTTGCAGACGGAAGAGCAATCGTTGGCAATTGGAAAATTGGGCCACGATACTTTTAGAAAGTTAGGCGAAATGAATAAGCCAACTTTTGCATTCATCAATGGGCTTGCACTTGGTGGTGGCCTAGAAGTAGGGCTGCAATGCACTTATAGGACACTGGCAAAGACCGCTTTCACGGGACTGCCTGAAGTCTTTTTAGGACTTGTTCCCGGCTGGGGTGGCGCTACTTTGCTGCCGAAGTTGATCGGCCCGGTTAACGCGGTACAAGTCATCATCGTCAACGCGCTTAACAACAACACCATGCTCAAAGCCAAGCAAGCATTGGATCTAGGCATGGTCGATGCAGTTTATGAACCAGCCGACTTCCTTGAAAAATCGGTCCAGTTCGCTGCAGATATTCTTTCCGGAAAGAAGAAAATTGATCGCGTGGACCACAGCGAAGATCTGGCCGCCTGGGAAAATGCGATCGCTATGGGTCATGTCGCCACCGCGAAGAAATTTGGCGGAGCCCCATATCCTCCTGCGATTGCCGCGTTGGAATTAATTTCAGATGCCAGAACCAATTCACGAAGCGAAGGTTTTGACGCCGAAGACCGCAAACTGGCGGAATTAACAATGAGCGATCCGACTCGAGCAAGTTTGTACTCCTTTAATTTGATTCAAAAGAAGCGAAAGAAAGTTGAAGGTGCTCCAAAGCCAGCTCTTGCTAAAAAGGTAACAAAGGTAGGAGTAGTCGGTGCCGGCTTGATGGCATCGCAATTGGCACTCATCATGTTGAAGAATCTCAAAGTGCCAGTTGTAATAACTGATCTAGATCAAGAGCGGATAGATAAAGGCCTTAGTTATATTCGGGCAGATCTTGAGAAGCAAGTAGAGAAGCGAAGAATGACGCCGGAAACAGCGGCCCGACTTTCGACTCTGGTTTCTGGCTCGTTAGATAAGAGTGGATTTAGAGATGCCAACTTTGTCATCGAAGCTATTTTCGAAGAGCTCTCATTGAAAAAGGAACTTTTCAAAGATTTAGAAAATATCGTTACTCCAGAATGTATTTTGGCGACTAACACCTCATCCCTCTCGGTGACCAACATGTCTGCCGATCTTAAAAATCCTGAAAGAGTTCTCGGTTTTCACTTCTTTAACCCGGTTGCAGTAATGCCACTTTTGGAAATCGCACGAACTCAATCGACCAATGATGAAACTATGGCTACCGCGGTTGCTATCGGAAAAGAGCTGAAGAAGACGATGGTGATCGTCAAAGATTCACCTGCATTTGTAGTTAATCGTTTACTTACTCGCTTTATGGGAGAAATAACTGATGCGATCGACGAAGGCACTCCGGCCAAAATCGCAGATGCAGCAATGCTCCCATTGGGCCTTCCCATGTCTTCTCTGGAATTACTTGGTCTTGTAGGTCCAGGCGTCGCCCTTCATGTGGCCGAAACTTTGCACCAAGAGTTGGGTGAGAGATACCGCATCTCCCCCACGATGCAAAATTTCGTCGCGTCGGGGGTTAAGAGTTTCTACATCAAGGATGAAAATGGCAATAAGTCCGTCAACCCGGCTGCGGCAGCTCTCCTGGTTCAGGGAGATAAACCTTCCACCGAGGAAGAGGTACGGCTTCGAGCGCTGCGGGCCCTTGCCCAGGAAGCCCGAATGATGCTGGATGAAGGGGTTGTTTCAACTCCGCAGGAAATAGATATCTGCATGTTGATGGGAAGCGGTTGGCCAATGAATTTGGGCGGAATTCTTCCCTACCTTGATAGAGAGGGAATTAGCGAAGAAGTTACTGGCCAGAGATTTCATGCGCCTGGTGTCGCTTCAATTCCACTTTAAGATAAACCAAAGCGCACGCTGCTGGGGAGGGCAATCCCTGGCAGCGTGCGCTTTCGCTTGTAAATTAGTTCAACAGTGATCGAAGCACATATTGCATGATGCCACCGTGGCGGTAATAGTCCGCTTCACCCGGTGTATCAATTCGGACGATCGCTTCAAAGCTAGTGCCGCCAGCCGTAACGGTGACGCGCTTTGGAGTTGGTCCATCATTAAGTGCAGCGATGCCGGAGATCGCAAAGCTCTCTTCCCCGGTCAATCCAAGTGACTTGGCGTTTTGCTCCGGAAGGAACTGCAATGGCAAAACGCCCATTCCGATTAAGTTGGAACGGTGAATACGTTCGAAAGATTCTGCGATAACAGCATGAACACCTAACAGAGCAGTGCCTTTTGCGGCCCAGTCTCGTGAAGAACCAGAGCCGTATTCCTTGCCTGCCAAAATAACCAAACCTATCCCGGCGCTTTGATATGCCATGGAGGCGTCATATATGGTGCTTTGCTGCCCGGCCTCTAGGAAGTTGCGAGTGAAACCGCCTTCAACTCCATCCAACAATAGATTCTTTAGTCGGATATTTGCGAAAGTTCCTCGAATCATGACTTCGTGATTACCTCGGCGTGACCCATATGAGTTGAAATCGATTCGCTCGATTCCGTGTTCTGCCAAATATTTGCCGGCTGGGGAATCGGCTTTGATATTTCCAGCGGGAGAAATATGGTCTGTCGTAACCGAGTCGCCCAAGATCGCTAGGACTCGAGCACCTTGGATATCAGTAACCGGAGCCGGATTTCTGGGCATACCATCGAAGTAAGGTGGCTTTCGAACATAAGTTGATTGAGCATCCCATTCAAAAGTATTGCCGGTCGGCGTTGCCAATGACTGCCAACGGTGGTCCCCTTCAAAAACCGTTGCGTAATCCTTTGTGAACATATCTGAAGAAATTGCCGATTGAACAACTTCAGCAATTTCCTCGGCTGTTGGCCAAATG
>CAINLV010000071.1 GCA_903850565.1 uncultured Actinomycetes bacterium
AAACCGCTCGTTTTGAGCCCCTCCGAGTAAACCTGTAAGTTTGCCCGCGGAGGGCTCGCATAGCGGCCGAGTGCACCGGTCTTGAAAACCGGCAAGGGAAACCTTCGAGGGTTCAAATCCCTCGCCCTCCGCCAAAATATACAACCAAGTTCATAGATTATTTTTCTTGTTCATTAGGATTGATTTTGGATAAACACAGTTACCATGCTTTGGAGCAGAATTACTGGCGCAGAATAAAAAAAGTATTGGTTCAATAAAGGATTGCAAGTTGACAACACAAATATAAGCATAAGTTATCAAACCTGGTCTTCTGGCTGCGTGCTGTATTCCCGAAATGGCGCTAGAAAAGTTCTAGGTCGCTATTTACTCGAGATCGATACATTCGAAATAGGGGATCCAAATGGTGACATAAGTATCGATCATTTAATTAGTAATGTTAAATTTACCCACCCATTTGAAGTTGAGCGGCATAATTACGTATCAAGTTTCTTACCGAGCAGAGATTTTCAGAGTTACACATTTATGCCTGATATTCGCTCGCCAGCATCTCAAAATTTTGAAGCACCTTCAACTTGGCAATAAAATTTAGGTCTAATTTGGATTCGATAGCATTAATTGATTTATATAGTTGGTCAGATGTCGCTGATTTTTACTATATTCAAAGGAGCGCAATCGATGTTTGTACCTGAGAAGTCACTAGGTGGCACAGAGTTATTGCTTGCTGGGTTATTGAGCTCGATTAAACATGATGTGAGCAAATTCAATATTATTCGAACAATTTGTGACCCAGGGCTTATCGATAAGAATAAAATTAATATTTTATGGGTCCATGTTCATACCGATCAGGCATCTGTGGCAAGGATTGTCGATCCAGAATTTATCAACCATATAGCGGCAATAGTATTCGTTTCACATTGGCAATTCTTAAATTTTCGAAATGCATTTAGTTTGCCTTTGGAAAAATGTCATGTAATTCTAAATGCGATCCACGAATTTCCTAAGAGAGAAAAGCGAAGAAATGAAGTTGTTAAACTAATCTATACCTCGACACCTTGGCGTGGACTTGATGTTCTACTGGACTCGTTTGAGCTACTCGGCAGGGACGATGTCGAACTATCTGTTTATTCTTCAGCAGCTATTTATGGCAAGGAGTTTTACGATAATCATGATCATGATTATGAATACCTCTATGAACGAGCTAGGAGTATGAAAGGCGTTAAGTACCATGGGTTTATCTCAAACGAGGAGATCCGGCGAAAATTAGTGGAAACCGATATTTTTGCTTACCCATCTAATTGGGCAGAAACTTTTTGTTTATCTATGGTGGAGGCTGCAGCCGCGGGTTGTCGGATAGTCGTGACTGATTGGGGTGCTCTACCGGAGATTGCTGGGTCATTTGCTGTTTATGTTCCAATGCAATACGACAAAACAAGTCTTGCAGTTGAATATTCGAAGGTTTTGAATCAGGCTCTCGATGAGATTTGGAGTGAAGATACCCAGAACCTTCTCGATCACCAAACTGTATATTTTAATAAATTTTTTAGTTGGAACTATCGCAGAAGTCAATGGGAAGAATTATTTTCAAATTTATTAAAAAGTACTAACAGTTGAACTCCGGGTTTTCCATTGCGGTGAATCGATGTTCATAAGTATTCATCAAAGAAAAATCGGTCAAAGTCGAGCGAGATTAAGATTTCGAATGCAGAACATCCAAGGCTGTTTGAAAATAGTCGATATATAATGGCGATCCAAATTCATCAGAGAAGAATTTGTGCCTAAAATCTGATTCACCCGCTATATATAAATTTTGAAGTTTCTTTGCGCACAACTCGTGGAGCAAATAGCCGGGGTTGCTAGATCTTTGGGGTGAATTTCTAGAAGTGAAAGTGAAAGTAAAGGAAAAGGAAAAGGTGGGTAAATCAATAAAAAGGTCAAATTTTGTTCATTTTTTGGGCGGGAGCGGTGATTCCCATAATTTGGCTCCACCAAAGTTAATCAATTAGGGCTCTAGGTCAGGTACAAATTAGGCGCAAATGGGAATTGTGGTTGATTTCACGGGTTTAGTTGAGCCACTTACCTAGCGCTAGCGCCGCCAAACTAGGAAACTTCACCTATCTATGCCAATGCATCAGGTAGGCAAGTGAAGTCAAAGGAGAGTTCAGTGGCAACAGGGGTGTTCTCGGGCGGACGAGCAAAAATCGCCGAAAAAACTTTACGAACAGATCGATGGTGGCTGCAACCAGCGCTCACCGTCTTTGTTCTTCTTTCCTTCATTGTCTATGCCACATTTCGGGCCTTTGAAAATGCCCATTATTTCGCAGAGCCATTGATTTCACCTTTCTACTCACCTTGTCTTTCCGATGCGTGCGTTAAAGGTTCCTCACTCTTAGGAAGACCTTTTGGAATATTCCATGTCTTCGGCGCGACATTTTCACCTTCGCTCTTTATTCTGATTTTCCCATTGGGTTTCCGAATGACTTGTTACTACTACCGTAAGGCTTACTACCGCGCCTTCTGGATGTCACCACCAGCCTGTGCTGTGGCCGAACCACATGCCAAATACACCGGCGAAACTCGTTCACCATTGATTTTGCAAAATGCTCACCGCTGGTTCTTTTATGCCGGGTTGGTTTTCAATGTGATCTTGTCGGTTGATGCCATTCTTGCTTTTAGAAATCCTGATAAACAATGGGGCCACATGAGTATCGGTACGTTAGTGCTTCTAGCTAACGCAACATTCCTTTGGTTGTATTCCGCCTCATGTCATACCTGTCGCCATACAATCGGTGGTCGTTTGCGAAACTTTTCGAAGCATCCGGTCCGCTATAAGTTATGGACCTACGTTTCGATCTTGAATCATAAGCATCAGAACTTCGCTTGGGTTTCACTATTTGGTGTTGCACTATGCGATCTTTATGTGCGCCAAGTTTCTGCCGGGTCCATTACCAACCTCTACTTTTTCTAAGCGAGAACCATGAGCAATTCATTAGAACGTTATAAGTACGACATTGTTGTTATTGGTGCCGGCGGAGCAGGGCTACGCGCCGCTGTTGAAGCGCGCGAAGCTGGACTTCGAGTCGCGATCATTTGCAAATCGCTATTTGGTAAAGCACATACCGTTATGGCTGAAGGTGGTGTTGCCGCTTCAATGGGTAACGTCAATGACAGTGATAACTGGATGGTGCACTTTAGAGACACGATGCGCGGTGGAAAATTCCTCAATCACTACCGAATGGCGGAGTTGCATGCCAAAGAGGCTCCCGAGCGCGTATGGGAATTGGAAATGTGGGGTGCGCTCTTCGACCGCACCAAAGAAGGAAAAATTTCGCAGCGAAACTTTGGCGGTCACGAATATCCTCGACTTGCTCACGTGGGTGACCGAACCGGTCTGGAACTGATCCGAACCATGCAACAACGCATAGTTGCACTGCAACAAAAAGATGCGCGCGATCATGGAGATGCTGAAAGCTTTATCAAAGTTTTTGCTGAACTAACTGTTACCGATATTTTGAAGGACAATGGCAAGGTTTCTGGAGCCTACGGATATTGGCGCGAAAGTGGCAAGGAAGTTCTCTTCGAAGCACCAGCCGTGATTCTTGCAACTGGTGGCGTTGGTAAGACATTTAAGATCACTTCCAATTCTTGGGAAGGCACCGGCGATGGCCATGCACTTGCCTTGAAAGCCGGTGGGAATTTAGTGGATATGGAATTCTTACAATTCCATCCAACTGGAATGGTCTGGCCTCCTTCAGTTCGAGGATTATTAGTTACTGAATCGGTTCGTGGTGATGGTGGAGTACTTACTAACACTGATGGCATTCGCTTTATGTTTAATTACATTCCGGATGTTTTTAAGGATAAGTACGCAGATAACGAAGCAGAGGCTGATCGTTGGTATACCGACCAAGCCAACAATCGTCGCCCACCAGAATTGTTACCAAGAGATGAAGTTGCTCGCGCAATTAACTCCGAGGTCAAAGCCGGTCGCGGAACCGAACACGGTGGGGTATTTCTAGATGTATCCAAGCGTCTGCCGGCGGATGTCATTAAGAAGAAGTTGCCCTCTATGTGGCACCAATTTTACGAATTAGCTGGCGTAGACATTACAAAAGAAGCGATGGAGGTAGGTCCAACCTGCCATTACGTCATGGGTGGAGTTGAAGTCGATCCTGATTCTGCTGCAGCTGTAGGAGTTCCGGGATTATTTGCGGCCGGTGAAGTTGCTGGCGGAATGCATGGTTCTAATCGCTTGGGTGGGAACTCGCTTTCAGATCTCTTAGTCTTCGGTCGCCGAGCCGGAATTGGCGCGGTTGATTATGTGAAGGGCGGCGCCGCTAACCCGGTTTCGGAAACTTCAATCCACACTGCTCAAGAAAAAATTGAGAAGCCGTTCAAGCAGGAAGGTGGCGAAAATCCATACGCCCTGCATCAAGAACTTCAAGAAGTAGCACATAACTTGATTGGCATTATCCGAACCAAATCGGAGATCGAAGAAGCAATTTCAAAAATTGCTCAAATTCGTCAACGAGCTGCCAATGTTACTGTCGGCGGAGAGCGACTCTTCAATCCAGGTTTCCATTTAATCTTCGACTTGGACAATATGTTGTTGGTTGCCGAAAGCACCGCGAAATCTGCGCTGCTTCGCGAAGAATCTCGAGGCGGTCATACCCGTGACGATTTCCCAGGGATGAATGCCACTTGGCGCCAGGTAAATCACATCAGCAGTTTTGACGGCAATCAAGTAAATGTTAAACAACAAAGTTTGCCGAGCATGCCAAAAGAACTCTTCGATTTATTCGATATTCACGAATTAGAGAAGTACATGACATCCGAAGAAATTGCGAAAGGTGGTTCCAACTAATGGCTCGTAAATTAAAGTTGCGAATTTGGCGCGGTAACTCCACCGACGGTGGTTTACAAGATGTTGTGGTTGATGCCAATGAGGGCGAAGTAGTGCTGGATGTAATTCACCGAGTCCAAGCCGATCAAATGAATGATCTGGCAGTTCGATGGAACTGTAAGGCCGGTAAATGCGGATCTTGTTCCATGGAGATCAATGGAAAGCCACGTCTTGCCTGCATGACCCGAGTCGCCAGTTTTGAAGAAGATGAAACAATTACCTTGACCCCACTTCGTGCTTTCCCAGTAATTAAAGACTTAGTAACCGATGTTTCTTTCAATTACAAGAAAGCAATGGAAATCCCAGCCTATGAAGCACCTGCAGAATTGAAAGCTGGCGAAGCCCGCATGGCTCAGGTTGATGTGGAGCGAAGCCAGGAATTTCGAAAATGCATTGAATGTTTCCTCTGCCAAGATACCTGTCACGTTATTCGCGATCACGAAGAAAATAAGAAATCCTTTGCTGGTCCGCGCTTCTTCATCCGGATAGCTGAACTAGATATGCATCCCCTGGATATGTTGCGAAATCGTAAGCAGAAGGCGCAAGAAGAGCACGGTCTGGGAATGTGCAACATTACAAAATGTTGTACTGAGGTCTGCCCTGAGCACATCCGAATCACCGACAACGCGATCATTCCTATGAAAGAGCGAGTTGTGGACGTTAAATACGATCCAGCGCGCTGGTTAGGCTCCAAAATCAGGAAGCGTGACGGTATCCTTTAAGGCATGAAATTACTTACCAGGTGGGGAATTCTTGCTCTAGCTGTATGGGTCGCGACTGCGTTGGTTCCAGGAATTACCGTCAATGGCGGTGCTTGGAAATTCCTCTGGGTTGCCTTGCTCTTTGGGCTGATAAATAGCGTCTTAGGGTCCATTTTGAAAGTCCTAGCGCTTCCGGCAGTCCTTTTAACTCTGGGGCTCTTCGCCTTCGTGATAAATGCCGCCATGTTGATGCTTACCGCCCGGTGGAGCAGCGCCTTAGATGTCAAGAATTTTTGGTCCGCGCTACTTGCCTCACTGGTTATCAGTTTGGTCTCATCAGTTCTCAACAAAACCCTGGTTAAGCCACGATACAAGTAAGAAATGTCGGCGTAGTTGCCGTCGGCGGGGTAATTGGTTCCTTGCTTAGATGGGGACTCTCAGTGGCAATTCCCGACCATGGCTTTCCATGGGCGACTTTGTTGGTGAATTACCTGGGTTCAATACTTTTGGCATATTTATTGATTTATTCAACCAACCACCAAAGTCCAAGATGGTGGTGGCGGCCAGCTTTGGGTTCGGGATTCTGTGGCGGGTTTACAACATATTCTGCCTTTGCGGTGAAGATCGATGATTATCTAAAGGCGAGCAATTATTCAGGGGCGCTTATTTACGCTTTCGCATCCATCGCTGGTTCATATTTTCTTATCTTTCTTACATCAACGCTTCTCAACAATCGAATGAGTACCAGATGAGAGGCTTATACATTGCACTTGGCGCCGGCGTAGGCGCGCCGACAAGATACATTTTAGATTCCTATATAAAGAAGTTTCATTCTTCTTTGATTCCATTTGAAACTTTACTTATTAATGTTTTGGGTTCTTTCGTACTTGGGTTAGTGATTACTTCCCATGGAAATACCCCACTGATATTTGGAACTGGATTTGCTGGCGCATTTACAACCTGGTCTACCTTCGCAGTTGAAGCCCACAACCTCTTTAATAAGAAGCATTTCAAAATGGCATGGCTTTATTTAGCTCTGACACTTGTTTTAGGAATTGCCGCAGCAGCTCTGGGAGCGGCACTTTAGAAAGATGTATTTAGCCTCGAAGTAAGTTCGACATCCAAACTTCAACTTCATCGGGATGGCTTGGGAGATTGCTACTTAATACTCTGCAACCTGTTTCCGTCACGACAACATCATCCTCGATTCGAACACCAATACCGCGATATTCGATTGGGAAAAGTTCATCATCTGGATGGATATAAATACCTGGCTCAACAGTGAGAACCATTCCTGGTTTCAATATTGCCTTCGGGTACTGATCTTCTCGAGCATGAGCGCAATCGTGTACATCCATTCCTAACATATGGCCCGTTCCATGAACCGTCCATCGTCGGTGTAGCCCCGCATCTGGCTTCAACGATTCCTCGGCTGAAATTGGCAAGACACCAAGTTCGGCCAACCCTTCAGCCAGCACTTTCTGTGCGGCGTTGTGAAAGTCGCGAAAACTTGCACCAGGTTTTACCGCTGCTATTCCAGCTCGCTGAGCTTCGTAAACTAACTTGCAAATTATTCGTTGCGCCGGTGAAAACTTCCCGTTGACCGGAAGAGTTCGGGTGATATCTGCAGTGTAGAAAGATTCAACTTCAATACCAGCGTCGATCAGAATCAAATCACCAGGCAACACATCACCATCATTTTTAATCCAATGCAAAATACAAGCATGCGAACCCGAAGCTGCAATTGTGTCGTATCCAATGTCATTGCCTTCAAGGCGAGCACGACCAAAAAAAGCACCCTCGATTATGCGTTCACCTCTAGGTACTTGAATTGCAGCCGGCAGGACCCTGACCATATCTGCAAAGCCACGATTGGTTGCATCTACCGCTTTCTGCATTTCAGCAATTTCGAAATTATCCTTTATTAACCGCATTTCCGAGACTGTAGTTAAGAATTCTGCTTCCTTCTTCTTTCTTTTTTCGATTTGCTTATCCAACGATCGATCTTCACCACGAACGATCAACGCTTCTTTTTCATCAGAAAGAAATTCGGAAACCGAATCAATATGCCGTACTGGAATGCCATATCTAAGTTCAGTCTCTTCAACCGTCATTCGACGTCCTACCCAGAATTCCCCATGTTTAGCATCACGATAAAAATCGTCGGTATCGCGTGCAGATCGTGGATGAACAAAAAGCAGCGCCTCATGACCAGCATCGTTGGGTTCCAAAATAAGAACCGAATCTGGTAGCGCATCACTGCCAGTTATGCCGGTGAAGTATGCAAAAGCAGTATGTGGTCTAAACCGATAGTCAGTGTCATTGCTTCTAACTTTTGCGCTACCAGCAGGCAAGATCAAACGAATTCCAGGATATTTCTTGGACAAGATTTCTCGACGTGATTCGCAGAATGGAATTACCGTTGAGGGAGTGATTCCCTCAAGAGGTGAAGGCGCCCAACCTGTTTTCATAAACTCGGCAATCAGTTGCGGAGTTGGAAGGTCATGGGTTCGGGTGCCAGATTTCTCATTCATGTCTGCAGGCTACCTTGAGGATGTATTAATACGCGAGCAAAAAATTGATTTTTGGTGCAGTAACATCACGAAAATTCGTCCGGGTTATTGATCCAACGGTTACGCGCCTCAACTCGGCCAGAAACTCCAAGGATTTCGTAAATTTGAATTGTCTCTTGGCGAATAGTGGATTCGCTAAAACCCAACAGGTCAGCAATTTGCGAGTTGGTTTTGTTCTGGGAGATTAGGTTGAGAACTTGCTTTTTCCGTGGGCCTAAAGTTCGACTCTTGGTTACATCGGGCAGACCTCGTCGTGGAGTAGTCATTGCATAATTGGTATTTCGATAAAGAACAAACGAGACTAATTTGGCCACGGTAAGTAGGTAAGCCTCAAGTTGTGGTTCAGATTCAATTTCACGACTAGAAAAGAATCCGATAGTTCCAACTGGTGAGGTAAATTTCACGAGCGGTACTGAGATAAAAGTTTTAGCTTCATTTAGATGTGGAAAACTTTCCCATTGGGGATAATTTTTCTTCCAACTATTTGTTCCGGTCAGCCAGACAACTTTGTTCTGTTTAATGGAGTCAGTAATCGGAAATTTTGATGAGAGCGGCAATTCCGTCCAACTGGCTAATTCCGGATCGCTTATTCCGAATGAAGAAACTTTCTTAAGTGTTGCCGATGCGGTGACCTCGTGAAAAACTACTGAGACCACATCTAACCGAGAGAGCGTCTTGATTGTTAACAACCGGGAGATCGTGAACGGGGAAGTTTCAGGGTCGGAGAGATCAGTGATGAGCTCATTGAGTTGCTGAACGAACATGACCCTCCCACCCCGGTCTTTCTCTCAATTGACCGAATAGACTCGGACAAAGAGGACTTACTGGCTTGGATTCCCGCACCACAGGCTCAGTTTTTTCTTAATTCATTGGATTTACTCACCAAATACTAGCAAATGTTTAACCAGTCAATAAAGACATTTGACCGGTCTTTTCATGACTTCCAAGAGCCAGAGAGGGCATTATTCGGCAGGTAACGGCATGCAATGTCGTCATGCACGTTTATCTCAAAGGAATGGGGAAAGATGACTACAGAAAAACGCAGTCAGCAGAAGCGGGAACGTCGCCGTCGCCGCCTTGCAAAACAGCGCAAGATAGTAATGAGCGCCGTTGTTGCTGGCGCCGCGATGAGCCAGGTTGGTGGCATGCCATGGGGATCCATCTCCCACATGTTCTCCGACTCTGCAAACGCAACTACTGGTTCATTCGCCACATGGACTCCAGATCTTCCTTATATTCAAGGCGATTTCGTAACATTCGATCCTTCTGGTGTTGGCACCAGCTGGGGAATTTACGTCGCTATTCAAGACAGTCTTAATAGAAACCCAGGAACTCAAACCGCTTACTGGCAACTAGCCGCACAGAGCCAAGGCCCAACTGGTGCCCAAGGCGATACCGGTGCTCAAGGTGCTCAAGGTACCCAAGGTGCTCAAGGTGCCCAAGGTTCACAAGGTGCGACTGGTTCACAAGGTTCACAAGGTGCCCAAGGTTCACAAGGTGCCCAAGGTGCCCAAGGTGCAACTGGTTCACAAGGTTCACAAGGTTCACAAGGCGCGACTGGTTCACAAGGTGCCCAAGGTTCAACTGGTGCTCAAGGTGCACCCGGCATGACTGGTGACTCTGGAGTTCAAGGCGATACTGGTGCCCAAGGTGCAACTGGTACTCAAGGTGCAACTGGTACTCAAGGTGCAACTGGTACTCAAGGTGCAACTGGTACTCAAGGTGCAACTGGTACTCAAGGTGCAACTGGTACTCAAGG
>CAINLV010000072.1 GCA_903850565.1 uncultured Actinomycetes bacterium
TGGTGGTCTCTTACACCACCGTTTCACCCTTACTTCTATTGCTAGAAGCGGTTTAATTTCTGTGGCACTGATCCCGCGGGTTGCCCCGGGTGGGCGTTACCCACCACCTTGCTCTGCGGAGTCCGGACTTTCCTCGGTGCACTAGGTACAACGCGGTGATCCAGGCGACTCTTCAAGGCAAGTCTACTTGAGATGTCCCCACTCGATAAGCGCGTAATCTTCACCTCGATGCTGATCTTGTTACCGCCAAGCGAAAAGAAGCGAACTCCCGAAAGCGGAGAGGTGCTTAATCTTTCGCGACTCTCCTTTGCCGATCAACTGACGTCACGTCGAGAAGAACTGCTGACTCCCAAATACCTCTCTCTGCCCACTGAACAAGCAATGGCCGTTTACTCTGGCGTGCTTTATCAAGCGCTGGGCTGGAGCGAATTAAGCAAGGAAGCGATTGCAAGAGGAAAGGAGTCCATAGTCATAATTTCAGCGCTCTTCGGTCTTCTTCGATGTTCTGACAAAATTCCGGTATATAAAGAAAAGATTTCGATTAGACGATGGAAAGAACCAATAACTTTGGCGCTGAACAATATTGACGCGGAATTGATTGTGGATTGTCGATCTTCCAGTTATTTGGGTGTCTGGAATCCTGATCCACGGATAACAGTTTCTATTCGAGTCTTTACAGAAGCCAATGGCATCAAGAAAGTTATCACGCACTTATCGAAGAAAACTCGTGGTGAAGTCGCACGCGCCATACTGATGATGAAAAGCAATCCGCGAACACCTTACGAACTTTACAAAGCGCTGAGCAAAGATTTCGCCTGCGAACTAATTCCCTTTCACGGAAAGCAAAGTTGGAAGTTAGATATTACCGTTCTCTAATCGAACAAATTTACTGTGCCACATATCTTGATCTTGAACCGGGAAGGTAAGTTCAAACTTGCCAGGAAATTTATGCTCGATCTGCGCCAACAAAGGCGCTGGTTTGTGGCCTGTTTGAACGATCATCCCAAAGCCGGGTTTTAGTGATTCAAGCGCTCCGATAATGGCAGCATGCCGAATTTGCTTAGGAATTAATGTTGCATTGAGAACAGGAATCTCCGAACTATCGCCATGACCACAAGTGCATTTATGGGCTGGTCCGTGTTCACCTTTTGTTGTAATTTCTATTGAACTCATGCAATTAATTTAATACTTCGATCAATGTAACAGATACCAGAATGCAATGAAAAACTGGTGCTGGCACTAATTAATGTGGCTGCGTTCGTTAAGACTCTTTATTGCTCGTAACCCATCTGATGGCCAGATCAAAAGCGTGGAAATACTGCAAGGTTGCACATCTAAATGAAAAACACTTTCCGATGATGCGCCCATCGCCAACATCGCAGCGGTCTTAATGACGCCGTTATGTGTCACAACCGCAACAGTCTGTCCGGGATAGTGCAACGCCAAATGGGTTAAAGACTCTTCAATTCGAAGCGCTACTTGATCATAGGACTCTCCCCCAGGTGGGGCATAAGAGGCAGACGCCAACCATTGTTCGTATTCATCAGGAAATTGATCTTCCACTTCAGCAATGGAAAGTCCGTCCCACAACCCGAATCCGCACTCACGCCACGTTGAATCAAAGAGTGGACTTAAACCTGTGGCCTCAGTAACTGCCGCTGCGGTCTGGCGAGTTCGTTGCAATGGGGACGCAATAAGCACTTCTGGTTTTCTTAGCGCAATGGCTTTTGCAACGGCATTGGCTTGCGCCAAACCAACTGAAGTTAATTCAGGATCTAAATCTCCATCTCCTGAAAAACGACGTTCCGGCGTCAAGATAGTTTCGCCGTGACGTATCAAATAGATAGTTGTTGGTTTTTCGTCAGATAATAACCGTTCAGTTAAATAGTTCTGACGAACTGGGCCTTTCGCTCCAGGGCTGAAAACAATCTCCCCATCCAGCGCTTTGTTAACCAAGCGATCTGCATGGGAATTCATCTCCCGAGGAATCCAAGTAAAAGTTATTAAATGCATGGGGTGTATGGAACGAGCTTGTTTTGCCAGCTCCCGCATATCTGGGTGCTTAATCTGCCAACGACCTGACATTTGCTCAACAACTAACTTTGAATCCATACGGACGTCGATATTAGCCTCAGGGTCAATTGCATGAGCCGCCTTCAATCCAGCAACTAATCCACTGTATTCGGCAACATTATTGGATGCGATGCCAATGGTTTCGCCGATTTCGGCCAAAACTTTAGTGCCTTCATAAACGACAGAACCGAAAGCTGCTGGTCCAGGATTTCCACGCGAACCGCCATCGGCAGTGACAATAAAAGTACGAGACATATTTATATGCGAACCAAAATTGTTCGGCACTCTTCACATCGAAGAACTTCATCCGCTTCTAAAGTTTTAATCCGTTCAACTTCAATGGCATTGATCGCTAAATTGCAGCCTTTACAGGTATTTCCTACTAATAATGCGGCGCCCATTCCAGAATTACTGGTGCGAACTTTTTCATATAGATCCAATAGTGGTTGCTCTATTTGCGGAGTAAGTGCGATTCGCTCGGCTTTTTTTACCGCAATTTCTTTTTCGATTTCAGCGACTGAATTTTCTAAACGAACATTCAACTCAAGTTCTAACTTTTGTAAACCCACTTCATCACTGCGCAATTCTTCAACGCGGGTCTTTACCGAATCGTGGCGAAGCATGATTTCCAACTCAGTATCTTCTAACTCAGACTTGCGCTTTGCCAGAGAAACTAGTTCATGCTGCAAGGATTCCAACTCCTTTGGCGAAGCTCCCCCAGAGGAAAGACGAAGATCATCTTTCTTCATCCGCTCGGCAACTTGCTCAACATCAATTTCACTGCGACGAAGATCGATAGTCACATCGGCAAGTTCGGCTTCCACGACTGCTAACTCTTCCGCGCTCTTTGCCAGGCGAGTCAGAATGGCTGTGATTTGTTCTCGCTCTGGAATAGCGCGAAGTCGATTTGCGGCACCTACCAGGGCGTTGTCGATAAGTTGTAGTTCAATGAGAAGAGATTGAGATTGGGCCGATGCTTTCATAGAGGCCTCCCATCGCTTGGAAAATCTAACTCTCGCTGTGTAATTCTGGCCGTGCTAACTGCTGGAACTTAAACCACCAATTAATTGGTGGGCGCTGAGGGTTTCGAACCCCCGACATCCTCGGTGTAAACGAGGCGCTCTACCACTGAGCTAAGCACCCAAACTCGCTAGCCATCAACCATCTCCCGGATGGGAAGGTCGAAGAGTTCGCGAGCGCCCCACTCTACTAGCGAAGGGGCAAGCCACAAAAAGGGAGCCGAAACTCCGCTTATTTATTTGAGCGCGGCTAGCGCTGCTTTGTAATCCCCGGCATTTCGGGCATCGCCCATGCCATTGATGACGGTCCAGGCAATAACGCCCTCTTTGTTGATAATAAAGGTGCCCCGAATAGCGCAACCCTTCTCTTCATTGAAGATTCCGTATGCGGAAGCAACTGCTCCATGTGGCCAGAAATCGGAGAGAACTGGGAAGTTATAGCCTTCTTTTTCGGCAAAAACTCGCTGAGTGAAGGGGCTATCGCAGGAAACGGCCAAAAGTTCGGCATCGTCGTTCTGAAACGCGCTGAGATCATCTCTCATGGCACATAGCTCGCCGGTGCAGGTCCCGGTAAAGGAAAATGGGTAAAAGAGAAGAACCACGTTCTTCTGACCCTTAAATGAGGAGAGCGAAACGACCTGGCCATGCTGATCTTTTAATGCGAAATCTGGTGCGATACTGCCAATTTCAAGCGCCATGGAGAACCTTTCGAAAGTGTTGAAGGGGCAAGCCTACATATCGACAGATGATTTTTCCGAACGAGCTTGAGAAAGAGCGAAGGGCCTACTTCCGACTGGTTTTACGGGCAACCAACCGCGTTGCCACCCAATCTGAGGCGCATGAAAAGGTCACGGTCTGGCTCAACCCAGCGGTGGGTGCGGCATCTTGAATATCGCTCGGTTCCACATGCCCTACCCGTCCAGCTTTCGGGGTCAATAACCAGATGGAGCCGGCTTCAGAGAGAAAGGTGAGGGCGTCTACTAGTTCATCGACCAAGTCGCCATCGTCCTCGCGCCACCAGATCAAAACCGCATCTACGACCTCATTGGAATCGGCGCCTAGGAGCTCGTTCCCGGACTTTGAAATGATTGATTGACGCAGGTCCTGGGCACAATCGCTATCAAGCCCCACCTCTAAAACCAGATGGCCGGATTCGATTCCCATTCGATCAACTGCACTTACCGCTCCGGTAGCCGTACCCGGAATCTGGCTGGATGAGTTCAAGCCGAAACCTCCTTCATGGGCATAGTCCACCCAACCTTGGAGCCTTTCGCAAGGGTTTCTGGGAAAAACCTCTAGTCGTATATATCTCTAAACTTGGACTAGATTTAGACGTTAGTGCTCACTGCCGAGCCGTTAAATATGCCGAAATACCCAACCGGGGGAAAGATAGGGGCATGAGCAATAACTTTAAGGCGCCCAGCCATTTAATCGATCAATTGATCGATACCGATCCACAAGAAACGGCCGAGTGGCACCAATCCCTCAACGCCGTCTTGGAGAATGCCGGACCGGTACGGGCTCGATACCTGATGCTTTCGCTTCTCAATCATGCCCAAGGCAAAGATCTTGGAGTTTCTGAACTTCGAGCAACCGATTACATCAACACGATCCCGCCATCAGCTGAACCAGATTTCCCAGGTGATGAAGATATTGAACAGAAAGTACGGCGCATGATGCGCTGGAACGCGGCAGTAATGGTGCATCGAGCACAACGTCCCGGAATTGGCGTCGGCGGACACATCTCTTCCTATGCGTCTTCAGCATCGCTCTATGAAGTTGGCTTTAACCACTTCTTCCGCGGCCAGGATCACCCCGGTGGCGGAGATCAGATTTTCTTCCAAGGACATGCAAGTCCGGGAATGTACGCCCGCGCTTTTCTAGAAGGCAGACTCTCCGAAAAGCAGATGGATGGATTCAGACAGGAACTCTCACACGATGGTGGTGGACTCTCCTCGTATCCGCATCCCCGACTTATGCCGGACTTCTGGCAATTCCCCACAGTCTCCATGGGAATCGGCCCATTGAATGCGATTTATCAGGCGCGTTTTAATCGCTACCTCCAAGGTCGTGGCATCAAAGACACCAGCGATCAAAATGTCTGGGCTTTCCTTGGCGATGGTGAAACAGATGAGCCAGAAACTCTTGGCGCAATCAGTTTGGCAGCACGCGAAGGTTTGGATAATTTAACTTTTGTCATCAACTGTAATTTGCAGCGGTTAGATGGTCCAGTTCGCGGTAATGGAAAGATTATTCAGGAATTGGAATCCATGTTCCGCGGCGCAGGATGGAATGTCATCAAAGTTGTTTGGGGCCGCCAGTGGGATCCGCTACTTGCAAAAGATAATGAAGGCGCTCTTGTTGATTTGATGAACCGAACAAAAGACGGTGACTTCCAAACATTTAAAGCCGAAAGTGGTGGCTATGTACGGGATAACTTCTTTGGACGCGATCCACGAACAGCCGCATTAGTTGAAGGCTGGAGTGATGAACAAATTTGGGGTCTTCGTCGCGGTGGTCACGATTACCGCAAGCTTTATGCCGCCTACAAAGCAGCAACCGAACACAATGGTCGCCCTACTGTAATTTTGGCAAAAACCATTAAGGGTTGGACCTTGGGCTCGCACTTCGAAGGCAGAAATGCAACGCACCAGATGAAGAAGATGAGCCACGAAGATTTGATTCAGTTCCGGGATCGACTTCATATTCCAATTCCTGATGAGCAAATTGATGCCAAGGTGCCTCCCTATTACCACCCAGGCGTGGAATCAGTGGAATATAA
>CAINLV010000073.1 GCA_903850565.1 uncultured Actinomycetes bacterium
CCGCACCTAAGCGCCATGCACCTAAGCCAACGGCCATTGCATCCATTTTTGTTACTACGCCAGAAGTAGGAGCAAGGAATTGTTGCTTCTCCTTCGCTACGGGAAGCTTTCCATCAGGATCTCCGCCTTGTGCGGCAATCATCCGACGCCAGTGATCCATTGCAGCGCCATTCTTGAGGGCATCGGCAGGATCCATGAGTGGCCTAATTTTTGCTGCATCTAACATCTCGCGAGCAAGAATCAAAGTTAGTTCAACAACATCAGCAGGACCGCCACCAGCTAGAACCTCAACAGATTCACGCACTTCTAGCGCATTTCCAGCGGTTAACCCAAGTGGAACATCCATTGCTGTAACAAGTGCTCGAGTTCTGACTCCAGCGCGCTTTCCTAGCTCAACCATTGTTCGAGCCAATTCGCGGGCATCATCCGGATTACTCATGAATGCACCAGATCCGGTCTTTACATCCAAAATCAGCGCACTCGTTCCCTCGGCGATTTTTTTACTCATAATGCTCGATGCAATAAGAGGAATGGCTTGGACTGTGGCTGTTACATCGCGTAGTGCATATAATTTTTTATCGGCCGGAGCTAAGCCCGCACCTGCTGCACAAATAACAGCTCCAACATCTTCAAGTACTTTGAGCATCTCCTCATTAGATAGCGATGCCCTCCATCCTGGGATGGATTCCAACTTATCTAGTGTTCCACCTGTGTGTCCAAGGCCGCGTCCAGAAAGTTGTGGAACTGCGCCACCACATGCTGCAACAAGTGGAGCTAGCGGTAAAGTTATTTTGTCGCCAACACCACCGGTTGAATGTTTATCAACTGTAGGGCGTGATAGTACAGACCAATTCATTCGCTCACCTGAATTAATCATCGCATCAGTCCATCGAGAAATTTCGCGAGAGTTCATTCCATTCAGGAGAATTGCCATCAATAGCGCAGACATTTGCTCGTCGGCTACAACTCCGCGAGTGTATGCATCGATGATCCAGTCAATGTGAGCATCGGAGAGTTCTTGCTTATCTCGCTTCGCACTGATTACTTCAACGGCAGCAAATGGCTCAGTCAATGCTGGCTCCTATAGTCATCCAAATCCGCTGGACCAAAAGCCCAAGGCAGAAGCGTCGACATCGGTGCCGGGCCGTCAGGTGTCATGAATTGTAAGTTATTGCCACCATGTTCAAAAAGAAGTTGGCGACATCGGCCACATGGTGAAAGGAAATTGCCTTCGCCATCGACACAAACTGCCGCTATAAGGCGGCCTCCACCGGAAGAAAGGAGATTAGAAACTAATCCACATTCGGCACAGAGACCTAATCCGTAACTGGCATTTTCGACATTGCATCCCGTAACAATTCGACCATCACTAACCAGCGCAGCAACGCCAACTGGAAACTTCGAATATGGCGCGTAAGCCTTGCTCATTATTGCTTTTGCTTCGCGGTGTAATAATTCCCAATCAATCATCGACATGTTTGACTCAATTGTCACTAGTGACTACCACGCGAGTACGGAACACCATCGGCAGCTGGAGCCCTGACTCGCCCAACTAGTCCAGAGACCGCAATGATTGTCGCAATGTATGGAACCATCAACATAAATTCTGATGGTATTGATACACCGATAATCGAGAGCGTTCCAGAGAGGTTATCCGCAAACCCAAAAAGAAGTCCGGCCATCACAGCACCCATAGGAGTCCATTTTCCAAAAATGAGAGCTGCTAGAGCAATGAAACCAGCACCGGCCGTCATCTCTTTTCCGAAACTACCAACAGATCCAACAGTGAAATATGCCCCACCTAGCCCTGAAACAAGTCCAGCGACAATGACATTGCGGAAACGAAGCTTATTTACATCAATTCCTACAGAGTCAGCAGCTTCTGGATGTTCACCAATGGCTCTCGTTCGCAAACCCCATTTAGTTTTAAAGAGTGAGAAAGTTACTACGCCAACAATGACGTACATCAGATAGACAATGATGGTTTGATCAAAGAGGATAGGACCAATAATTGGTAATTTTCCAAGAACTGGAATTTGTAATCTGGCAAAGGATGGCCCAGTGTTCCATGTCTGCGCATAAGGAATAAGAAGCTTTTTATATAAGAAGTCGGTAAGGCCAATGACCAGCACATTGAGTACGAATCCAAGAATCACTTGGTCAACTGAAAATTTAATAGCGAAAGTTGCAAGTAAGAGTGAGATCAGCGCTCCGGCCAACGGCGCTACCAAAAGCCCCCATGTTGTTTTGTGAGTCAGGCTAGCCACAACTCCGGCTGCAAATGCGCCAGCGAGTAGCTGTCCTTCAATCGCAATATTGATTACCCCAGAGCGTTCGCACAGTAAGCCCGACATCGATCCGAAAATAAGGGGAACGGCCAGCAACAAACTGCCTTGGAGGAGACCAGTTAGTGGAATAAATTTGCCATTAGCTGCCCAACATAGAAATGACATGAGAAGTGAGAACGCAGCAATGGAAGTGCCTGCCAGTGGAGATCTATTTGCTCGAACGAGAAATACTCCAAGAGCGGCAGCCAGAATTCCAAGTCCTGAGAAAATCTTTGAACCAGTAGTGGATTGAATTACCCATTCGTGAATAATTACCCATTCCTTACCAAGTTGAAATCCAAAAGTTGTCTTATTGGCGGATGCTTTAGCAAAGCCAAATGCATATAACTCAGCAAGCAACAATAGAAATATTACTGCGATAAGTCGAAGTTGGCGCTTCTGCACATTTGTGAGAACCATTATCCGTTCCAACCCTTCGCAGTCATGGCGGCATCGGTTTTCAAATTCTTCACTTTAAATAGCATGCGGACCAAAGTAGGTGATGCGATGAAAAGAACAATGAGTGCTTGAATAACAAGAACGATATCGAGTGGTGTTGTTGTGTTGGACTGCATAGTGCGGCCGCCCGTACGAAGAGCGCCGAATAGCAGCGCAGCTAAGACTGTTCCAAAAGGCTTTGCTCTTCCTAACAGCGCAACGGTAATCGCATCAAATCCAAAGGAGCCACCAATATCTGCAGTTAGCGCGTATTGGCTACCAAGAACGTGAACAGCCCCACCCAGCCCTGCTAG